>JBJEHN010000105.1:0-3512 GCA_051876105.1 Coriobacteriales bacterium | reverse complement strand
AACCGCACAGGCAGCGCCTGCAACAGCAGAGAGCTTGACGAAGTTGCGGCGTGTCATTTCGGCAGATGCCATGTGGTCTCCTTTCGTAAGTCCTTGCCCGCCTTGGGCGGGCGCCTCCTCTAGTCCAACTGCAGTGTCTTCAGTACTTCCAACCCCCCTTGCGTCGTCTGCCAGCCGCCGTTCCACGTCAGCGCGCCCGCTTCGTCGAGCTTGCCGATGTAGGCGCTGGGCTGCATTCCCATGACGCCGGTCTGCGCGTTTATCTCCAGGCCCGGGTCTCCGGCCATGAAATCGGTGATCTCCTTGAGGGAGCGCGGGGTGGTGCAGAACTCCAGCAGGCGCTTGAAGCTCGCGTGGCGCGAGGCCTTCTGGCTGGTGAGCATGCTCTGCGTGCGCGCGACCGGGTCGAAGCGCTCCATCGCCTCCGCGCCGGCCTGCGTGGTGAGGTAGTGCCACTCGGCGGTGAGCTCGGCGGCCTCGTCCTCGGTGGCGCCGCCCTCGATCAGGGCCTGGCACATCTCCTCGGTGACGCGCTCGCCGTCTTCCGTGTACTCCAGCTCGTCGATGCCGCCGGTGCGCATGAAGAACAGCAGGTACTTGCTGGCGGTGTGGTAGCCGTCTGCGAACTGCTTGTGGTTGGTGAGGAACTCCTCGACCTCGTCTTCCGTGCGCTCCTGCTTGCAGAAGTCCAGGAGGTCGTACTTGATCTCCTTCTGGTTGTTCTTGCGCTCGAGGCACTCGAGGGTGGCCTGGACGCGCTCGTCGTGGCTCATGCCTGCCACCTTGGCGCGCCAGTCCTGGGGGCGGGCCGCTGCCTCGCGCTTGGCGTCGCGCTCGAGCTCCTCGGCGCTGCGGCTGCGCTCCTTTTCGTCCATAGACATGTCCGCGCCGATCTGGCTGGCCAGCTTCCCGCCGAACTCGTAGTTCTCCAGGGAGTCGAAGTCGATGTCTTGGTTGAGGCGCTGCATGGCCTCGGTGTCCACTGAGCTTTGCGCCAGGCGCTGCGAGAAGTCATTGCTTGCAGGTGTTGCATCCACGGCTACCCCTCCTCCTTTTGGTGCTCATCCTTTTCTGGGCAGCGTGGATTATGGGAGGGCCGCCAGGGCCAAACGTCCCATCATTAGCAGGGGATTATGGTCCGCAGAGCATAATTCCCCAGTTTTTTTCTCGGAATTGGGGAGGTGGGGAGGGTGCGTCTATGGGATAAAACTGGGGACTAGTACTCGTGGCGGGAGGGATGCGGGTGATGAGAGAGTGGTTTGAGGCCCACAAGCACCAGATTTGCTGCATCTTGGGGATGGCCATGATATGGCCCTCGGTGCACAACCAGTTGCTCTACCCGCTCACGTTCTCGTTCCACAAAGAGGGCCAGCCGGTGCTGTACCACTTCTACTTCCTGTACGCGGCAGTGCTCTTCATCGTCACGATGGCGCTGGTCCTCGACCGCCGCAAGATCCTCTCGCAGCTGCTCCAGAGCCAGGCGGCCATCTCGTTTTCCGGCATGCTGGGCTCCGTGGGGCTGCTGCTGCTCATCGCCTGCGACTTCAGCAACTCGTTCTCGTTCTTGATGTTGGGTGTGGGCGTGGTGCTCTCGGCGCACTTCGTGCCCATCCACTTCGTGTTCTGGAGCAACCAGCTGGTCAACGTGAGCGTGCGGCGGGCCACCTTCGACTTCGTCCTCTCGTATGTGGTGTTCTGTGCGATCACGGCGCTGCGCCTGGGGCTCAAGCTGCACGCCTGGCCGTTTGCGCTCGTCTTCCCGCTGGTCTCCGCGCTGCTGGCTGTGTACGCGCTCACGCAAAAGCAGAAGAACCACCTGCTGCGGCGCTCGCCCTTCAGCGAGCTGCCGCTCAACCTCATCGTCCCCGCGGTGCTGTTGCTCTACGCGGGCACGGTCATCATCTCGCTCACCAACCCGGTCGACGCCTCCTTCGAGTATCCGCCCTGGCACCGCGTGCTCATCTATATAAGCGTGATGGTGCTCATGCTGGGGCTGGCGGCGCTGTACCGCCCCAAGCGCAAGCTGCGCAGCAACGCCAGCGTCTTCGCCTTTGCGGTGATCGCGGCCGTGCTGGTGGGCACGCTGCTGGTGACGGGGCTGGAGTTCGTGAGCCTGCCCGTCAACGACAACTTCCCCACCATCGCGGCCAAGATCACGCTCGAGATGTTCATCTGGCTGATGGTGATCGAGTTCGTGCAGGCCAAGCACCTGGGGATCATCAACTACGCAGCCGGCTACCTGGTGGGCGTGGTGGGGCTGGGCAACGTGGTGAGCATACTCATCATGCGGGGCAGCGACCTCTTCAGGCTTTCCAGCGACGAGCTCCCGCTGCTGGCGATCACCATCGTGCTGGCCTTTGCGGCAACGCTCATCGTCAACGTCACCATGGCCGCCACGCTCGCCAGGCGCAAGCCCTCCCCCATCGAAAACGGGCCTGAGGATGCGGATGACGGCGCAGCCGCTACAGAGGCGGGCAGTGCGCCTGGCAACGGCGGCGGGGGCGCCGGGGCAGGTGCCGCTGGGGATGCCGCCACGGCTGAGGAAGGTAGCATCGAAGAGCAGCTCTGCGAGAAGATGCGCCGCATGCTCATGCTCTCCCCGCGCGAGACCGACACCCTGCGCCTGGTGCTGCAGCACAAGACCGCCAAGGCCATCGCCGCCGAGCTCCATGTGGCCGAAAGCACCGTCAACACCCACATGAAGAGCATCTACCGCAAGTGCGACGTCCACTCCCGCAAGGAGCTCTTCGCCCTGGCTGCCACCCTGCGCCGCGACATCGAACAGTAGGCCCCGCCGTGGCCGGGCCTACTTCACCTTGAAGCTGACATTGAGAACGTTGCCGGCCTTGTCGGTAACGGTGAGTTTGTTGCTGCCCGCCTTGGTCAGCGCCTTCTTCGTCGTGCCCTTAGCAACCTTGACCGCCTTGCCGTTGAGCTTGATGGACTTCACGCCGCTGGTCTTGTCGGCCACCTTCAAGACATAGCCCTTCTTGTAGGTCTTGTTGCTCTTGACGTTGGCCGTGGGCTTGACATTGTCAAAGGTGGTCGTGAAGGTCTTGGAGTTGCCGTTGCCAAGCTCCACCACCACGGTCTTCTTGCCGTTGGAGCCCAGGTCCACGATGCTTGCCGTGGGCGCCGCCTTGCCGTTGACGGTAACCGAGCTGATGAGGCCCGGCGTGATGATCGTGGCCTGCTGGTCCTGCGTGTAGCTCTTGGCAGAAAGGGCGATGGAGCTGGTGGTCTTGTATGCGTTTGTGAAGAACGCGTAGATGGCCGAGTCCACGCCGAAGAGCTCGCTGGCGCTCAGCTTGCCCTCCTCGAGGTCGAGCAGCTGGTTGACTGTGGGAGTCAGCGTGATGGCATAGTTGCCGTTGGCGTCCTGGGGGATGTTCGTCTCTACGACGTCTGCGTTCTTGAAGTCGTAGTTGACGGTGATGGCAGCCTTCAGCTCGCCGAACTTGGCGCGCAGGGTGTCGCGGTCGATGGTGGTGGCGACGTTGGTGCTTTCAAAC
>JBJEHN010000104.1:0-18554 GCA_051876105.1 Coriobacteriales bacterium | reverse complement strand
ATTATCATTCGCGCTTGAGTATCGACCTAGTTGCCCAAGAGCGGCTCCTGCAGCAAATCTGCTGCAGGTTCCAGGGCAACAGCCGTGCTCAGCAGGACACCGCGCAAAGCGAGGACGAAGCCTTGAACGACACCCAGCTCATGCACTTCCTGGCCGTCTACGATGCAGCGAGCTACTCTGCAGCCGCCAACACCATGTTCACGTCGCGGCAGGTCCTGGGGCGCTCCGTCGCCAACCTCGAGAAGGAGGTGGGCGGCAAGCTCTTCACCCACAAGGGCCGCGGCATCGAGCCCACGCCCCTGGGAGACAAGACCGCCGAGCTCGCCCGCGGCATCATCAACGACATCATCGAGATCAAGCGTATCGCTGCAGAGGAGGCCCACCTCATCGCCGAGGAGCGCCCCTACACCGTCGCGCTGGCCTCCCACGGCCCCCGCGGGGTGCCGTTCTCCTCAGAGGCCCTGCTCCTCAGCCTCAAGAGGCGCCTGCCCCACCAGGCCTTCACCATCGAGGAGCTGGCCTGCGAGTCGTGCTCGCCCGCGCTCGACGCCGGGCTCGTCGACGCCGTCGTCATCCTCGGCGGGCTCAAGGACCCGCAGTTCATCAACCGCCAGATCGGCGACTGCCGCCCCTGCATCGCCTTGAGCGCCAACAACCCCCTGGCGCAGCGCTCAAGCCTCTACCTGGAGGACCTCAGGCACCAGCGCTTCGCCCAGCCGGACAGTCTCTCGTACTTCCTGCCGTTTTGGGAGGACATGTGCGCCCGGCGCGGCTTTCTGCCGCAGTGGCACTACGCGGGCAAGGAGGAGGCCGAGCTGGCGCAGTTCATCGCCGCGGGTGGCATAGGCGTGGTCATCAAGAACTCCCCCTTCGTCAAGGCCTGCCCGCAGCTCTGCATCGTCCCCCTCGATGCGAGCGAGGGCATCGAGCTGTCGTTCTACGTCGTGTTCCGCAAGGACCACCGCTCCACCATCGACTCGGCTGTCTACGGCTGCATCAAGGAGTTCATCCGCTAACTATCGCGTGCGCTGGGCGCTGACCTGAAACAAATAACGAACATTAAAGAAAGATGTGCGCGAACTTAGTTGTTTATCGCACGCAGGCACTCTTTTATTCTTTTTTAAGGTTAATCTCATCTGTCATTAATGTGGACTCATAAGGAGCGCACCAGACGGGAGCGACCGGGACATACCCTTTGGAGAAAGAGAGGAACACCCTATGGGCAAGAAAGGCAAGGCAGCGAAGTTCTTGGGCAAGGGTCTCACCTGCTGCACCGTCGCTGGCGCGATGGTCGCTCTGAGCTGCGGTGTTGGCTTTGCGGCTTCTGCTTCCAACATCAACTCGAGCAGCGCGGGCATCAAGGTTGACAGCAACCTGCTCACCACCATGGGTGCGCGTGCCGGCTCCGCCGGCCCGGACTTCCTGGGCATCACCAACATGAACTACGACTTCCAGCCCAGCCACACCGCCGGCGCTGGCGACCCCTACCCCTACTACCTTGCAGCCGGCACCAACGAGGGCCAGAAGACCACCGGCTACAAGGCCGACCTCGCCAAGGCCGATCAGTTCAACCGCCTGGCCATCTGGGGCTCCGGCGTGAACACCTCCGCCAACCCCTACTACCAGAACCTCCTGGCAGACACCCTGCTCGGCACCGCCACCGAGGGCGGCCTCTCCTCTGCCTACACCAAGGCAACCACCTATCACAGCAACGCCAACTCCTGGGGCGACGTTGCAGTGGGCGGCGTCTCCGTTGTGAGCGCAGACTACGCCCCCAACATCATCTTCGGCGCCAACAAGTACACCAACTGGAAGGAGGGCGACTTCGGCACCGGCACCCTGGCCAAGGCCGCAGCAGACAAGGTCGCGGGCTATAACCCCTCCTACGCCAACAACGACGCCTCCAACATCTGGACGCAGATCTACTCCCTGCAGCAGCTGGCCGCTACGGCTGACAAGCTCACCGCCGGCACCGCCAAATACACCCGCTACAACAACAGCAGCGCCGCTGCTTCCGCACTCGCCTATGAGAAGTCCATCAAGGGCCAGATGCTCTACATCGCTTCCCAGCTCAAGGCCAACGGCGGCACGGTCGCCAAAAAGAAAGTCGCCTACCTCTACGCCATCGACCAGGATGCCGGCAAGGCCTACTTCTTCGTGCCGCAGGCCTCCGGCCTGACCAAGGGCTCCGACACCGGCGCAGGCGTCACCACGGGCGACGCCAACTCCGCCAACCAGGATGTCTACGCCTCCAACAACTCCACCATCAACATGGGCTACATGGCCACCCTGCCCTTCATCACCAACACCTTCGGCACCGCCGAGGGCGAGGGCACGGTCCGCGAGGGCGGCATCCAGATGATTGTTGAGGACATCTACAAGCGCAACCCGGTCGTCGAGGTCTCCGCAGCCAGCTCCAAGACCTGCATGAAGGACGTCGACCTCATCATCTACAACACCCAGACCCAGGTCGGCTCCCTCAAGGGCACCAGCAACGGCCTGTGCATCGACTCCGACATCGTCAACACCGCCGCCCTCACCGACGAGAGCGTTGCGGCATGGGCCAAGACCTACGGCTTTGCCGGCAAGGTCCTCGCAGGCGACGACTACGGCACCTCCACCAAGCAGAACGCCGCTGACACCGTCGGCGTGACCACTGGCTCCTCGCCTATCCTTTACTGCGCACGCAACTACACCATCGACAAGAACGCCCGCGCAGCATGGGCCTTCTCCAAGGTCTACCCCGAGCTCTACGGCGGCAACGACGACGCCTCCTACGCCTACTGGCTGGAGAACGTCTACCACATCCAGACCGCTCAGGTGAACAGCGTCCTGGCTGCCTACACGCATCAGAGCGCAAGCACCGTCAACGTCTACGCCAGCAACACCACCAAGCTGAACACCTTCGCCAAGACCGGCTACACCTGGTACATGGGCCTGGCTTCTGACAACACTATCAAGAAGAACTACGCGTACTACACCGGTTCTTCCCGCGCCTCCTACTACAGCGGCAACGCCAGCGCCGAGGAGCCCTCGAAGACCATCGGGATCTTCCAGCCCTCCACGCTGTGGGTCTCCGAGTCCGCTCCCGTGCTGAGCACCGCTAAGTCCAGCATCACCGTCAAGCGCGGCAAGAGCGCCAGCGTCAAGATCATCGGCGCCAAGAAGGCCGTCACCGCCAGCATCACCAGCGCAGCCAAGAAGGCTGGCCTCACCGTCAAGGCAACCAAGACCAAGCTGACCGTCAAGGCTGCCAAGACCGCCAAGACCGGCACCTACACCGTGACCCTCAAGTCCAGCGGCGCCACCAAGACCACCGTCAAGGTCAAGGTCACCAAGTAAGGTTCCTCAAAGCGCGTTCCTCTCTCCATCGCGCTGAGGCCGGGGCCCGGAGCACACCGCTCCGGGCCCCGGCCGTCTCTGCGCCCCTCCCTCAGGGCCGCGCGCGGTATGGCCGATCAGCTGAGGTAGCCCTCGCGGGCCCGCACGTTGAAGCGCTCCTCGATCTGGTGCAGCTGCTCGTCTGTGATGGTGTTGAGGCGGGGCAGGTGGGCGATCTTCATGTTGACGGTCGAAGGCTGAGCTCCATCCTGGTCTAACAGCGCCTTTTCAATGCAAGCGCAGCAGGTCCCCAGCGATGACGACGTGAATGGAACTGAGAGAGCTCTTGTGCTCAGGCAAGAGCTCTCTGAAGGTATGCCCCCGCCTTGCAAAGCTTGGGGGAAGAGGATGGCGTTAGCGCTCGTAGATGGGAATGTCCATGTACTGCTGCATGGTGTCCTTCATCTGATGTGGGCCCAACTCCACGGGGCGCGGGCGCATGATGTAGCGGTGCACCACACCGTCGAGCAGGTACGAAGGCGCAACACTGTCGAGCAGCGTAATAGCATCCTCGTTGCAGATGTCGCGGCAGCTGCCGCACTTGACGCAGTCCCCAGGGTAATGTGTAACACCAAAGGTACCGTCTTCGTCGTGGTACTTTTTGATGGCTCCGGTAGGGCAGAAGGTGGCGCACATCTGGCACGAACTGCACTTGGTGGCGTCGATCACCATGCATCCCCATAGGCGTGTTTGAAGCGAGTCCGCGCAGGGCTCGCCAAGCTGGGCTAGAGCGTTGAGCAGCCGCTCGCGGCGGTCTGGCAGGAAGTGCGGCAAGGTCCCGTCTTTCATAACCTTCATCAGAGATGAATGGGTGCGCACCTTGACGCGTTTCTTGAAGAAGGTTCCCAGCGCCTCCTCAAGCGCCTCGCCCGTGAGGGATTGGGGTTTCTCGCTCCGGTGCGCGGGAGCGTCCTCGAGCTCGATGCTCTCAAGAGAGGAGGGGGCGGTGGCTGGAGCTCCGCCCCCTATGAATGCGGCGCTGCTTTCGCTGCCGCCTTGATTCCGGGCGCTCACGACGAGCTCGCCGCTGCCTGCGGTGTTTGGGTCACCTTGGGCGCTCCCGGTGCCGGGGACGTTTGGATCGTCCCCGACGCTGCTATGACGCAAGGCTGGCTCAGGAGAGAGAGGATTGACGGGGGCGTTACCCCGCAAGAGAGAGAAGAAGTGTTCCTCAGCCGCCTTAGCATCCGATACTATGGTGCCCTCGCTCAGGAGAGCCGGGGGAAAGCGTATGTTGAGTGTGCAGGGCGAGCCCCAAGCCTGCAGAAGCGCGCGGGCGTTCTCAATCACCATCTGGACGGTCTCGAGGCCCTTCGCCTGCCTGCACATGTGGCATTGTCCGCAGGCGATGTTAATTTGAGTACAGCCGTCTGCGGCCAGTTGCACGAGGAGGGACTCATCGACCCTCCCCGCACATACAACCTGGGCGCAGGAGCCGTCATCTACCATCGCTCCGAGCGCCTGCAGCAGCAGCTTGCAGGCTATGGTGACACTGCCCTCGCGAGTGCTGCGGCGACACTCGGCAAGCAGCTCGGCATCTGTGGGGTTGCGTGCCTCCAGGGCGCAGGTGGGGCAGACCGTGGCGCAGGTGCCGCAGCCCACACACTTGGAGGCGTCTATGCGCAGCTCGCCGCCCACAAGCGCGATGCATCCCGAGGTGCATGCCTGCGCGCACTTGAGGCAGGTGACGTTGCGGTTGCGCACCTTGGCGCAGCGAGTCTGGTTCACCGCCACGCAGGAGCTGGCCACGTCGTCGAGTACGTCGATGATATTGGCAGGGCCGCTCATCGGCTGCCTGCCGTTGTGGAGGACTTCTTCCCCGGGCGACGCTTGTTCACCAAGGGAACCCTAATGGCATCTGCGGGGCAAACCTGGACACACTCCATGCAGCGCGCGCAGTCGGGCAAGCTGAGCTCGCCGTACTCCGGATGGCGCAGGTTGATGTCGTATTTGCAGGTGGTGGCGCACTGGCTGCAGGGCACGCCGCGGCTGGTCTCGAGGCACAGGCTGTCGTCTATCTCGGGCAGGCCGGTGCGGCTGAAGCGCCCCACGAGGTTCATGAGGGCAGACAGCGGGCAGAAGCGGGTGCACCACTTGCGCAGGAAGAAGACCTCCACCACGAGCAGCAGCGGCACGAGGATAACCGACCAGGTGGTGTCGCCAAAGGCGAAGAGCCGGTAGAGCACCACCACGGTGGCAAACGAGAGGCCCACCGGGCACACCAGGCAGAAGACGGGGAACCCGAAGACCGCCGTTGAGAGCAGGGCGCCGCCGAGCACCGCGTGGCGGGTGTCGAGCTTCTTGGCGGGCTGCTTATGGCATGCTCCGCAGGCAGCGCAGGCATGATCGTCCGCTCGCACGCTGATCTCGTAGCGCGCGATCGCGAGGTCGGCCTCGCGCTTGGTCTTCTCGCGCTCCTTGCGCTTCTTTGAGGAGCTCAGGAAGTTCTTGATGCGCTCCCACACGGGCACCGGGCAGATCCAGCCGCAGAACACGCGGCCGAAGATGAGGACCAGCACCGCCATGATGACGAGGCTGATGACGGCTCGCGGCACCATGGTCTTGGTGGCGAGCATGGTGGTGACGGCACCCAAAGGGCACAGGGCCGAGAAGCTCTCCCAGCCAAAGCCCGAGAGCGTGCCGGTGGTGAGGCCGGCGAACAGGCCGATGACCAGCACCACGAAGACGACTGCCGCAACAGCGGTCCTGATGTTCGAAAACTTCTTCACAGCGGCTCCCTCCTAGGCGTCCTGGGGGACGACCACGATCGCCCTCTGCTTGGCACCGGCCGCGATGGAGCCGTTCTGCAGCGACACGCAGACGGACTCGCAGGCGCCGCACCCGTTGCAGAGCGAGGCGTCGACCACGGGGCGCGGGCTGGTGCTGGTGTTGTTGAGGTAGATGGCGGCCTTGTCGCCGCGCGCGCGGGCGCAGGCGTCGTAGCAGAAGCGGCAGCCTGTGTCGCGATAGGCCATGCACTGGTTGGTGTCGATCTGCGCGATGCCGAGCACGGTGTTCTCGGCCGTGGCGCCCTCTTGCAGGAAGAGCGCCTGCGTGGGGCAGACCTCCACGCAGCGCGGCACGCCGCCGTTGGCGGAGGCGCAGAAGTCGCAGTACTTGAGCGAGTCGAGCTCGCCGGGTGTGTTGGAGCTGAAGTCTAGCTCCGGGGTGCGCATGCCCAGAAGGCCGTCCTCGATCCGCGCGGGGATGATGACGTGCTGGGGGCATGCCTCGAAGCAGCGCTGGCAGCGTATGCACGCGCTGACGAGCGCTGCCTCGTCCTGGCCGCCGGGCGGGCGCTTGAGAGGGTTGTGACCCGCGTAGCGCAGGCCTCCCAGCACCAGCAAGGCAGCCGTGCTGCCCACTCCGATGGCAAGCGACCTCCGTGAGATAGAGGGTTTGCCGTGACCTTTCTTTTCAGAAGGCCCAGGAACGCTGTCATGAGCCTCAGCAGCCGCGTTGCCTTCCTCTGCGGCATCGTCTGCCTTCGCATCTTCGCTCATAGGTCCCCCTTCCGATCTAATCGATAGCCCTCGGCACGCATGAGGAGCAGGCCGGGGCTGCCTTGCACGAGCCCGCAGCTGCGCGTTGCAGGCTGCGGGCACTGTGCGTGTTCCACAAGGGCCCTGCCCGTTGCGAGCCAGGCAGGTGTGACACAGCAGGACCCTTTTCAGTACGCTTCAGTTCATTCATCCCCTCTCCGCGCTGCCCGAGGCCGGCCGGCCAGAACCTGCCGCGGGCTGAGCGGGCGGGGAGCTCGCACAACAGTGCCGGCGGAGGCTGCCAGCACGCACCGGCGCCCCCGCGGGCGGGGCCTCCCCTAGTACAGCGGGAAGGCGTGGATCGCCGTCATGTAGAGCAGCACGCGCCAGATCACGCCGCCGATGACCGAGCAGGCCAGGGCCGCGCCGATGATGGCGATGATGTTCTTGGCAAGCAGCTGCTTGCGGGCGAGCAGGATGCCTACGATGGGTGCAAGGCAGCCCACGATTACGACTCCGATCCAGAACGCCGGCGCCATGGAGCCCGCGATGAGGCCCACGGTGTAGGCGCTCGCATCGACCATGCCCACGTCGGGCAGTGTCGGGTCGAAGTAGAAGGTGATGTCAGAGAAGGTGTTGGGGTTGTCGAGCAACGCGATGAAGACCGCGTACACGACCACGATCGCGGTGAATGCGATGCAGATGCCCAGCGCGATCTTGAAGCGCATGTCGCGGCCGTCTTCCACGGCCCTGACCTCGTTCAGGATGATGTTGACGAAGGTGCCCATGACCGCCGCATTGCACAGGTAGTACAGAGGCAACAGCAGGGTATTCCATACGGGAACAGACGCCATGAGGTAGGACATGCCGATGATGACGGGGAACAGCAGGCCGATGACCACGGCCATGATGCCGCACCACTTGGGCGCCTGCCCGTCGTCTGCTCGGCGGTACATCAGGAAGAACACCACGAGCGCGATGCCGAGCACCATGCAGTCGATGATCTCGATGGTGATGCCGGAGGTGATGTGTCCAAAGCCATTGAACACGCGCTCCCAGTGCTCAAGATGGGTGAAAGAACCCACACCGCCGATGACCAGGGCGGCGAGGGCGACGGCGACGCTGAGGAACTGGGTCTTGGTGCCTTCGCCGCGCAGCGTCTGCAGGCCCTGTGCGGCGAAGGTGCCGCCGGCCACGCACTCGAAGAAGGTGAAGACGATGAGGGGCCACATGATCTCCATGGTTACTCCCTCCACTTCCGGCCCTCGCGCAAGAGGAACATGAGCTTGGGCCTGTTGCCCACGTCCGTGAGGTAGTGGATGTCATCCGGCGTGTATGCCTCGACGTAGTCCTTGAGCTTGACGCGCGTCATGACCATCTCGTCGTAGGGGCAGTCGGGGCTGTCCGGGTGAGCGGGGCCCTCGAAGTTGTCGACGCCGTTGTCCAGGTCGCCGAAGAAGCGCGCGCGGGCGCCGCACTGAGCTACGCACTGAGGCAGCAGCCCCTGCGATGTGCGCTGCTGGCACAGGGTACACTTCTCCACGACACGCTCCTCCTCGTTGAGGTAGCGCACTCCGTAGGGGCAGGCCATCGCGCAGAACTGGCAGCCGATGCACTTGGACTTGTCGATCTGGATGGTGCCGTCCTCTGCGATGTGGCTGGCTTCCGTGGGGCATACCTTGACGCACTCAGGGTTGAAGCAGTGCTGGCACTGCATGGGGAGAAAGTACATCTCAACGTCGGGGTAGCTATCGCCCTCTTCCTTGGGATGAGGGCCGATGCGCAGGGTCTTGATCCAGAAGTCGCCAGGGGCGACGCCGTTGATCGCCTTGCAGGCAACCGTGCAGGCCAGGCAGCCGGTGCAGCGGTTGAGGTCGGTGATGATCGAGTAGTTTGCCATGAACTTGCCTCCCCTCTATTCATTCTCTGCATAAGAGCCGGTGCGGGTCCCCAGCTCGCTTGTCTTCTTGTAGGCGCCCAGCTCGTCGTTGCCCACGGAGCCCTTCTGGAGCGTGCCGAGCTCGTAGAGGCCCGGATCTTGGATGCTGTGTTGCAGGCCCATTGCCGTAGAGCTGGCGTAGGTGAGCTCGATGGCGGAGTCCGCAAGGCGCGGGTCGTTGGAGAGCCACTGCTTAAGGCGCTCGTCATCTGCGTTGGAGATGGCCTCGGTGCCGTCGTAGAGCGCGGGCACGATGTGCACCTTGCCGTTGACGTCCTTGGGGCAGTTCTCCTCGGTGGCCTTGTAGACGAGCATGGGGTTTCCACGCAGCTGGGAAGCGCCGCAGATGTCACACTGGGCGTACTTGTCCATGGTGCAGTTAATGTTGACCAGCTCGAAGCCGTGGGAGGCGGTGTCGAACTCGGGGTACCACCAGGCGTGGTTGTTGTTGACTGTGCCCTCCTTGATGCCGTAGTAGAGGTCGGCCACCTCTCGCACGGCGCCCCAGGGGGTGCGGCACCAGACCCAGTCGCCCTGCTCAATACCGAGCTTGGCAGCATCAACGGGGTTCATCTCGGTGCGTGGCGATGGCCACAGCTCGCGGCACCAGGGCAGCTGCCTGTGCTCGGAGTGGAAGTAAACCGGCTGGCGCGAGCCGGAGGTCGCGATGAACGCGGCGTCCTTTCCGTACTTTGCCAGGCACTCCTTATACTCCTCGATGAGATGGTCACCCTTGTAGTTCTCGTTGATGTAGGCGCTGGAGAAGTCGATCTGGTCGGACAGCTCGGGGTCGAACCACTCGGGGTTGGCGATGCGGGAGTTCTTGGGCTCGACCCAATGCGGGAACTTGTCCGGGTCGGGGATGCTGCCCCAAACCGCGTTGGGGACGTTGTCCCAGGTCTTGTGCATGCGGTCCTCGTAGTGCAGTTCCTCGAATTTGGGCACGTCATCGCCGATGTAGGACTCGGCAGGCGTCGCCCAGATCTCGACCTTGCCCGTGGGGGTGAAGAAGGCGCACTTCTCGTCGACGGCGGAGTAGAGGTTGTAGCCGCCCTGCTGGCGACGGTAGCCCATCTCCCAGCGGCGGTAGGTACCCCAGCGTTCGGGGTGCCACTTGCGCTCGTCGAACCAGCCCTCTTTCTGGAACTTGGCGGCAAAGCGCGGCCAGTCCGGGCCGAGGTGCTCGTTCTTGAGCTTGACCTCGGGCAGGTCGACCCACTTTTCCCAGTTGTAGAGCCAGCCCTGCTCGCCCAGGTTCTTGATGTCGATGGAAGGGTCGCAGACCGGGTCGTTGATGGTCTTCATCTCCTCGATGACCCACCAGTCGGTAGCGTCCTGGAGTACGCGGTACTCCTGCTCCTCATACGAGACGCTGCCGCCCATCTGGACGAAGTCGTTGTAATCGAGGTTGTTCCACTCGTCGTACTCGGGATCGCGGTTGTTCCACACCACACCCATGGCCTTGTACAGGCAGATGACGGAAACAGGGTCGTAGATGCAATCGCCCATGGGCTCCACGCAGCGCTGCCCGGCGCCGAAGAGACCGCCTGCTCCCTGCGAGACGCGGCCGGTGTTGCATTCCAGCCAGTGCAAGGTGGGAATCACGATGTCTGCACAGCCGTTGTTGGGACAGGCCCACAGGTTGAAGTCAAGGTAGAAGTCCAGCCTGCACTGGGCCTCCCAAGCCTCAAGCAGGTTGGACTCGTTCATGAAGTCGCCTGACATGCAGACCTCACCGTGAATTTGGTAAGGGGTGTTGATCTCGTTGATGGAGTCCCAGATGGTGGCGGAATCAGCCCAGCGGTTCCAGTAGCGCAGCAGCGGGAAGCGCTCTGCAGAGATCTGCTTTTCCAGGCGGTCGAAGCCGGTAGCCGGGGTAGGCCAGGCGGTGTGCTTCTTGTATGCGCCACCCTTGCGCTCCGCGATCCAGCGAGCCTCGTCCTTGGTGGGCACGTGGTTGCCGTAGCGCTCTGCCAGCGGGGACTTCTCGTCGATGAGATACTTGACGAAGTCCTGGATCAGTGGGATCTGCTCCTCGACAGTGAGGTCGCGCGGAGAGTTGCCCAGCTCCATGGTGCCAACGCCCACGCCCCAGGTGCGCGACGCCTCGCCGTAGTCGGCCACGAGCATGTTTGCTCGGCCGCAGCAGCCGTCGACCTGGGCCTTGCAGGAGCCGCGGTTGCCGGCAGGCTCGTCGGAGTTGCCGGTGATGCAGGCGATGATCTGCAGGGAGCGAGTGTTCTGGACGGCGTGGCCGGTCTGGTCGGGGGCCAGCTGGTAGTGGATGCCTCCGTTGCCGTGCAGGGGGTTGAGGCGCGTGGTGTAGATGCGCACAGCCTCCTCGATCTTTTCTGCGGGGACCTCCGTCACCTCAGAGACGTAGTCGAGGGTGTAGGGCTCGAGGTTGTGGCACCACTCCTCCCAGACGGTGCTGGCGGTGATGGTCTTGCCGCTCTTGAGCTTGATCTTGGCGCCGTCTCCAACGAAGAGCGCGGGAACCTTGGGCAGACCCTTAGGGTTGGACTTCTTCCCCTTCTCGTTGCCTGCGTTCCAGTAGGCGTCGTAAGAGGGGTCGGACGGATCGGCGAAGTGCGACGGATCGGGCAGCCAGGCATCGGCCACGATGGGTTTATAGGGGTGCTCGATCCAGGTGCCGGTAGTGGGGATCTTGTGCTTCTCTCCCTCCCACTGGCATTCCTCGGAGTCCCAGTACGTGGGCTTGTTGTTGGCCTCGTCCCAGACGATGAACCTCATGTAGCGGCCCTTGTACTCCCAATACTGGTTGATCCACTCGGGGTCGCAATCAGCCTCGGTGATGAGCCTGGAGGTCATGTCGATGCCGCCGGACATCTCGAGGAACCAGCCCTTGTGGGTCTTGCCGTCCTTTTCGGGGTTCCACAGGAAGGGAGCGTTGGTCCAACGGCGGACGAAGAGGTCGTCGTAGGCCTCGTTGTCCACAATCCACTTGTTCCAACCAAGCGACATGCACAGGTCGGTGCCCACGCGCAGGGGCAGCCAGAGGTCGGCTTCCTTTCCCAGCGGGGTCATGCGGGGGTCGACGAGGATGTGCTTGTAAGCGCGCTGCGAGCAGTCTACGACGGTGCGGTTGTTGGAGTCGTAGTTGGAATACTCAGAAGCGGTTCCCCACTGCACGTAGACCAGCGGGCCTTGCTCGACCTCCATCCAGGGCGATCCGATCTCGTCGGTCATCTGACCACCAAAGTGGCGCGGGCCCTTGCAGATCTCATATGCGAGGTGTGCGTTGGTGGTGGGGAATATCGACTTGAGGGTGCCGTATGGGGGCTGGGCCCAAACGCGGGACGTGCCACCCATGGCAAAGCAGGCATCGCCGCCGTACTTCTCGACGATCTCGTTGAACTTGGCTCCGGCCTCGTCGAAGGCCTCGGCCAGGCTGATGCGGATCCAACCGGGATCGTCCTCGCCCTTGGGGTTGGTGCGCTTCAGGCAGTAACGCAGGCGGTCGGGGTGGTACAGGGCCAGCATGGACGACTGCGACTTGGAGCAGCAATGCCCACGTCCGTGAGCGCTGGACTCGTCGCCCTCGACGCGGATGACCTTGTTGTCTTGGACGGTAACCCACACGCCGCACTCGACCTTGCCGCAAGCGCGACAGCACGAGCGGATGCGCTTGACCTCACCGGCGGTCTCGTCGGTGCCCTCGGCCAGAGCGGCGGAAGGGGCGGTTGTTGCAGAAGACAGCCCGACAGCAGCGGCGGTGATGGCCGCGGCCTTGATGAAGCTCCTTCTGGTAAGCGAGAGATTGGCCATTGAGCCCTCCTTTCTTATGTGTTGCAGGTATCGGACATACGGGCCGCGTGAACCGCACACCGGCCCGAGCACAGGCTATGAGAGGCCGAGATGAGGGGCTCATATCATGGGGATGTTTCAGTTGGCGTAATCCGCCCCAACCCTCATCCCCACCCGCCAACAACTCACTCATCCGCAGCCGCAAATCTTCATCCGCAGGCTCATCCGCAAGGGATTACGGGCTATTCGCGGAAGACTCTAGACTCGTGGCTTACGAAGAAAGCTCCTGCTGGAGTGCCCAAAGCGCGGTTGCATGCAGGGCGCTGCGTAGCAGGAGCACCGCAGCTGAGGAGGAACAACACAGCATGGGAACCGCCAAGCCATCCCCCATCATCGTGATGGACATAGACGAGAGCCTCGACAGCCCGGAGCTGCGCCTTGAGGTGGCACGTTGCTACCCCAACGTAGGCGCCGTGCAGCTTCGCACACACTCGGGCGAGGAGGGTCAGCCGCCACACAACACCGTTCGCCTGATGACGCTCTTCGGTATGCGCAGCTACCTGGACAGCAGGGCCGAGGGAGCCGACGAACGCTGGAACAACGTGTTGCTCAAGTGGTACGAGTCGATCGTGGGAAAGCTCTGCAACCACATGAAGATCTTCAACCGCCGCCAGCGAGAAATAGAGGGCACAGAGATCTACTTCGACGAGCTGGTGATCGAGCTGCAGGAGGGTGCGCTGGAGGCGCGATTCCACCTGGATTCCAACTGCGACCTGCCAGCGCGGGAAGTGAGGCGCCTGGACCAGCTGCGAGAGTTCTACAACAGCGGCATGCTGGGGCAGGGCGTGGCGGCGGTGCGCATGCCGTCTGCGGCATCGTACGAACAGCAGCGCGTTGCTGGCCTGGAGGCCAGGGCCCAAGCCGAGGCCCGCGCCGAGGAGGAGGCCCGTGCAGAGCAAGCGGCCCGCGAGCAGGCAGCGCTCCAGGCCGAACAAGAAGCCGAAGAGGATTTCTTGGAGTCGCCCGCGCTCAACAAGCAGATGGCACAGGAGGCCGGCGAACTCGACCTCGAAGCCCTGGGTTACGAGATAGAGCGCAAATACAGTTTTCCTGCGGTGGACTTTGTCATCCGATACGAGCCTTGGGACATCGTCAACCAAAACGGCGCATGCCGCGAGTTCAACCCCGCCACCCGCAGCTTCATGAGCTAGAACCGAAAGGAGAGCGATGAGCGTCATCGACGAGATTGCAACCTGCGACGAGCGGGCGGTCAAAGTTGAGGGGCCGGCCCGCAGTGGCAAGACGGAGGCCCTGGTGAGGCGCGCTGTGGCGCTCTTGGAGCAAGGCATTCCCGCCCAGCAGCTGTGTATAGTGGCTGTCAGCGGATTTGCCGTGCAAGCTCTCAAAGCCCGCCTCGAGCGCTCTGCCTCGCCACAGGTCCGCGAGCAGGCGCGCCAAGTGCGCGTGCAAACCGTATTGGAAGCCTGCGTGGAGCTTCTAGGAGAGCCCGGAGCCCGCGCCTTCACCGGACGCGAGCCGCGCCTGCTGGCCAAGCACGAGCAAAGCTTCATGCTCGAGGACCTCAAGACGAGCGGCATCTCCAACCGCCGCCTCAAGAACATGCTGGGCTTCATCTACCGTCAGTGGGCCTATCTCAAGCCCCCCGCCAGCTGGCGCACCGGCGAAGAAGCCGTAATCTGCGAGCAGTTGGAGCAGAGCATGGTGCTCATGGGCGGCATGCTGCCCCAGGAGGCCCCAACCCTGGCCTGCGCCTACCTCAAGAAGGTGGGCCATGAGCGCCCCAAGCGTGCGTCCTACGTGCTCTGCGACGACTTCCACTGCCTGAGCTTTGCCGAGCAGACCGCTGTGTGCCTTATGGCGAGCACGCAGCTGATGGTGGCCGGCAACCCCGCTCAGACCGTGGCCCAGCTGAGCGAGTATCCCAACCCTGAGGGCTTCGAGCGCTTCGAGACGCTGCGTCGCAATGTCACTGTCTTCACGCTGGAACGGGTACACGGCAATCCGCAGGTGGCCCGCTTTGCCGCCGCGCTCATGGGTCAGCAGGCCCGGCCCGCGCAAGACCCCGCGGATGCCGAGGGCACGCTCAAGCTCATCAAATGGAACAATCCAGAAGACGAGCTCAACAACCTCACAAAATACCTGCGTCTCTTCGTTGAAGGCCGGGAGCACTCACCCGCAGGCAGCGAGCTCTGTGTGCTCGTGCCCAACCGCCTCTGGGCGCGCCTTGTTCAGCGGGCGCTCGAGGCCCGCGGCTTCAAAACCTGCGACTGCGGCGTGAGCACGGCCCTGGGTGGAGACCCGCGCGATCTGGCCCGGGCGAGAGCGCAGATCAGCTATACGCGCCTCAACCTGCTGGCCATGCCAGACGACATGGTGGCATGGCGCTGCTGGTGTGGCTTTGGCAACTACCTCACCAACAGCGAGGCCTGGATGGGGCTGGAGGCGTATGCCCGCGAGCAGGAGCTCACGCTGGCCCAGGCGCTCGACAAGGCCGCAGGGCAGCCCCGCGAGCCCTTCCTGCGCTCCAACGTGCTCGTCGAGCGCTGGCGCAGCGGGCAGGAGTTCATAGAGCGCAACGCCCGCAGGCGCGGCTTCGCCCTCATGCACGCCATAGGTGCAGAGGAGCTTCCCGAGTTCAAGGATCTCATGGGTGAGCTCGCCGGAGACGAGACCCCGCAGGAGGTCTTCCGCCTAATGCGTCGCCATATACTCGACCCCTTCTTCCCCTCGGACCCGGAGCTGGTGCACATCTGCACGCCCCAGCACCTGGCGGGGCAGAGCTACCACCACATCGTGGTCTTTGGAATGGTCGATGGGCTCTACCCCAAGCGCGCGGCCTTCGAGGTGGTGAGCACGGATGCCGAGCGCTCACGCGTGATGGAGGAGGAGCGCCGCGCCCTCTACAGCGCCGTTGCCAAGGCGGACTGCACACTCACCCTCTCCTACTTCACCAAGGCGCCTCTGGAGCTGGCCGAGAAGAGCAAGATGCAGGTGGCGCGCATCACGACAGAGGACGGGCAGCGAGTAGCCCTGCTGAGGCCCAGCTGCTTTATCCAAGACGCCGGCGCCAGCGTGCCGAGCACCTTGGGAGGCCAGGCCTTCATGGCCGAACAGGAGTCCAAGCTCACTCCCATCTCTGAATAGAGACACCGCCAAAAGCGAAGGGCGGATCCGCTAGGACTGCCCTTCGCACTATAGGGTGCAGTACTACTCGGATTCCTCGCCGGCGTTCGAAGCGGAGGCTTTGCGCTCGGCGTAGAGCCGCGTTTCCTCGGGGCCGAGCAGACCTGCGTATACGTAGTTCTCGCTGCCGATGCTGATCACAGCGCCGGGTTTGATGAAGCGGCTGCCGCGGCTGGGCAGACCCCTGCCGTTGACGAAGACGGCGTTGGGCACGCACGTGAGGTCCTTGATCATCTCGCGCCCGCTGGCGGAGAAAATCGAGAAGTGCAGACGCTGCACCACGGGGTTGCCCTCCAGTTTGAAGCTTGCTGCCTTGCCTATGCCGAAGGTAGCCGGCAGCTCGAACTCAAGGGTCTCGCAGCTGCTCTCGCAGCGCAGGGCCCCAACCACCAGCGGTTCCGTCGCAAGCTCCGGCTCAGCTGCCACCTGTTTGGCGGCCTGCAGGCCGCGCTCTTCGTGCTCTGTCATTACTCAGCCTCCTCGGTGCTCTTCACCAACTCGTCTATCAAGGCGGCGTCCTCTTCCACATAGCCAAGCGAGAGGACGGCCAGGCCCTGGTAGAACAGGGTCTTCGAGAACTTCTGCATGTCTGCCACCAGCATGGGCATCCAGTTGAGGAGGTGGTTGGCGACAAACTCGCGCTGCGTGATCAGGAGCTCCACTGCGCGATCCTCGTCGCCGGCGTCGAGGGCCTCAGCCACGCGCAGACTCATGCGCTGCATGAACTCCAGCTCCAAGGCAATGTGGTCCTCGCCCTCGTTCCAGGCGCCGCGCTTAAGATGGTTGTCGCGCAGGATCTTGAGCACCTCCGCACGCGCCTCCTGCATCATCAGGCGGCGCTCGTTGGTGTAGACGCTCTCAAAGGGGTATGCGGCGGAGTATCCGTTGATGCCATGCCCGATGAAGGTGCGCACGTAGTCAATGGCCAGCTCAGTCACGCTGTCTTGCCATGAAGCGCGCAGATAGTCGTAAAGCATGCGGAAGCCCTGATCGACGCGGGAGCTCCCCGTTGCCACGGGGAAGCGCATATGCTGCAGCTCGGTGAGGAGGGTGGCATCCACCTCAACGCGGTAGAGGCGGGCCAGCAAGCCGTAGGTGCTGGCCCGCGAGCGCATGAGCTCGCTGAGCTCGGCGGCGGTGTCTGCGGTGGCCATCTAGAGCACCTCCTTGCTGGTCTGGGCGGCCTCTCCAGAGGCCGCAGCCTCCTTCAGGGCCTGCTCAGAACGCTGTTGCGCCAGCAGGCGGGCCGAGGGCAGCATCGCGCGGCCCAGTTCGGTGATGGTCCAGGCATGGTCGCGCCATTCGATGGCATAGACCCGCTCGAGCATGTCGATGAAGTGAGAGCCGTAACGGCGCGGGCTCTTTGTGATGGGGAACTCCTCGGCGAGCTCGTCGATTTCCACTCGGGTCATTGGGTACTGGCTGAGTTCCTCGAGCAGGGCAGAGTAGACCTCGATATAGGTGCTGTCGCGGTCGAGCACGATGTCCTTGAAGGCCGCTCCGCTGGTCTGCTCGGCGTATATGGCGCTCCCGGCCTCGGTGGTGTACCACAACGGGTCGATGGTTTCCCTGATCTCCAGATACTCGACGCCTTCCTCCCAGTCCTCGTGCTCCTCGCTCGTCGGGGGCATCTCCAGGCGCAGCCCACCGGCGCGTTCGAGCATGCGGCAGTAGGTCATGGGCGCATAGACCGAGCGGTTGTCAGCGTTGCGTTCCTCGAGGGCGCTCGCGATCTTGCTCGAAGCACAGCCGCCCTGGCACATTCCCAGCACAGCGAGCATGTCTGCGCGGCGGGCGGGGTTGTGATCCATCATCGCATCGAGGGCCGCATAGGCGCTGCCCGCGCTCTGCGGCGAGTAGACAGCCTCGCGCTGCATGCTCTGAGGCATGTTGCGCATGTAGGGGTAGTCCACGGTGTCGTAAGGGTTGTCATCGTCTATCTGCTCAGGGTCGTACTCGTCGTCAGGTGCCTGCAACGGGTCGAAGTCCTCTTCATCGAAGTAGAGCCCTTCGTCGAGCACCCCGTAGGAGAGCTCGCGCTCGTCATCGTCTGTCATAGTTCCCTCCGTTTTGTCCAGGCGCAAGGCAAATCGTTACGCCGATGAAGAGTCTATGTAGAGCCGAGAGGGAACAGTCATCCCGCGAGGCGGAAAGCGCGGGCTGAATCCCGGCACGGGGGCAGTGCTCATCAGACCTGCGTGCGGCGGGCATCATCCCAATATCATCCCTGCCGTGCGATGTTGCAGCCGTTGGCGCAACCCTATACTCGCAGAGACGTTGCGAGCATGCAGGGCATTTTGAGAAAGGACGCTCTCATGGCAAACGTTGCAAAGGGCAAGAAGATCCTTGCCGTTGCTGTTGCAGCCTGCTTCATCGTTGCCTTGGTGGCCGTCCCGTCGTTTGCGATGTACTACGTGCACGACGAGGCAAACACCGAGGGGGCGAGCGGCCAGGGTGCCGTGGAGATCTGCTTGACAGTCAACCTCAAGGCCGTTGGCGGAGAGAACACTGCCGACCTCATGTTCATCCCCAACGGCGGCACTGTTTCCGACGTGCTTGAGGAGGGCATCCTGTCGAGCGAGAGCCACAACGGTCTGGAGGACATTCACAACTACGACGTCGTGAGCCTGGACGAATACCTCGCCAGCCACAAGTACAGCGTCGCAGTGTATGAAGCCGCCTCGCAGAACCCAGGCACCCAGACCACGTACGACACCGAGCCCGTGAGCACCTCCGAGGACTACGTCCTCAACCGCTTCGACGCCGTTGTCGTAACAGTC
>JBJEHN010000103.1:0-18928 GCA_051876105.1 Coriobacteriales bacterium | reverse complement strand
GCGCGTAGGGCGCACAAAGCGTCACCGTCTTGTTATAGTCTTCTGGTTACAAAACTGCCGCTTAGGTCTGCTTTCGTTTACCGGAGGGGTACGGGGGAGGAGACTCCGCGGCAGGTGTCTCACACTTTTTGGAGGTATCTATGGCGGATACATTGTGTGAGCCGCTGGCGTCACGAGGCGTGACCCGTCGTTCTTTCTTGGCGTTCTGCGGTACCGTTGCAGCTGCAATCGGCATCGAGGGCATCACGGAAGTCGAAGTGGCTCAGGCGATTGAGGAGAAGCTCCTCATCGGCAAGGGAACGGGCGCCCTGCTGCCCGTGATCTGGATGGAGCTGGGCTCTTGCACCGGCTGCACCGAGTCCCTTGCTCAGGCTGATGATCCTGACCCTGCAACCATCATCATGGAGTACATCTCCCTGAACTACTCCGAGACCCTGGGCGCCGGGGCCGGCTACTCCCTCGAGGAGGCCCGCGAGGAGACCATCAAGCATGCTGATGGCAAGTACGTCCTGGTCATCGAGGGTGCTGTCATGACCGCTTGCGACGGCTACGCCCTCACCGTGGGCGACGGCCCGGACAACAAGCCCATCCCCGTGTGCACGCCCGACGGCCCCCTGGCCGAGGCCTGCAAGCACGCCGCAGCTGTCATCGCCGCAGGCTCCTGCGCCGTCGACGGCGGCTTCGTCGCAGCCTACCCCAACCCCATGGGCGCCTGCGGCATCCAGAAGTTCATGAAGGACAACGGCATCGAGACCCCCGTCGTCAACGTGCCCTCCTGCCCCGTGAACCCCGCTCGCCTGGTCGCAGTCATCGTCGAGTTCATCCTCACCGGCAAGCTGCCCCAGCTCAACGGCTTCAACACGCCCTCTGCCTTCTACAACCAGACCATCCATGACAACTGCCCCCGCCGCGGTCACTTCGAGAACGGCGAGTTCGTCTACAAGTTTGGTACCAAGGAAGAGTCCATGGGCTACTGCCTGTACCCCGTTGGCTGCAAGGGCCCCCAGACCAAGAGCAACTGCGCTCAGGTCCGCTGGAACCGCCGCGTGAGCTGGTGCATCGACTCCGGCAGCCCCTGCATCGGCTGCTCCTGCTCCGATCCCACCACCACCACCTACAACTGGTACGACAGCAACACGCCCTTCCTGGGCCGCATCAAGCGCGTGCGCCTCGGCAGCCTGCGCTTTGACGTGACCCCCATCGCGCTGGGCATCACCGGCCTCGTGGCCGCAGCGCTGGTCGTCCACGGCATGGGCTTCAAGGTCACCGGCCGCACCGACGGCGGCGCTCCCTTCGAGAAGGCCAAGGAGTGGGAGATCAAGCACGGCAAGGTCGTCATCGACGAGCCCGCAAAGACCGCATCCGCCGACGAGTCTGCAAAGGAGGAGTAAACCATGGCACAGAAGTCTATTATCGATCCGGTTGACCGCATCGAAGGTCACCTGCGCATTGAGATGGAAGTCACCGATGGCGTTGTCTCCAATGCATGGGTCTCCGGCGGCCTGTTCCGCGGTCTCGAGCTGATCGTCGAGGGCCGCGAGCCCGACGACGCAGCGCTGGTCGCACAGCGCATCTGCGGCGTCTGCCCCACCTCCCACTGCCACGCATCCGTGTACGCGGCAGAGGAGGCCTACGGCATCCATCATCCCGAAGGCGCCCGCCTTGTCCGCAACCTGCTCGAGGGTGCCCAGTACCTGCACTCTCACATCCTGTGGTTCTACCAGCTCGGCGCGCTCGACTACGTCAACCCCCTGCGCGCCCTGGAGGCCGACCCCGACCAGGCCACCGTCGTGGCTCAGCAGCTCGGCCTGGCAGTCCGCGACTTCAAGGGCGTCCAGGAGCGCCTGATCGCCTTCGCAGAGAACGGCCAGTACTCCTGGCTGTCCGGCGGCTGGTTCATGGAGGGCCAGGCTCCCGAGGCCTACAAGCTCCCCGCTGAGGTCGACCTCATCGCCGTGGCCCACTACATCGAGGCCCTCGACCAGCAGGCAACCGCAGACGAGATCTCTGCCATCATCGGCGGCAAGATGCCCCACGTGATGACCTCTCGCCCCGGCGGCACCTGCTTCTACCCCAACGTCGAGCGCCTGGATGACATCCTGGCCCGCATCAAGCAGCTCCAGAACTTCATCTCCACCGTTCAGGTCCCCGATGCCCTGGCCATCGCCGGCGTCTACCTGGACGACGTCGCCTCCATCGGCAACAACAAGCACGGCCGCTTCATGTGCTACGGCGTCTTCGACTCTGCCATCGACGCAGAGGCCGGCGAGACCGAGTACGACCCCAAGAAGCGCGTCTTCCCGCCGGGCATCACCACCATCGACCCGGAGACCCACGTTGTCACCCGCAGTGAGTTCGACGCCTCCCTCATCGAGGAGCAGGTCAAGCACTCCTACTACGACCCCTACACCGGCGAGTCCGACTCCCTGCCCCCGCTGGAGGGCCAGACCAACCCGCCCAAGGAGTTCCCGGGCTACGATCCCTCCAACAAGTACTCCTGGTGCAAGGCCCCGCGCTACAACGGCCAGGTCATGGAGGTCGGCCCCCTCGCCCGCGTGCTGAACGCCTACACCGCCGGCGTGTCCGAGATCGTCGACGGCCTCAACTACGGCATGGGCAAGCTGGGCCTGGATCCCAAGAAGGACATCTGGAAGCTCAACTCCGCCGCAGGCCGCCTGCTGGCCCGCCCCATCGAGGCCATGGTCGTCTCCAAGTACATGGAGGATTGGCTGATGGAGCTGGTCGACTACATCGCCAACACCGAGGAGCCCGAGTTCTTCACTCCCAAGGCAACCACCACCGGTGAGGGCACCGGCCTGTGGGAGGCCCCTCGCGGCGCTCTTCTCCACTGCGAGAAGATCAAGAACAACAAGATCACTCACTACCAGGCTGTGGTTCCCACTGCATGGAACATCTCCCCGCGCGACAACGACGACATCCCGGGCACCATCGAGCAGGCTCTGATCGGCACCCCCGTCGCCAACGTCAAGGCACCGATCAATGCCCTGCGCATCGTCCACGGCTACGATCCTTGCATCGCTTGCGCTATCCATGTGGTTGAGCCCAAGACCGGCAAGGAGTTCGAGATGCACACCACTCCTTGGGGAGGTCGATAATCCATGGCACATATGGCACATTACCGTGAGGCCCATCCGCTGCCCGCAGTCATCTGGCACTGGATCAACCTCATCTGCATGATCCTTCTGATCCTGTCCGGTATCGAGATCCACTTCCCGGTCGTCCCCGGCTTGATGGGCATCGCCCGCGGCATGCACCTGGGCTGCGGCTTCATCCTGTTCTTTGCGCTGGTGCTCCGCCTCGTGTGGTCCTTCTTCGGCAAGTCCGCCAACGTGGGCGGCACCCGCGTCAAGGTCATGGACGCCCGCTCCTTCCTGCCTCAGAAGGAGAACCGTCACCAGCTGATCCCCTGGATCAAGTACTACCTGTTCATCAAGAAGGAGCACCCGCTGTCCGGCAAGTACGGCGTGCCCCAGAAGATGGCCTACTTCGTCTTCGTCGTGGTCGGCATCTTCGCGATGTTCTTCACCGGCCTGTGCCTGTGGCAGACCACTGCCATGTGGGCACCCTGCCTGTGGTTCACCACCCTGGTCGGCGGCCTGATGAAGGTCCGCATCATCCACTACGCAGGCATGTTCTGGTTCATCTGCTTCATGCTGATCCACATCTACCTGGCCAACATCGAGGGCGTCGCCCCCACCATGATCATGTTCTTCCGCAAGGAGCATGGCGGTCTGACTTGGGATACCGAGAAGCAGTGCATCAGCGGTGAGGACCTGCTGCATGACGCTCCTCAGGAGTACAAGCCCCTGAAGAAGGACGAGGAAGCCACCGCTTAAGCGCTTCCCCGCCGAATACAGCGATTGCGCGAGAACCCCGCCTTGTGCGGGGTTCTTGCTGTTAAGCTGGGCATATGGGAATAAGACAGGACAGAAGCGGCTACCAGGTGCGCGACCGAAGGGTCGGTGCAGCCCAGCGCCCTGCGGAGGGTGGCCGGCCTGGCTCTGCGCGCAGCGAGGGCGCATCAAGCTACGACCGCAGCCGCTACCGTGCGCGCAATGCCGAAGAGCGCCCCCAGAATCCGCGTCAGCCGCAGGAGCCGCGCGCTTACTCGCGCTCTGCCTACGGCGGCTCCCAGGGCCGCCGGCAGGCCCCGCCGCAGCGCCAGCAAGCCCCTGCACGCAGCCAGCGCGGCGGCCGGCCCTCCTCACCTGCCCCGCCCCGGCGCCAGCGCGCCCAGCAGGGCCGCCAGGCGGCCCCGCGCAGCGCCCACGGCGCGCATTCTACGGCTGCGGCGGCCCCACGCGTCCCGCTTGCGGCGCTCGTGCTGGCGCTGCTCGTGGTGCTTGCGCTGGCGGTGTTCGCCGTGACCCGCTGTGTTGGCGGCGCCCCGCAGGAGCAGCCCAGCGCACAGGGAGGGGCCGCGTCCCTGCCTGCCTTCGAGTTGCTTGCCCAGAAGACGGTGGAGGACTATCTCCCTACGCCCTACATAGCTTCCTGCGACGGCGTCATGCTCCACAGCGCTGTGCGCGCAGACCAGCTCACCGAGATCCTCATCCACAACGCCAGCTACTCCTATGCCCTGCCGCTTGAGACCGAGCTCGTAGAGGCGACGAACGCCGATGTCATCGCCCAGCACGGCACGGGGCGCGACGCAAACGCCCAGCCCACGGGCGATGCCTGGCTCACGGGCGAGTTCATCCGCTGCTTCCGCTCGACGAACGAGGGCCCCAAGCTCAGCGCCATCGACTGCGGCGGCCCGGTGGGCGCCACCGTCTATGCGCCTGTGGGCGGCACGGTGGTGAAGGTGCAGGAGTACAGCCTCTACAACAACGAGTCCTACCCGGACATCCAGATCCACATCCAGCCGCAGGGCCGCCCCGACCTCGACGTGGTGCTCATCCACCTCACAGACGCCAGCTGCGCTGTGGGCGACGTCGTAGAGGGCGGTGTGACGCCCATCGCGGCCGTGCGCGACGTCTACGCCTACATCGGCGACCAGATGCAGCTCAAGGACTACACGGCGGCAGGCGACAACGGCAACCACACCCACATCCAGGTGAACAACGCCAACAGCAAGGAGTACCACGGGCTCGACTAGCGCGCCTGTGGCAGCAGCGCCCGCCTAGCTCAGCACCTGCGCGAGCCAGGGGGCGTATTCTCCGCTCCACTGGCCCTGCAGCTCGCCGAAGCGCTCCTCCCAGCAGAACTGGTTCTCGAAGACGAGCTCCAGGTAGTTCTTGTTGCCGATCGCGCGCGGCTGCTGCAGGAGCTGGTAGGCGTAGGTGTAGGTGCAGGTGGGGCACATGGAGACGATGGTCTCTTCCTCGCGCACAGCGGCGAGCTTGCGCGCCGTCTGGGCCTGCTTTTCCTCCAAGCTGAACGAGCCCACGGAGCCGCCGGCGCCGCAACAGCCCCCAAAGGCCACCGGCGTGTCCTGCGGCAGGCCAAGCAGCTGACAGACCTCGTCCAGGTAGCGGCCGTCGCGGTCTTGGCAGGACTTGGAGATCCGCAAGCGCATGCCCTCCAGGCTGCGCTTGGGAGTAAAGCCCTTCTCGAGCAGGTAGCCGGCCAGCGTGACGGCCTGCACGGGCAGGCCCAGCTGCCGGAAGGCGGCACCGAGGTTGTTGCGGCAGCCTGGGCAGGCGCAGACGACCTGCGAAGCGCCGGTAGCCGCGGCCTCATGCGCGACGGAGGCGATCAGCTCCTGCGCGCGCCCGTAGAAGCCCGCGCTCTTGAGCGACGAGCCACAGCAGCGGTCGACCATGGTGAGCGCTCCAGGGTCGAGCGACTCCAAGGTGGCGAAGACCTCGCGGGTGAGGGCAGGGCTGTAGGCTGCCAGCGAGCACCCGGGGAAGAACACCGTGCTGAAGCCGCCCTTGACGGGCGCGCTGCCGCCCCCGCCTTCGCCCAGGTGGCGCGTGAGGTCCGCGTAGCCGATCCCTTGGATGGCGCGGTAGGTGGTGAAGACGTCCCACTCGTGGTCGACCTGCACGCTCGCCCAGGCGCTGCGGGGGATGAGCCCCAGCTCCTGGAACTCCACGCGCGCGGCGTGGACGAGGTCGAGCACGGCGTTGCCGGCAAAGCAGGTCTGCTGGCAGCCCGTGCACAGGAAGCAGCCGCGCACGGCCTGGGTGAGCTCGAAGCTCTCCAGCAGGGTCTGCGCCAGCTCGCCGCGCGTGGGGCTGGCGGCGCTTGCGCTGAGCATGCCGCGCGCGATGCCGCCCAAGGTGAGGCCGGCGGCAGAGAGCGAGGAGCAGGAGTCGCGGCAGCGGCCGCACTCGGTGCAGCTGGCGGCAAAGCCCCAGAAGGCCGCGGGGTCGCGTAGCTGCGAGCCTAGCGCGGGCTGTGGTTGCGCGTCGCCAGCGCTTGCGGCACAGGCAGGCAGCATCTCCTCTTCCAGCCGGCGGGCGTACATGGCGCCGTACTCGTAGACCACGCCGCCCGGCTTGCCCTTGGAGCTGAAGACGTTGAAGCCCTGCAGGCGCTCGCGGTCGCCCTCGCGGCGGTAGGTGCACACGGCACAGCCGTGCTCGAAGTCGATGCGCTCGCGCCGCGTGCCCTCGCCCTCGGCCTGCACGCCGCCGCTTGCCAGGGTGGCGCCGTGCACGTAGACGGTGTTGCCGGGGATGAAGCCGGGGTAAGCGCTGGCGGGGCTGGGCTCGCGGCCGGCCAAGAAGGCGGCCATCGCGCTGCCTGCGGCTCGGCCCTGGGCGCAGGCCTCGGTCCAGGTGCCGGCGGTCTGCGAGCTGCCCGTGCAGAGGTTGAGAGCCTGGGCCACGTCGCCTGCCGCATAGACGCCCGGCACGCTGCAGCGCAGGTGCTCGTCAACCACCAGGCCCTGTTCGCAGGCGAGGCTGCCAGGGGCGATGAAGCCCAGGTTGGGGCGCATCCCGTGGGCCAGCAGCACATCTGCGAACTCGCGCTCGCTGCCGTCGTCGAAGGTCACAGCCACACCGCCCTGGGCTAGCGCGCGGGCTTCGACAGCCCTGCGGCCCAGCATGAGCTGCACGCCCTGGGCCTCCAGCGCCTGCTCGAAGAGGGCTGCCACCTCTGTGCAGGCGCTCTTCTTGAGGATGTGCTCGCTGCGAGCCAGCAGGGTGGGCATGGCGCCGCGCTCCAGGCATGCCTCGAGCGCCTTGAGCGCCACCATCGAGCTGCCGCTCACCAGCACGCCGCGCTCGTCGCGCGCCGCCTGCTGCAAGCTCTGCCCCAGCGCCAGCGCGTGCTCGGGCGTGCGCAGGACCTTGGGCTCGAAGCCCTCACATGTGGGAAAGCCCCCAGTTGCCGGCGATGAGCCGGTCGCTACCAGGCAGGCATCGTAGGCAAGGCGCCGGCCGCTGGCGGTGACGGCGCAGCGGGTCTCGACGTCGAGCAGCGCGACGGGGTCGCCTTCGACGAGCTCCAGCCGCAGGCCTGCGAGCTGCTGCTCGCTGAAGGGGTGGCACTCCTGCTCGCTCTTGACGCCGCCGGCGCAGTAGGAGCTGAGGACGGGGCTGTAGGGCGCACCGCTCGTGTTTGAGACGACGGCGATGCGCACATCGAAGCCTTCGGCCCTCAGGGCAACGGCCGCGTTGAGCGCCGCAGTGCCAAAGCCCAGCAAGAGGGCTGTCTTGGTAGGGTTCATGGTGTTCCTTCCTTTTATGCCAAGGAGTATAGCCCTGGGCGCAGGAGTACCAGGGCACGGTGGAGGAGCTGCTCGACGAGCTGCGCGCCTTCTGCCTGATGTGGGCGGAGTACTACAAGTTCAACGAGGTGAAGGAGTTCCGCTGCATGAAGTGGGCCAAGGGCAAGAGCAGCAAGCTGCTGCCCCAGTGGGGCCACCCCAGCGGCTTCTAGCGTTCAGTACTTGGGAGGGTCTACAGCATGCAGACGCGTCAGGCCAGCTATCTCGACTTCCTGGGTACCCCGGGCACCCAGCTGAGCATCCCCGTCTTCCAGCGCCAGTACTCGTGGGGCGTGTGGCAGTGCGAGGAACTGTGGGAGGACATACTCGCCGAGAGGAAGGCCAGCGAGGAGCACTTCATCGGCAGCATCGTCTACACGGAGGAGCCTGCCGGTGGCGAGTGCGGCGTTGAGCGCCTCTACAACGTGGTCGACGGCCAGCAGCGCACCACTACGGTGAGCCTGCTGCTCGCGGCCCTGCGCGACTGTCTGGCCGCCAGTGGCGGCAGCGTCTGCGGCCTGAGCGCCGCGCAGGTCGACGAGCGCTTCCTGCACGTGCAGGGCGCCGGCGGCAAGGCGCCCAAGCTCTCCGCCGCCCCGGGCGACCAGGCCACCTACGCCTCGCTGCTCGACGGCGCGCCCCTGCCGGCAAGCTACAAGGTCTCTGCCTGCATGACTGCCAACTACGCCTTCTTCAAGGAGAAGCTGGCCCATGGCGGGCTCGAGCGGGTGTGGCGCGGCCTGCAGCGCCTCTTTGCCATCATCGCGCTGCTCGACGGCGACGACGACCCCCAGCTCATCTTCGAGGGCATCAACTCCAAGGGCATGTCGCTGGCGACGAGCGACCTCCTGCGCAACAAGCTCTTCTACGGCGCGGACGAGGCCGAGCAGCAGCGCCTGCTGGAGCAGTACTGGGAGCCCATCGAGGCGATCTTCGGCAACGGCACCGACCAGCTCGCCTTCAACGCCGCGCTGCGCTGCTGGCTGGTGGGCTAGGACTCAAGCCTGGAGAAGCACAACCGCCACGAGCTCTACAGCGTGTTTCGCAAGTTCGTCAACGAGAGCTACGAGGGCACGATCGAGGAGCTGATGGGCGAGCTGCTGGAGCACTGCCGCTTGTTCAAGGAGCAGATCCGCGGCCCCCAGGTGAAGCGCCACCTCGACTGGACCGTGGGCGAGGCCCCCGCCGGCGCCGCCAACCGCATCTTCGGCCTCAACTAGCGCGCCAACAATAAACGCGCCCGCAGGGATTCCTGCGGGCGCGTGGCGTCTCGGCTTGCGAGCGGCGCTTACATGATCTTGCAGACCCAGCCCTCGGGGCCCTCGATCTTGCACTGCTGGATGTCGGTGAGGGTGGCGCGCAGCTTCTTCATCACGGGGCCGCTGGTCTCGGCGCCGTTGGGGAAGGTGACGTCGATGCCCTCGCCCTCCACGTGGCCCACCGGGCTGATGACGGCCGCGGTGCCGCACAGGCCGCACTCCACGAAGTCGCCGTTGAGGACCTCCTCGAACTTGACGGGGCGCTCGATGACGTTCATGCCGCAGTAGTCCTTGGCAACGGTCACCAGCGAGCGGCGGGTGATGGAGGGCAGGATGGAGTCCGTATGGCTCTGGGGCACCACCAGGTTGCCTTCCTTGTCGACGAACATGATGTTAGCGCCGCCGGTCTCCTCGACGTAGGTGCGCGACTGGCTGTCCAGGTACATGTTCTCTGCGTAGCCCTTGGCGTGGGCCTCCATGCCGGGCTTGAGGCTCATGGCGTAGTTGAGGCCGGCCTTGATGTTGCCGGTGCCGTGGGGTGCGGCGCGGTCGTACTGCGCGATGCCCAGCGTGACGGCGGTGTCGCCGCCCTTGAAGTAGGGGCCGACCGGGGTCACCAGGATGCGGAACTGGTACTCGGTGGCGGGCTTGACGCCGATGACCTCGCCGGTGGCGAACATGAAGGGGCGCACGTAGAGGGTGGCGCCGGAGCCGAAGGGCGGGACCCAGTCGGCGTTGGCGGTCACGACCTGCTTGACGGCCTCGACGAAGCGCTCCTGCGGGAAGACGGGCATGCAGAGGCGCTCTGCGGAGTCCGCCATACGCTGGGCGTTGAGGTCCGGACGGAAGCACACGATGTGGCCGTCTTCGGTGGTGTAGGCCTTGAGGCCCTCAAAGACCTCCTGGCAGTAGTGGAGGATGCCGGCGCACTCGCTCATGGTGACGGTGTGATCCTCGGTGAGGAAGCCCTCGCTCCACTCGCCGTCCTTGTAGTTGCAGACGTAGGAATAGTCCGTCTTCATATAGCTGAAGGGCAGGTTGCCCCAGTCGATGTCCTTCTTGGCCATGGGAGTCATCTCCTCAGTTGCATGTGGATATAGACGCACACCATGGTAAACCCAAGTTATGTTGCAGTCTGGTTAATTGTGCGTGGAAGGCACCCCAGCGGGTGAGTGGGGCAGCGGGGGCAGCCCAAAAATGGGACAGTGGGGACTGTCCCCACTGTCCCATTTTTGGTGCGTTAGAGCTCCATGTCCTCGATGTGGGCGTGGCAGACGGGCTGCTCGGGGACGTCGATCCCCAGGGCGCAGGAGGCCAGGACGCGCAGCTCCTCGATGCTTGCCTTGTAGCAGGCCAGCGAGTCGATCCAGCGGCGCAGGCAGGCGCGGCCCTCGTCTGTGAGGTCGTAGCAGCGCTTTGCGGGGCCGGACTCGCTGGTGTCCCACGCGCTGGTGATGAGGCCGTTGTTCTCCATCTGCTTGAGGATGCGGTAGATGCCGGTCGGGTCCGGGGCGTTTCCGCCGTACATGGGGCCCTGCGCCATCTCCTGGATGATGGCGTAGCCGTGCAGGGGTGCGTCGTGAGCGGCCAAGACGGTGAGGATGGAGGGCTGGGTGAGGCGCGAGAGGCTCTTGCCCAGGACCGCGCACTCGTTCATCTCGTTATCTGACTTGGGGTGGCATGCAGACCACATATGGTTCCTCCTTGGTAGCGTACCCGTCCATTGTACCCCGCGCCTCAGAGAGGGAGGCTGGTGAATAGGTGGGGCGTGCGGGTAGCTGCAGGCTGCGGATAGATGCCGCGGGCAGAACCGCTTGCATTGAGCAGGCTCATATATAGGAGTAGCTCCTATAATGGTACGGCACTGAGAAGCCGCCTCCCGCGGGCCCCGCGCCCTGGGCCGCTTCCCTGCGGTGCCGATGAGAGAGCACACCCCTGGTAGAGAAGGGTTTTTCATGGATAAGATCGAGTTCCTCGTGGTCAGCGGCTTTCTGGGTGCCGGCAAGACCACCACGATGATCGCTCTGGCCGAGTACATGGACGCGAACATGCAAAAGGTGGGCATCATCGCCAATGACCTGGGTGCCCAGCTCGTGGACACCAACCTCACGCGCGAGAGCGGCTGCACGGTGGAGGAGATCGCCTCCGGCTGCATCTGCTACCAGATGGAGAACACGGTCGACCGCATCCGCCGCATGCGCGACAACGCCGGCGCCAAGCTCGTCATGAGCGACATCCCGGGCTGCGGCGTGGGAACGGTGGAGCACGTCTACAAGCAGATCCTGCGCGACAACCCCGAGGAGTTCTGGCTGGGGCCGCTCACCGTCATCGTGGACCCGGAGCGTCTGCGCATGATCATGCCGGAGCAGGCAGACATCAACCTCCCGCCCGAGCTCAAGTACCTGCTCGAAACGCAGGTCGAGGAGGCGGACCTGGTGGTCCTCAACAAGATCGACAAGCTCGCCGAGGGCGAGCTCGAGCGCTACATGGCCTTCCTCGAGGAGGTCTGCCAGGTGCCGGTGATGGCCATCAGCGCCCGCGAAGGCACGGGCATCCCGCAGCTGGCCGAGTACCTGGTGGCCCACGGTTCCGCCCTGCGCGAGGTCGAGATCGACTACGCCGGCCCCGACTACTCCCAGGCGGAGAGCGTGCTCACCTGGTACAACCGCCGCCTCTACCTCAAGACCAAGGAGGGCTCCAAGGCAGACTTCAACGAGATAGTCGACGAGCTGGTCGAGGGCATCCGCATGGGCCTCATCGAGCGCAAGGGCAACGCGCCGCACCTCAAGGTCTACGGCCTCAACGGCGAGGACTTCGTCAAGGGCTCGCTCATCGGCGTCGACTACGACACCGAGTACGAGCGCACGCTGCAGGGCGAGTGCGAGAACCTCCGCATCATCCTCAACGCCCGCGTCACCTGCCCGGCGCGCCCCTTCAGCCGCCTGGCAGACGACGCCCTGGACGACGTGTGCGATGCCCACGACCTGGAGTGCCAGGTCTTCTTCACGGAGTGCTTCGGCATGAGCGACGAGGGGCGCCGCTAGGCGGCGCGGACACGCAGGGAGGCAAGAGAGATGAGCAACGCCCAGACCAAGACCGATGAGGAGATCCGCGCCCAGGTGGCGCAGTACTACGGCTCCTTCCTCGAGGGAAGCGACTCGCTGCACACAGACGCCTGCTGCTGCAGCGAGACCCCGCCGCCCAAGTACGTCTTGGATGCCCTGGCGCTCATCGAGCCGGAGATCCTCGAGCGCTTCTACGGCTGCGGCAGCCCCATTCCGCCGGCGCTGGAGGGCGCCACGGTGCTCGACCTGGGCTGCGGCACGGGCCGCGACGTCTACATCGCCTCCAAGCTGGTGGGCCAGGAGGGCCGCGTCATCGGCGTTGACATGACGCCGCAGCAGTTGGCATTCGCCCGCAAGCACGAGGCCGCGCAGATGGAGCGCTTCGGCTACGAGCGCAGCAACGTGGAGTTCGTTGAGAGCTACATCGAGGACATGGCCGCCATCCCTTCAGAGAGCGTTGACGTGGTCATCTCCAACTGCGTGGTGAACCTCTCGTCCTTCAAGGAGCAGCTGTTCAAAGAGGTCTTCCGCGTGCTCAAGCCCGGCGGGGAGCTCTTCTTCAGCGACATCTTCAGCGACCGCCGCGTGCCCGAGGGCTTCTACGACGACCCGGTCCTGCGCGGCGAGTGCCTGAGCGGGGCGATGTACATCGGCGATTTCAAGCGCATACTGGCAGACAACGGCGTGGCGGTCTTCTACGACGTCGAGTGCGACGAGGTGCACATCGGCGACCTGCGCATCGCCACCAAGCTGGGGTGCATCGGCTTCTACAGCCACACGGTGCGCGCGGTGAAGGGTCTGGACCTGGAGCCGGTGGAAGAGGACTACGGCCAGACGGCCACCTACCTGGGCACCATGCCCGAGAACAAGCGCTACTTCGACCTGAGCAGCGAGGTGCGCCTGGTCAAGGGCAAGCCGGTGGCCGTCAGCGGCAACGTGGCGCGCCTGCTGCAGGGCAGCCGCTATGCCCCGCACTTCAAGGTGACGCCTGCGGGCCAACACCGCGGTCCGTACAGCTTCGAGCAGGCAAACGAGGCCCTGCGCCTGGCGCAGGGCAGGGAGCGCCTGGGCCTGCAGGAGCTGCAGCAGGCCTGCCAGGAGCTGGGCATCGAACCCTTCGAGCAGCGCGTGCACGACAAGGGCTTCCTGCGCAGCAAGGAGCTGCAGACCATGCAGGTCAACATCACCTATGCCTGCAACCTGGCCTGCAGCCACTGCTACCTGCAGTGCGGCCCCGCCAACAAGGAGATGATGACCCGCCAGACCATGGAGGACGTACTGCGCGCCTTCAAGGCGGGCGGCTACGAGGTGATGGACATCACGGGCGGCTCGCCGGAGATGAACCCCCACGCCGAGTGGTTCATCGGCGAGGCCTGCAAGATCGCCCAGGAGGTCATCGTGCGCTCCAACCTGGCGATCCTGCACATGCCGGAGTACGCGCACTTCATGGAGGTCTACGCGCGCAACAAGGTCAAGCTCGTCAGCAGCCTGCCCTACTTCACTGAGCTGGGCTGCGACAACCAGCGCGGCGGGGGAGTGTTCCGCCGCGTGATGGAGAGCCTGCACCAGCTCAACGAGCTGGGCTACGGCAGGCAGCCGGAGCTGCAGATCGACCTGGTCTACAACGTCGACGGCCCCTTCCTGCCGCCCGACCAGCGCCAGCTCGAGGAGCTCTACAAATACGAGCTGCAGCAGGCCGAGCAGGTGGACTTCAACGGCATGTACGCCTTCAACAACTACTGCCTGGGCCGCTTTGCCAACCAGATGAAGGCCCAGCACAAGTTCGACTACTACCTCAAGCTGCTGGCAGACAACTACAACGGCGCGGTGGTGGCTTCGATGATGTGCCGCTCGATGGTGAACGTGGACTACGACGGCGGCCTCTACGACTGCGAGGTCAACCACGTCCTGGGGCTCCCCATCCTCGGCGAGGACGGCCAGCCGCTCACCGTCAGCGACATCGTCGAGCGCCCGCTGCCAGTGCGCGCTATCCGCACGAGTCCCATCTGCTACAGCTGTGCTGCCGGCTGCGGCTCCAGCTGCGGTGGTTCCCTGCTGGAAAAGCAATTGAGGGAGCAAGCCGCCTTCTAGCACCCCGCGATGGCGCGCAGCGCCGAGCCTGCAAGCGCGATCCCGTTAACGGAGCGCGGAAGGCGGGCTCGGGTGCGCAGCGCTTAGCGCCACCGCCGCCCCGGCCTCCCGCGCGGTCAGGTTCGCCAGCCCGCTGCTTCACGCTATGCTATCGAGTAGTGTACAATCGACTCGCATGCACGCACTGAGCGAAAGGCACCCCATGGCTTCGAAAGCGGCCCTCACCCTCGACAACGAGCTCTCCTTCCCCCTCTATGCAGCCGCCAAGGAGATGACCAGGCGCTACAACCCGCACCTGGAAAAGCTCGACCTCACCTACACCCAGTACCTGGCCATGCTCGCCCTGTGGCAGCACGGCCAGCTCACGGTGAGCGGGCTGGGCGAGCTCATGCACCTGGACAGCGGCACGCTCACGCCGCTGCTCAAGAAGCTCGAGGCCAAGGGCTACGTGGTCCGCACGCGCTCGCTCGAAGACGAGCGCCGGGTCTCGGTTGCCCTCACCGACGAGGGCGCCAGGCTCAAGCAGGCGGCGGGCAAGGTGCACGCCTCCATGAAGGCGGAGCTCGACATGGATGAGGAAGACGTCAAGCTCCTGCGCATGACGCTCAACTGGCTGCTCGGCAAGCTCGAGGAGACCGACCCGCGCCGTGCCCCCGCGCCCCAGGAGGGGGAGGCAGGCGAGTAGCCCTGCGCTTGGCGCTAGCGCGCGTTCTCTCCGCTGGCGCGGCCCAACGCTGCCTCGTGCGTGCTGGGCGGTGACTCCGGCCCTCCTGTGTGGAATACTCAAAGCATGAGAATTGAGGGCCTGCTGGGGGAGCGCCCGGGGGTCCTCGCAGCGAACGAGACAGGAGACCCCATGCCCACCGATATCGAGATCGCGCAGTCCGTCACGCCCAAGCACATATCGCAGATCGCCGCCAAGGCCGGCGTCAGCGAGCAGTACCTGGAGCTCTACGGCAACGCAAAGGCCAAGATCGACTTCAACTACCTCTCCGACCACGCAGGCGACCCGGACGGCAAGCTGGTGCTGGTCACCGCCATCAACCCCACCCCAGCTGGCGAGGGCAAGACCACCACGTCCATCGGCCTGGCAGACGGCCTCCAAAAAATCGGCAAGAACGCCATCTTGGCCCTGCGCGAGCCCTCCCTGGGCCCGGTCTTCGGCATCAAAGGCGGTGCTGCCGGCGGCGGCTACGCGCAGGTGATCCCCATGGAGGACATCAACCTCCACTTCACCGGCGACTTCCATGCCATCGGCGCGGCCAACAACCTGCTCGCCGCCATGCTCGACAACCACATCCAGCAGGGCAACGAGCTGGGCATCGACCCCAAGAAGATCACCTGGAAGCGCGCTGTTGACATGAACGACCGCCAGCTGCGCCACATCGTGGACGGCCTGGGCGGCGAGAAGCAGGGCGTGCCCCGCGAGGACGGCTTCGACATCACCGTCGCGTCCGAGATCATGGCCGTCTTCTGCCTGGCCACCTCCATCACCGACCTCAAGGAGCGCCTGGCCCGCATCATCGTCGGCTACACCTATGACGGCAAGCCCGTCACCGCCCACGACCTCAAGGCGGAAGGCGCCATGGCGGCCCTGCTCAAGGACGCCCTCAAGCCCAACCTGGTCCAGACCCTCGAGGGCACCCCGGCCTTCGTCCACGGCGGCCCCTTCGCCAACATCGCCCACGGCTGCAACTCCGTCCAGGCAACCGCGCTGGCCATGAAGACCGGCGACTACGCCATCACCGAGGCCGGCTTCGGCGCTGACCTGGGCGCGGAGAAGTTCCTCGACATCAAGTGCCGCCTGGCGGGGCTCAAGCCCTCCGCCGTGGTCATCGTGGCCACCGTGCGCTCCCTCAAGTACAACGCCGGCATCCCCTTCGCCGAGCTCACCACAGAGAACCTCCAGGCCCTCGAGGCCGGCCTGCCCAACCTGCTACAGCACGTGGGCAACATCAAGAACGTCTACAAGCTGCCCTGCGTGGTCGCCATCAACGCCTTCCCCACAGACACCGCCGCCGAGCTCGAGCTCGTCCAGGCCAAGTGCAGGGAGCTGGGCGTCAACGCGGTCCTGGCCCAGCACTGGGCAAAGGGCGGCGAGGGCGCCGTCAAGCTGGCCGAGGAGGTCGTGCGCGTGTGCGAGGAGGAGTCCAACGAGGACTTCAGCTTCTCCTACGAGCTCGACGGCTCCATCGAGGACAAGCTCAACGCCATCGCCCAGCGCATCTATCATGCAGACGGCGTGGTACTTACCCCGCAGGCCAAGCAGCAGGCCAAGCAGCTCGAGGACCTGGGTTACGGCAAGCTGCCCATCTGCGTTGCCAAGACCCAGTACTCCTTCACGGACGACCCCACCAAGCTGGGCGCTCCCAAGGGCTTCACCATCACGGTCCGCAACCTCAAGATCTCTGCCGGCGCGGGCTTCATCGTGGCGCTCACCGGCGACATCATGACCATGCCCGGTCTGCCCAAGGTGCCGGCGGCCGAGCGCATCGACGTCGACGAGCGCGGCGTCATCAGCGGCCTGTTCTAGCCTGCCCGCTCACAAGCGCGCAAATCCAGGGGCCCGCAGCAACGGCGCTGCGGGCCCCGTTTTGCGCGCTGGAGCACGCTCTGTCTAGGCTGCAGCGCCGTTTACCGCTCATTCTCACGATTTCTCCACACCTTTGTTGCAAAGGGGTATCATCAGCAGCGTTTTACACGCAATGAAGCCATCGGAACCAGAAGGAACCGGTGGTGGAGCGGACTCTGGAGAATCCCGGAAAACGGGTGCCGACGGTGCAAGGCGGCTCGCATGCCGCTGAAACTCTCAGGCAAAAGGACAGAGACAAACGCGCGCCCCCGCAGGCGCCCTTGCCTTACCTCCTCCTCATCCGCTCATGAGACCAATGGGGAGGGATCCACCTCATCATGATGGACGCGCTCTACAACGTGGTAGTCACCATCAACACGTACCTGTCCAATTATGTCCTGCTCATTCTGCTCGTGGGCACCGGCCTCTTCTTCACCATCCGCACCAAGGCGGTGCAGGTGCGTTGCTTTGGGGAAGGCTGGCGCAGGCTCTTCGGCAACTTCAGCCTTCGCGGCGGCAAGCACGGCGGCGGCATGAGCTCCTTCCAGGCGCTCACCACGGCCATCGCGGCCCAGGTGGGCACCGGCAACATCGTCGGCGCCTGCGGTGCGCTGCTCATCGGCGGCCCGGGTGCTATCTTCTGGATGTGGGTCATCGCCTTCCTGGGCATGGCCACCAATTACGCCGAGGCCATCCTCGCGCAGGAGACCCGCAAGGTCGATGAGGACGGCACCGTCCACGGCGGCCCGGTCTACTACATCAAGACGGCCTTCAAGGGCAAGTTCGGCACCTTCCTGGCCGGCTTCTTCGCCGTCGCCATCATCCTGGCCCTGGGCTTCATGGGCTGCATGGTCCAGTCCAACTCCATCGCCAGCACCATGAACTCCGCGTTCATGATCCCCACCTGGGCCGTCGGCCTGGCAGTGGTCGTGGTGGCCGGCTTCATCTTCATCGGCGGCGTGCAGCGCATCGCCTCCGTGACGGAGAAGCTCGTCCCCGTCATGGCGGTGCTCTACATCATCGGCGGCCTCATCGTGATCATCGCCAACGCTGCTCACCTGCCCGAGGCCTTCGCCCTGATCTTCCAGTGCGCCTTCAACCCCAGCGCGGAGCTCGGTGGCGTCACCTTCGGCATCTTCGCCGCGATGACGCAGGGCGCAAAGCGCGGCCTGTTCTCCAACGAGGCAGGCATGGGCTCTACCCCGCACGCACACGCTATGGCTCAGGTCAAGGACCCGCATGAGCAGGGCGTCGTGGCCTCCATCGCCGTCTTTGTTGACACCTTCGTGGTCGTCACCGTCACCGCCATGGTCGTCATGGTCACCATGTTCACCGGCGACGGCGCCCTGGCCCAGGGTGCCTGGGAGGGCATCGACAAGACCAACCTGGCGCAGCTGGCCTTCGGCTCGCTGTTCGGCAACGGCTTCGGCTCTGCGTTCGTGGCAATCTGCCTGCTGTTCTTTGCCTTCTCCACCATCGTCAGCTGGAACCTCTTCGCCCGCCTGAACGTTGAATACCTCTTCGGCAAGAAGGCCCTGCCGGTCTTCGCCGTGATCGCTCTGGTCTTCATCTTCCTGGGCAGCATCCTCTCCAACGACCTCGTCTGGGAGCTGGCAGACATGTTCAACCAGCTCATGGTGCTCCCCAACGCCATCGCGCTCTTTGCACTCAGCGGCATCGTGGCCAAGCACGCCAACAAGCCGCACCCCAAGCCCTTCGCAGAAGAGGAGTAGGCCTCCAAGGCTTCTCGCACCCTCAAGCACTCCTCTGAGCACCCAGGCCCCGGCAGCAACCGAGCTGCCGGGGCCTTTGCGTTCGTGGGACAGTGGGGACGTACCCTACTGTCCCATTTCTTGCAATTTGCGATGCTTTAAGGGACGCTTCACTCCAGAAAAAGGACAGTAGGCTACGTCCAGAGCTGGGAGACAGAACAGAGCCGCTTGCAGCAGAACTAGGCTAGCGTTGCCAAGGGGGCGGGAGCCGCGATGCTGAGTGGCTAAGGCTTCACTCAGTCTTAGCCGCCGAAGGCGGCGCCATCTGGGATGCCGGTGGAGGCGCACGAGCGCCGAAGGCGCGAGCAGCCGGAGCGCCCGGAGCATCGCGGCCCCCGCCCCCTTGGCATCGCGGTGCAGTTCCCGAACCGCTTTCTCCTTATCCTTTCCTTAAACTGCACTAAGTGTATTGACTGTACTAAGCCAACTAGTACACTAAAGACAGTGCACTGCTACATCCGAAGGAACAAGGAAGGAGGTGAGCA
>JBJEHN010000102.1:0-3659 GCA_051876105.1 Coriobacteriales bacterium | reverse complement strand
CTCAGAGGGGTAGCTAGTAGAGCAAGTCATCTACCAACTGCAAGGGGGGATTTTAACCAAACTGTTTCCAGTGTACGTGCTGTGCGGGGCAAGGCGGCGAGAAACACACCGCGGGGGGTCTTCTTCTTTTGAGTCAATGCGGCATACTCCACAGTAGGCGTTGACCGGACGGTTAACGCTCGCAGCATGCCCGCACAGTCCCTTCGGCAGCCCGCAAGGAGCGCGACAAGGAGGCACCATGACGCACGAGCACACACAGCCCCACAGCACGGCGGCCATCCCCGGTGCAGCACAGCGCCGGCAGGTCCCCCGCCTCTGCGACGAGCCGGCACCCGAGCACCCCTTGGACGAGGAGCGCTTCGGCAAGGTGGCCAACGCCGCCATCGAGGCCTTTGCGCGCGAGGGCTACAAGGGCGCCTCGACCGAGCAGATCGCGAGAGCCGCCGGCATGAGCAAGGGCCTGCTGTTCTTCTACTTCCGCAACAAGCGCGAGCTCTACCTGCGCACGCTGGACTGGCTCTACGAGAAGACCGTGGACATCGTGGTCGACGAGCACTTCTGGGAGATCGGCGACTTCTTCGAGCTCATGCAGTACGCCGCGCGCTCCAAGGCCGACATCATGCGCCGCTACCCATGGGCGCTGGAGTTCTGCCTGCGCGCGTACTACCCGCAGCACCGCGACGTCACAGACACGCTCAACCGCTGGAACACCCAGATGATCGAGCAGACGCTCGGCACTTTCATGAAGAACGTGGACTGGAGCCGCTTTCGCCCAGAAGTGCCACCACAGCAGGCGCTCAACGTGCTCATCTGGCTGGCCGACGGTTGGACCCACGCCCACTTGGCGGCGGAGAAACCCATCGACATCGACGAGCTGCTGAGCGACTTCGACGGCATGTGCGACATGGTGCGCAGCTGGGCCTACAAGCCCGAGTACCAGCACCCTGCCCCACAGCACACGGGGCCTGTCCCCTTTGAGAAGGAGGAAGCATGAGTGAGAGAGAAGCCGTCATCGAGGTCAGCGGCCTCACCAAGGACTACGGGAACGGGCGCGGCGTGTTCGACGTCAGCTTTACGGTGCGCCGGGGCGAGGTGCTGGGCTTCCTGGGCAGCAACGGGGCCGGCAAGACCGTCACCATGCGCCACCTCATGGGCTTCATCCGCCCACAGAGCGGCAGCGCACGCATCTTCGGGCTGGACTGCTTTGCCCAGCGCGCCCAAATTCAAGCGCGGCTGGGATACCTGCCAGGAGAGATCGCGATGGACGAGCAGCTCACAGGCCGCCAGTTCCTGCGCTTTGCCGCCAAGATGCACGGCCTGGGCAGCACCCAGCGCATGGAAGAGCTCGTCGAGCGATTTGAACTCGACCCCAGCGCGCGCATCAGCCGCATGTCAAAGGGCACCAAGCAGAAAGTGGGCCTGGTGGCGGCCTTCATGGCGCGCCCGGACGTCCTGCTGCTCGACGAGCCCACGAGCGGCCTGGACCCGCTGATGCAGAACCGCTTCATCGAGCTGGTGCAAGAAGAGCGCGACCGCGGCGCCACGGTGTTTCTCTCGTCGCACATCTTCGAGGAAGTGGAGCGCTGCTGCAGCCGCGTAGCCTTCATACGCGAAGGCCACCTGGCCGCCATCGAGGATGTATCGCGCGCCAAGGCTTCGCGCAAACAGGCCTTTGAGCTGGCCTTTTCAAACGAAGAGGAATGCTCGCGCTACCTAAGCGAGCACCCCGCCCATGCCATACCCGCGGGCAGTTGCCGCGTGCTGGCGCAGGTGCCGGGCAGCGCTGATGCCTTTGTGAAGGACTTGGCCGGCTACAGCCTGGAGGGCCTGGCCACGCGCGAGCAGAGCCTGGAGGAGACCTTCATGCACTTCTACGGCGAAGGCGGCTCGGCGCACCAAAGCAGCATTGGAGACTGAAGCTCCGCCGCCTGCCACTCCCTTCTGCCCCACCCCACTGAAAGGACTCGCCCATGAGCCTCACCCTCTTTGCCAAGGAGCTGCGCGCCAACGCCCTGCCCACGCTCATCGTGAGCGCTGTGCTGGCACTCTACGTGGTGTGCATCGCCTACATGTACGACCCAGAGATCGCCAAGAGCCTCGACGAGCTGATGGACATCATGCCGGAGCTCTACGCCGCCTTCGGCATGGCAAACGCCACAGACAGCATGCTCGACTTCCTGCTGAACTACCTCTACGGCTTCCTCTTCACGCTGATGCCGCTGCTCATCATCATGATGGCCGTCAACCGCAGCCTGGTGCGCCCGGTGGAGCGCGGCTCGATGGCCTACACGCTGGCTGCTCCCGTGGGCCGCGCAGGCGTGGCCCTGAGCCTCGCTGCCGCACTGCTGGCAACGATGGCGCTGGTGCTGGCGGCCGTCACGCTGCTGCAGATCGGCGCAGCCGAGCTCTTCTTCCCCGGCGAGCTGGACGTTGCTGGCCTGCTGCGCGCCACTGCCGGCCTGGGCGCGCTGTGGGTGTTCATGAGCGGCCTGTGCTTTGCGAGCGCCGCCGCCCTGCCCAACCCCCGCGCCGCGCTGTGGACCGGCGGCGGCCTATGCCTAGGTATGTACCTGGTTCAGATGCTCAGCCAGCTGGGCGGGGCGCTCGAGGACCTGGGCAGCTTCAACCCGCTGCAGCTCTACGACTGCTATGCCCTGGCTGCCGGCGGCAGCGCCGCAGGCGACGCCGTCACAGGTGCCGTGGCCCTGGCTCTGGCCGGTCTGGCGCTCTTTGCCCTGGGCACCGCTGCCTTCACCCGCCGCGACCTCAAGCTGTAGCCCAGAGCGCATCTCCCAGGGACGCAGGGAGGCCGCTGACCCTACGCGGGGTTCACTTGGAGCTGCGCGGCGGCTTGCTTGAGGTTTGCAACGCCGCCCGCCACCGTCGCAAGCGCCAGCTCGGAGAGCTTCTCGATGGGCAGCTCGGACTCCAGCTCCATCCACTGCTTGAAGAGGTTGAGCAGCCCAGAGCTGAAATACGCCACGAACAGCTCCAGATGCGGCCCCAACGCCTGGGCCATGCCCAGCGTGTCGTTTTCCGCAAGCTGCTTGGTGAGTATACCGCTCATCCCCGATTCCCCCTCCCGATGCCTCGCCCCTCCCCTCTTGGGGGGGGTGAGGCATCATCTTCTGAAGGTCATTAGCCCAGCTGGGCTTACTACTTTATAGAGAATAAATCATCCCGCCGCTCCCGTCTTCTCACCCCTCGGTGGGGACGCATCGCTCCTTCGTTGGCCGTACCTTCAAGGCGTCATATCAGCCCAACGAAGAAAGGACGCAGCATGCTCCAGTACGTACCCACCCACGAGAACATGAGCCAGGTCACCCTGCACGAGCTGCTCACCACCCCGCCTGTCGTCCTCATCGGCTTCACCGCCGTCCTGGCCATCCTCAACGTCCTCCTGGCCCTGTAAAGCTCATGATTAGCGACGCCTTGATGCGATACCAGCTCTCTGACGAGGACTTCCTTGGCTTTGAGCCCAGCGCCGTGCTCTGCAGCCAGTGCAGCGGCTTCTTCTGCAACTGCAAGGCAGTGCAGTACTACCGCGGCCATGCGGCCATCATCTGCCCCAACAAGGTGCCCGGGCAGATCGTCCTCAAAGGGCTCGCAGAGAAGCGCGCTGCCCTCATGTGCTCCGCCAAAGCTTGCTAAAACGGTAA
>JBJEHN010000101.1:0-3699 GCA_051876105.1 Coriobacteriales bacterium | reverse complement strand
GATTTGACTCCGTCAGGGGCCTGGTTTACCCACTAGAATCTGCGAAGAGCCCATTTTTGCATTTGAACGTCGGAAGTCAGGTTCTATGCTTCTACTATGGCTGGGAATTGGTTTGCTATTGGTTTCAGTAATATATCGTCGTAGAAGAGCTAGAAGGTCTGGTAGCTCATCGCAAGTGATGATTTGCCATGGTGGTAAGGACGACCTCACCGGATCAGCATCCGACATCGGCGGAGAAAAGAAACCAGGGCCAGACCACCTGAGCGACTCCAGTATGGTGTCTGCCAGCTAGTTCATGAGCGCGAGAAGGCCCAGAGGTTGGCCATCTGGGGCATGATGCGGCCCAGCTCCCAGCCCTGCGCGCTGCGCTCCTCGCTGTTGGGGTCGCGCAGCAGCACGAGCCCGTCGTTGCTGACCCCGCACAGGACGATGAAATGGCCGGTGTCCGTGAAGTCGCCCGGCATCATCGAGCAGATGATAGGCGTGCCCTCTCCTAGCAGCTGCCGAATCTGCTCCTCCTCATAGGGAACCTCTCGGCTGCTCAGGCCCAGCTGCGCGGCGCCCTCGGTCATAAAGCGCCACGAGGTCTTGCCGCCTTCGACAAAGCCGCCGTTCTGGGCAAGCGAGGCCATCGTCCCCGGGTCCATTGACCGGTTGCCGGTGAGGGCGATGTAGACCATGCTCATGCAGGTGGGGCCGCAGCCACTCTCCCCCACCGTGCTGCCGGCGTAGCGCTGTTGGGCCCACTGCGGGTCCTTCTGGAAGAGGTAGGGCAGCTCGCCGGCGGGCCAGCGCTCCTTGGGCGTGCTGCTGGGGGCGGTCTCACCCTGCTCAAGCGAGGTAACGGCGGCTCCGGCCCCACGCGAGCTGTTCTCGAGCTGCCAGCGAAGGGTGTCCTTCACGGCAGCCCTGCCCGCGAGCACCACCACCAGCACCAGGGCAACGCAGAGTGCGGCGAGCATCAGCGTCCCCAGGGGAAAGCGCCTCAGCCTTCGGCTGCCGAAGATGGGGCGGCTCCCCCGCTGCTGCGTGTAGATCCCGCTGCGCCAGCTGCCGGGGCGGGCAGGCGGCTCACAGCGAGAGGGCTTGCGGTTGCTGCGTTTGTGCTCCATTGCGCTCTCCTCGCTCGTGCATGCGTGCACGGCAAGCATGAGCCAGCACGCCCTTAAGTGTCCAAGAGCTCTCGGTAACAGCTCCTTAAGATTGCGCGCTATGCGTGAAAAGAAGAGCCCCGCCGGCGCGGTTGGGCGCGGGCGGGGCCTCTGCAGGTTTGTGGCGTTGACGCGTTACTTCACCTTGACGGTCACGTACTTGCTCCATGCACCGGTGACGGTCTTCTTGGCATCACTGTTGATGTCGCCGATGGTCTCGCGAGCGGCTATGCGCACCTTGTAGGTGCCCTTGGACAGGCCGGAGATGCTCACGCTCGGCGTGCCGCTCTTGGTCGTGACGGTCTCGACCTTCTTGCTGCCCTTGTACACCTGAACAGTGAAGCTGTCTGCATTGGGGATCTTCTTGCAGGTCACCGTGATCTTGGCCTTTCCGCCAGTTGCCTTGACGCTGGTGGGTGCAGCAGTCTTGCTGCCGTTGCTGGCGAGCTTGGCACCCTTGATCATGAGGGTCTGGATGCTCTCGAACGCATAGGGCTGGTTGCTGGCGACGGGGTCGTCGCTAGCATGGTAATTGAGGCGGACTGCATAGCGCCGGGCCCGACCTTCACATAGTTGTACTCGAGGACTTTGCGCCCCTGGTTGTCAAGCAAACCGGACTGTGTGCCCACATTGGTGAGCGTGGCGCCGTCGACAGAGACAACCTTGATGTTGACCTTGTCCATGTCGGTGTTGTTAACGAAGCCGTCACCGTTGACGTCCACGGCAAGGGGCTCGTCCACGCCAAGCGTGTACTGCGTGCCCTCAACGCTGATGACGATCGCCTGGGGGTTGATGAAGATGTCATCCCCCTCCGTGGCAAGCGCGCCCGCAGCAAACGCACCCGTCAATCCTGCGGTGGCAACCAGCGTTGCAAGGATCTTCGCGCTGCTCTTCATGTGAACCTCTTTCTACTCGCGTTCCTGAGCGGCTCCTCTCAGCCTGCCTCGATGCTTTCAAAGCGCATTTGGGAGTTCAAGAAGAATTGACAGCTTGGCATTGTCAATTGCGAAAGACGTTCAGCGGCGTACTGCCTCCTTGCAAGGCCCAGTACCCTATACTTCAAGCAGATAACCGTATGTCTGCAGACAAGAGGTGCCCTGTGTCGAACAGGAAGAACATCAAGCTTGCAAAGGCCAAGCGCGAGGGCGCGTGGGAGCCGTATACAGAAGAGCAGGTCGTGAGTTGGGAGAACCGCCTGGACGTCGTGGAGCGCACCAAGCAGAACTACCGGCTGGGGCTGGCGTCGTTCTGCGAGTTCGCGCGCGCATGCGGCGTGGCAAGCCCCGCGGAGGTCGATGAAGACCTGGTGCTCGGCTTCAAGGACTTCCTGCAAGAATACGGGCGCTCGTCGAGCTGCGTGTCTCTCTACTTGGCGGGTGTGCGCTCGTTCCTCAACAGCCTGGGCGGAGAGAACCCAGCGGCGCGTGTGCGCGGTGGCAAGGCCAAGCGCGGCTTCAAGAAGGAGGCGCTCTCGCTCGACGAGGCCCGCCGCCTGCTCACCTGCTACCCCGGCAGCAACGAGGCCTCGGTGCGCAACCGCACCATCATCTCGCTCATGCTCCACACCGGCTTGCGCGACATCGAGGTCGTGCGCGCCAACGTGGGCGACCGCGGCACGGATAGCGGCCACCGGGTCCTGCACATCCAGGGCAAGGGCCGCGATGAGGCAGATGCGATCGTCAAGCTCACCCCCGCCGTCAACCGCCAGATCGACGAGTACCTGGCCCTGCGCGAAAACGCTGCGCTCGACCAGCCGCTGTTCACCTCGCTTTCCAACAACAACCGCGGCGGGCGGCTCACCACCTACACGGTGAGCTCGGTGGTCAAGAGCGCACTGCGCCAGATCGGCATCGACGACCCGCGCTACACCGCGCACTCGCTGCGCCACACCGCCATCACGCTCGCGCTCATCGGCGGCGCTACAGACGCCGAGGCCAAGGAGATGGCGCGCCATGCGGACATCTCGACCACGATGATCTACAGCCACCACATCAACAGGCTCGAGCAAGCCGCCGAAGACCGCGTCTCCCAGCTTCTCGACGACTGAGGGCCGGCGCAAGGCTCCCCTGCACCGGCCCTCTCTAGAACGCGTCTGGCTCTGCCGTTAGGCGAGCTGTGCGCCGGCCTGGGGGCCGGGAGCGGAGCTGTAGACCGCATCAACATGAACGAAAACGCCGCCCTTGGAGCGGATGGGCATGCCCTTCGCCTCGAAGGTGGCGTTGACCTTGGCGGCCAAGGCCTCGAACTGCTCGCCCTCGTTGACGTAGCTGGCGGTGCCGTGGATCTGGAAGGCATCGTGGCCCTCCCAGAACACGACGGCCACCTTGTCGTTTTCATTGATGTTGCCCAGGGTCTTGCTGAAGAACTGGTCGGACAGGTAGATGGTCTCGTCGTCAATGACGAACTTCATGCCCACGATGCAGGCGTTGGGCTGGGCGCCGGCGCTTGCGGTGGAGAAGACAACATCGGAGACCTTGGTGAACAGGTCCTTCACCTCTTGGGACATAACTGCCATGGGATGTTCCCCTTCCTCGAATAACCAAAAAAT
>JBJEHN010000100.1:0-3791 GCA_051876105.1 Coriobacteriales bacterium | reverse complement strand
CGGCCCGGGGGGCGGCCGGTTCTCGTTTGGAAATGATTACAGACCGTGTTCTTAATGTTGCTGTCATGTTTTGGGCTTTGAGCTGGCAAAATAGGAGGGAAGGCTAGCGGGCTGACGCTGGGGAGGGTCGAGCATGGACCAGATCGCAAAGAGACTGTTGCTGCCCCTCGTCGCTGCGCTCGTCGCCTTTGCGCTGGCGCTCGCCCAGCCCTTCTACGCGGCAGACGCCATGCTGGGGGACGCGCTCAAGCAGCGCCCCGCCGCGCCCAGCCCGCAGATCATGGTCATCGGCATAGACGAGTCCACCCTCGGCGAGTACGGCGCCTTCACCACCTGGAGTCGCCAAAAGACCGCCGAGCTCCTGGAGTTTCTCTATGCAGACCCTGCGCAGGCGCCTGCCGTCGTCGCGATCGACGTCATCTTCCAGGGCCAAACCGACCCCTCAACCGACGAGCGCCTGGCCCGCGCCGCCGCCAAGGGCAATACCGTGGTGGCCGGCAACCTGGTCTACAGCGGCACCACCAAGCTCACAGAAGACGGCCAGCGCGTCTTCGACCCGTGGAACATCCAGGGGATGGAGACAGCCTACCCCGCGCTGCTGGCGTCCAGCTCCACCGGCTTTGCAGACGCCTGCATCTCCGGCGACGGCGTGGTCCGCAGCGCGCTGCTGTTTGCCCAGGTCAACGGCCAGCAGGAGCCCAGCTTTGCCACGCAGGCCTACACCCAGTACCTGCGCGCAACCGGCCAGCTTGCAGCCGGTCAGCAGCCGCCGCTGCCCGCCACGGCAGACGGCATCTGCGAGTTCTTCTACGCCGCCAAGAGCGGCGAGTACCAGACCGTCGCGCTCAACACCGTGCTGAGCGGCGCGGTGCCGGCCAGCGAGTTCGCCGGCAAGATCGTCCTTTTGGGCGCGTATGCCAGCGGCATGCAAGACAGCTACCTCACCGCCAACGGGCATTCCAGCACCTACGGCGTGGGCGTGCACTGCGGACCGGCGGTTGTGGGAAACATCGGCTGCGACTTCCGCAAGGACTACACGGCTATCGGCGACACAGTCAACACCGCTGCGCGCCTGGAGGCCAACGCGCCGCGCGGGCAGATCTACATCTCGCGCGAGCTGCTGGAGCGCCTTGAGGGGCGCGTGCAGGCAGAGCCCGTGGGCCCGCTGGCGCTCAAGGGCAAGGCAAACGCCGTCGAGGTATTCCGCGTGACGGGCCTGTGCCCGGGCGGCGAGTAGGGGAGGAACATGGAGCGCTCTTGGCTCATAGTGCCGGACTTCAACCGGCTGGAAGAATCGGTGGCCTTGGCCGCTGAGTACGGCGCGGCCTTTGAGTACGACGACTTCTACGCCCCCGCCGTCTACGAGGACGAGCGCGAGGTCGAGCGCCGCGTGGCCGCCTACCTGGCGCTTGAGCGCGACCGCTCGGCAGACACGCTGCACGGTGTGTTCTTCGACATAAATCCCAACAGCCTGGACAGCGTGATGCGCAACCGCAGCCGCGCGCTCATGCGGCAGTCGCTGGCCATCGCCAACCGCCTGGGCGTGCGCGGCGTGGTCTTCCACTCAGACATCTACGGCGGCATGCGCCTCTCCATCCCGCCTGAAGTCTGGCTCAACAGCGCTGAAGAGCTCTTCCGCCAGCTGTGCGCAGAGAACCCGGGTTTGAGCATCTACCTTGAAAACACCATCGAGCAAGAGCCGGACCAGCTGGTGGCGCTGGCACAGCGCATGGCAGACGTGCCCAACTTCGCCCTGGCGCTCGACTACGCGCACGCCAGCCTCTCTGCCACAGACGGCGCGGTGTGGCTGCGCGAGATGGGCCCCTATGTGCGTCACGTGCACCTCAACGACAACGACCTCTACGCAGACCGCCACTGGCCCGTGGGCGCCGGCTCTATCGACTACCCGCGCTTTGCCGCGCTGGCGGATCGGCACATCCCCGGCGTGCCCATGCTCATGGAGGTCCGCACGCTGGAAGACGCGCGCACCTCCCTGCAGGCGATGACGGTGCTGCAGCCCGCCGCGCCGGCAAGCGCCCCCGCGCCCGAGGCCCTCGACTCGCGCACGCCCTACAACGGCAGCCACACGCGCAAGGTGGCGCGCTATGCCCGCCTCATCGCCCAGCAGCTGAACGCGGGGCAAGACACGCCCGAAGGGGACCACTTCAACACGAAGCGCCTGGACCAGCTGGTCATGGCGGCCCTGCTGCACGACATAGGCAAGATGGTCATCCCCACGGCCGTCATGGACAAGCCCACTCGCCTGGGCGCGGAGCTCGATGCCGTGCTCGCGCACATTCAACTGCTCCAAGACCGCCAGCGCCTGGCGTTTTACGAGGGCCGCTTGAGCGCGTCTGAGCGCGACAGCGCGCTCCTGGAGCTGGGCGCCACGCGCGAGCTGGTGCTCGAGGCGAACAGCGCCGGCTTTGTCTCGCAGGAGACGGCTGATGCCCTGCGTGCAGCTGCCCAGCGCACGTACTGGAGCGGTGAGGAGCAGGAGCACAGCCTCACGCCCCAGCAGGTGGAGAAGCTCTGCATCGCCAAGGGCACGCTCACGGCGCAGGAGCGCGCCGTCATGGAGGGCCACGTGGAGATGACGCGCCGCATCCTGGCGGAGGTGCACTTCAACGAGGACTTTGCTCAGGCGCCGGTGTTTGCCACCCAGCACCACGAGTTCCTGGACGGCAGCGGCTACCCGCTGGGCCTCACGGCCGCGGAGCTGCCGCTTGAGAGCCGCATCCTGGCTGTGGCAGACATCGCAGACGCCCTCATGGCAGACGACCGCCCCTACAAGAAGGCGATGCCCGCAGAGCGCGCCTTCGGCATCCTGCACAGCATGGCCGCAGAAGGCAAGCTGAGCGAGCCCCTGGTCCGCTGCCTAGAACAAGCCCTAGCCAACGAGAGAGAACAAACGGTGAACTGCAAAGTTGCTGGAGAGTGAAGGTGAGTACGATGAGGACGAGGATGAGAGCAGGCCAGCACCCAGACCGGCTCTGTAAACATCAGCAAGGCTGTTCTAAAGACTATGTCCACTAACAGTGCCTCCCAACAGCAAGCGCCCGCACAGCAGGAGGCAACTGCTCAGCAGCCTGCGCATGAGCACAGCTACACCTCCAAGGTGCTTGCCCGTGCAAGCTGCACCAAGAAGGGGAAGCTTAAGTACAGCTGCGCATGCGGAGACAGCTACACAGAGACGATCCCCATGATTGACCACAACTACGTTGACGTCCCCGGCAAGGACCCCACGTGCACAGAAACCGGCCTCACCGTTGGGATTGCCTGCTCTGCGTGCCACAAGGTGAAAGTCGAGCAGAACGTGATCCCCGTGCTCGAGCACAGCTACGAGTTGGCGAGCGTGGACGCGGAGCCCACCTGCACCGAGCCCGGCACCAGCACCTACCGCTGCACGGCCTGCAGCCTCACCTACCAAGAGCACCCCGCGGCCCTGGGTCATGACATGGTCGACGATGCCGAGGTCCCCGCCACCTGCACCGAGGACGGCTACACATCCTCCACCTGCACCCGCTGCGGCGACACCACAAGCTCCAGCACCCCCGCCCTAGGGCATTCGTACAGCGACGGAAAATGCATTCGTTGCGGGAAGGGCGAATTCGAGTGTGACCATGTCTATGAATCGCACGTTATAGAGTGTTGTACGAAAAGCCCTCAACGTGTATACACATGCACGAAGTGCGGCAATCACTATACGGAAGATCTTCAAGGAGAACCTCTGGGTCTAAAGTGGCCCAAATCCTTGGACTGCTGCAAGCGGCTTCTAACGAAAACCCAGG
>JBJEHN010000099.1:0-3793 GCA_051876105.1 Coriobacteriales bacterium | reverse complement strand
AGCGCGCCAACGCGGCGCTGCCGGTCATCATCGAGGTGGCCAGGAGCACGGCAGAGCGAGCCAACGCGATCCACAGGCTGATCGTCAACTAGGCACCGCTCCGACCTGCATAAATGCGCTGAGAGGCCCCTAGATTCGATTCTGGGGGCTTTTCTCTGTCTCTGCGACCGATTGGTCGTCTTTTCGGGCGTCTTCACCCACCTTATACGCGTACTTACGGCGCTGCTCAGGTGTCATCGACATGAGCAGCCTGCGCAGGCCCTCCTCGACAAGCTCGTAGTTCGGCTCGTTTGCAAACCTGACCGTCATCTCACCGCCCCTTTCTCGCGCTTGCTGCGGTGATGTTAGCTCTGAAGTGCGCCTGATGCTGGCGGGGATGTGACTCGCGGCCTGCATTTAGCCCATATACGTTCAGAGAGAAGGTTACGTGTCTTCTCCCTATCGCGCGCCGCGCTGGATGTCTTGGCGCGGTGTCGGTATCTGTGTGTCGCGAAAGGAAGGTGATCGACCATGTTCTGCATGAACCAAAAACGGCAGCTTCCCAAGGATGTGAGGGTCTGCTGCTACCTGCGCATGTCCAGAGAGGAGCGCAAGAACCAAGACCTCTACGGCGGCGACGTGCTCTCCCGGCACGCCCAGCTCCTGGAGATGACCGCGGCTGAGAACGGCGTCGCCATCGAGAAGGTCTACCGCGAGGTCGCGAGCGGCTCGACCCTCAGCGAGAGGCCGGCGATGCGCGAGCTGATAGACGCGGTGGCGGATGGGGCTTTCGACGCGATCGCGGTGATCCACCCGGACCGCCTTTCCCGCGGAGACGAGCAACTGCAGGGCACGGTATGCCGCCTGCTGCGTGCAAAGGGCATCTTCCTCATATGCCCAGGGTACGTATACGATGCCCTCTTCCCGCAGGACATGGCCGCTATCAGGCAGGCCCTGTCCAACTCGAGGGGCGAATGGGAGGCTTACTGTAGGCGTATGCAAACTTCCATAGCCCTGTCTTGCCTAAATGGCTCCTACACCGGGAATCTCGTAGGGATGGGGTATTCCAAGCAGACGCTCGAGAACGGCATCCACACGCTCGTCCCCAACAAGGACGCGCCGACCGTGCACAAGATCTTCGAGCTGTACGCCGACGGCATGAGCGGTCACGCCATCGCCAACCACCTGACCGACATGGGAATAGCGCCTCCATGGGGCAAGCCGGGGGACGCGTGGAGCGCGCAGACCGTCTTGCGCATCCTGGACAACGAGGTCTACATCGGCATCAGCGTGCGCGGCAAGAACAAGAAGCGCGAGGTGTTCTCCTCGGACGCCTTCAACGACAAGAAGGTGCGCTATGTGTCAGACACCTACCTCAGGGGCAAGGGGGTGTGGGAGCCGATCATCGAGAAAGAGCTTTGGGACAGGGTCAGGGCGCGCAGGAAGAAGGCGGTCCCGGTCAAGCAGGGAAAGCTGAAGAACATCTTCGCGGGCCTCATGCGCTGCGGTGAGTGCGGCAAGCCAATGAACCTCACCTGGAAGAAGGACATCCTGAGGTTTGGGCACCTTCGCAGGAAGAGGGGCTGCACCCAGAAGGGAGCCAGGCACGAGGTGGTCGTCGGGGAGTTCGTCAACGCGCTGAAGGAGAGCCTGCGCGACTTCGAGGTGCAGGTGACCGACGACAGCGCCGTGAGGAAGCGCTCCCAGGCTCTCGAGGCCGTCGACAACCTCGAGCAGCAGCTCGCTGTCCTGGCCAAGCGCGACAAGCGCCTGATAGAGATGAGGGCCGACGAGGGCCTCACCGCCGAGGAGTTCGCCGAGTCGCGCGCAGAGGTGAGGCAGCTGCGCGAGGCGGCCGAGGAGCGCCTCAGCCGCACCAAGGAGGTGCTCGACCAGGAGGTTGACGTGCAGAAGCTGTCCTTGAGCGTGCACGAGGCCATCGACATGATCAACGACCCCGACGTGTCGGCTCAGGCCAAGAACGACTTCCTCCGCACCTTCATCGACCACATCACCTACTGGAACACATCGGAGCGAGGCAGCAACGATGAGCTTAGACTCGATATTGTCTTCAAGTAACTTATTGGTGCGAGCTTGGCATGAACATCGAGGAGTTCGTTACAAGCTCGCACCCTGCAAAACCCCAGCTCAGAGGCCTAGTCCGCCGAGCACCGTTGCCCGTTAATCGGCCTCTAAAGCCTCAATCTGGCCAGCTTCAAGCTGCGCTATCGACTCCATGAGCCAGTCACGGTTCTCGGGCACGCTCATCAGATACTCAGTCTCGCCCACGTCACCACCTGCCTTCCTCTTTTCCCGGCTGGGTTTGTCTACTCCCCTGCCGTCAGCTCCGCATAGAGCTTGAACAGGTGCGCCACGATCTTCTCCTCATCGCCGCCGAAGTCCACGCCGTAGGCTGCCTCCACCGCAGCGTCGAGCGTCTTGTGAGCGGCCAGCAGATCGGCGGGCATCCTGTCGGGGTCGTAGAGGTCGGCGAGCGACTTGCCGGGGTGCGCCTCACGCGCGTCCAGCACTGCTTTTCCTGCCCGGATGATGTGCTGACGCTTTTCTGATGAAAACTGCGGGACAGGGAGGGTGTTCCACACAACAGTGTTAGAGAACGACGGGTCGCTTTTCAGCCTGCCTCCAACAGTCTTCTGCCACAAGATGAATATCTTTGATGAAATTATTGCGAACTGGAAGCCGTCTGGGTCATCGCAAACGTAAACCTTGTCTCCTGGGATGGTTTCAGGCGATATAAATCCACAAGTTGCCCACTCTCTGTTGTTGGAGAACACCTTTGGGATGCCGAGATATGTTCCCTTTGGGATAAAGCCTCGCTGCCCGAAAAGCCAAGGGGTTGCTGCCATTTCTCTTGTTGACCTTGCGCTTGAAGCGAGACGGTCCTGTCTCACTGAGTTGAGGCGAGCATGCAAAACCTCAGATTCAAGCTCGTCCCCTTGGTTGAAGTCCTCCATCCAAAGGCACCAGCGTTTCGTGTTGTTTATCAGCTCCTTGCCCATCAAGAACGGGCGAAGGTATTTGCAAGCGATAGGGTCGGTTGAAACTTCTGCATACTCTGCGGGTTCGACAATTAATCCCTTTCCCCTGGGCATATTTCCCATGGTGACCGGGTTCAGGCACGTTGAAAGCGGGAGCCGCCGTTTCTCAGCGTATACGTTTGGACCTGATGTGAGGTATCCGTTGATTGAGGGCACGACAGAAAGCGTTGGGGTGCCTTCTTTCGTGTACGAGTAAAGAGCTGCCCCACCTTCTTTTTTTGTCATGCCAACAATGACGCAATGCACATGGGCTTGGTCTGTGGCCTCGCTGTTCCAGACGAATGTCCTGTGAGCAAATTTGATTCGCCACCCCGCCTCTAACACCGCTTTGAACAGAACAGGGACCGGCTCACCTTGGGTGATGCTGTTGGTTGACACGAATGCCCACTCGCATGTGTCAGAGCAGTAGTCAATCGCCTTCTTGTACCACCCGGTCACATAGTCGAGACGACCGATGTCTTCCCTGCCCCATACTTCCTTGAGTTCAGCGGTTTGAGCCAGTGACCTGCTGATATGACCTAGAAAGGGTGGGTTGCTTGCAATGTAGGTGCACTCTTGAGCAGGCAAAACATCGTTCCAGTCCATACGCAGGGCATTGCCACAGTGCAGGTTGTTGACGCTCTTGAGGGGCAGGAACTCGAAGACCTGGTAGAGGATGTCCTGCGTCTCATCCATAGCCTGGCTCTCGGCGATCCAAAGGGCTGTCTTGGCCACGCTCACGGCGAAATCCGCTATCTCAATCCCGTGCAACTGGT
>JBJEHN010000098.1:0-20668 GCA_051876105.1 Coriobacteriales bacterium | reverse complement strand
GCATGCGCCCCGCAACGCGCGCCGCCCAGTGGGGCGGCGTTTTTTGTTGGCGCTGCAGGTAATTCCTAGTTGAATACTGTGTGGAAATCGAGGATGAGGGGGCCTACTATCGTACGAAGCTAACGACTGCGAGGGGGTTTTCCGCTTTGGATACGACTGCACAGCTCACCGAGTTCTCTGATGCTTGCATACGCTGCGGTATCTGCGCTCAGACGGATTGCGGCAACTATGGCGCTCAGACATGCCTAGGCGATATCTGCGGCTCGTTGCTGAGCGGTAGTGACGAGTTCGCACACTTCCCCTTTACCTGCGCGCTCTGCAATCGCTGCACGGCTGACTGTCCGGTTGGCTTGCGCGCCATCGATTGTCTCAAGCCGGCCAGGGCCATGCTGTTGCAGCAGCGCCCTGAATTGCGCCCCAACTACCGTCACTTCCGCACCGACCTCAAGTACAACTTGTTCTCGTTGCTGCAGGCGCTTGACGCCGGCCTGCTTTCCGAGCCTGAGCTTGTGAGCGGCAATCCCATGGGCACCGCAGCTGACGAGGTCGCCTTCTTCCCGGGGTGCTCGCTCAACTCGTATTCACCGGAGCTTACCCAGCTCGCCTTCGACTGGCTGCGCGAGCAGGGCATCGCTAGCAGAAAGCTCAACTTCTGCTGTGGGGCGACCTTCCTCGACACGGGGTTCTTCGAGGAGTTCGAGGCCTTCAAGCACAAGGCAGCCGCCTATATACAGGGCCTTGGCATCAAGAAGCTCGTCATCGTGTGCCCGCACTGCGGCTATGAGCTGCCGCAGCTGCTTGAGGGTACGGACGTCGAACTGTTGTTGCTGCCGGAGCTTATGGCTCAGGCTGGTGTGCGCGTGCCGGGTAGCGGCAGCTATTCCATGCACGATGCCTGCTACGACCGCTATGACGGGCGCTATGCCGCAGCAGTCAAGACCATGTTCGAGGGCTGGGAGCTCAGGACACTCGAGCACAGCGGACGCCACACCATCTGCTGCGGCGGGGGAGGGATGGTGAGCGCTTATGCGCCGGCGTACTGCGAGTACCGCCGCAACCAGCGCCTGGCAGAAGTCGATGCGGTTAGCTCCGACGTGATGATCTCGACCTGCTTCAGCTGCGTGAACTCGCTGCAGCGCGGCGAGGCTTCGAAGCCTGTGCGCCATTACCTGGAGCTCGTGTTCGGCTACGAGACTGACTGGGACGAGGTCTACGGGCGCGTCAACCACATGTACTCGCTGCCCGAGGCGATGGAGCTCTTGGCGGGGGAGGACCCGCTCTTCTAGCCCGCGGCCGCGCCGCCGCCCCTCTCAAGCACGACTCGCGCCCCCTTTGCCGTTTGCGCTGGCAAAGGGGGCGTATCTCTGGCACACTCAACTATTGCCTTAAGAGAGAGTTGGAGGGTAGAGAGGAAGCCCTCTCAAGAGTCGATCGGGGGGACGGCTTGCGCATGCAAGGCTCCTGCTGGGAACTGAGAAGCGTTTATGACCATTGAGACAAAGAAGACGAACTGCCACTACTGCGGTTACCTGTGCGCCTTCGACGCACTGGTTGAGGACGGCGTGGTCAAGGAGCTCACGCCAGACCCGACGCGCTACCCCTATGACACGAAGATCGTGTCGCGCTGCAGGCGCTGGAGGATGAACATCGACAAGCTCTACGACGAGCAGCGGGTCAACTACCCGCTCAGGCGCGTGGGCGAGCGCGGCAGCGGCGTGTTCGAGCGCGTGAGCTGGGACGAGGCGATCGAGGACATCAGCGCGCGCCTCAAGGCCCTTATCAGCGAGCACGGCCCCTGGACCGTTGCGAGCGCCATCGGCGGCCCGCATACGGTCTACTGGCCGCTGCACCGCTTCATGAACCTGCTGGGCAGCCCCAACAACATGGGCATCGGCCCCATCTGCTGGAACCCGCGCATTTGGATGGACACCATGACCTACGGCTGGTCCATCGAGATCGACTTCAGGCCGGGTGAGACGGGCTGCCTGATCCTGTGGGGCACCAACCCCGCGCAAAGCGACAACTCCATGTTCTGGAGCAACATCTCCTCCTATGCCAAGGGCGGTGGCAAGCTCGTCGTGGTCGACCCGCGCCTGAGCACCTCCGCGCGCCACGCCACCGTGTGGCTGCACCCCTACCCCGGCACGGACACGGTGCTCGCCTACGCACTGGCGCGCGTCCTCATCGAAGACGGCCTGTGCGACGACGAGTTCATCGACGAGTGGTGCTTTGGCTTCGAGGAGTTCAAGGAGGCTGCCTTCGCACGCAGCTTGGACGAGGCGAGCGCCATCACCGGCTGCAGCGCTGAGGACATCCGCAGCGCTGCGCACCTCTTTGGCGAGAACACGCCCTCTGCGCTCATAAGCGGGCGCGGCGTGGACCAGATCGGCCCCAACGTGGCACCCCTGCACAGGGTGCTGGCCTCGCTGAGGGCGCTGGTGGGCTGCGTGGACAGGCAGGGAGGCTGCTGCATCAACCAGTACCCGCGCTTCATGAGCGAGCTGGAGCTGGAGATGAGCGCGGACCTGCCCATGGAGTCGCGCGAGCACGGCCTCAACGAGGACAAGGGCCTGCAGAGCTACACCGGCTACGCCAAGGTGTGGCCGCGCCTTGCCACGCACTACCGCTACCTCCCCATGCGCTACCTCACGAGCGCCCTTCCGGTGCGCGTGTGGAACGCCGCCATCACCGGCGAGCCCTACCGCATCACCGCCCTGTTTTGCAACGCGGCCAACCCCATGGTCACCTATGCAGACACCATGCTCGTCAAGGAGGCGCTCGAGCACATGGAGCTCGTGGTCGACCTCAACTACCTGATCACCCCCACGGGTCAGATGGCCGACTACATCCTGCCCGCGGCCAGCGCTGTGGAGCGCCCCGTCTTCCAGGCACAGGGCGGCGTGAGCGACTTCTGCTACGGGGGTCCCGCTGCCGTGCCGCCCCAGTTCGAGCGCAAGGAGGACTACGAGATCTTCCGCGCGCTGGGCCTTGCCATGGGGCAGGACCCCCAGCTGTGGCCCGCGGAGAACCTGACCGAGGAGCTCAAGCGTGTGGTGGGCCGCGTGGGCATGGACTGGGAGACCTTCGAGACCGTTGGCATCACGGCCGGCCCGGCAACCTACAGCAAGCACCTCTTCCCAGACCCGCAGACGGGCGAGCCCATGGGCTTTGCCACAGAGAGCGGCAAGGTCGAGCTGGCCAACCCCTTCCTCGAGAGCCTCGGGGCGGGCAGGGTGGCGCAGTGGTTCCCCGTGCCGGGCATCCACGAGCCCATCGAGGGTCAGGAGGGCCAGGAGGGTCCCGTTGCCGGGTCGTGGCGCCCGGGCGGCGACTGCGTCACCCTCATCACCGGCGCGCGCAAGCAGCCGTATTGGGCGAGCTGCTACTTCGAAGAGGAGTCCTTCCGCAACGCGCACCCGCTGCCCACGGTGGAGATGTCCGCGGCCACGGCGCAGCGCCTGGGGCTGGAAGAGGGCGACGAGTGCCTCATCTCGCGCGTTGACAGCCCAGAACTTGAGATAGTCCAATATGTACATGTGACCGATATGGTGGATGGGGTAGCATCTGCCGAGTACGGTTGGTGGTACCCTGAGAAAGAGAAAGGCTACCCAGGTTTGTCCGGCTGCTTCGAGAACAACGTGAACCTGCTCACCAGGGGCACGGTGGACATGGAGCCGGAGCCGCTGATCGGCACCTGGATCTACAACGGCATCCCGTGCCGCATCAAGAAGAGGAGAGGATAGACTCGTGGAGAAGAAGTACGCGATCCTGATTTTCAGCAAGCCGCCCATCCCCGGCTTGGTCAAGACCCGCCTCACGCGCGAGCGCGGGGGTGCCTTCACCCCCGAGCAGGCCGCCCAGTTCTTCAAGCGCAGCCTGTGGGACGTGACCGAGCTCGCCATGTGGTGCATGGACGACCTCGAGGCGCTCAACCGCCAGGAGCTCGAGGACAACCCCGGTGCCCCCAAGCGCAGCTACGACCTCTTCATCTCCACCACCCCGGAGAAGAACATCGAGCTCATGAAGGAGACCATCAACCAGGTCCCCGGCTGGCCGCGCGAGATCCACTACATGAGCGACCGCGGCGCCACCTTCGACGACCACTTCGACATGGCCTTCCAGGAGATCTTCGACCAGGGCTACGAGGCCATCGTCTCCATCGGCGCAGACATCCCCACCCTGCCGCGCGCCCATGTGACCCAGGCCTTCCAGTGGCTGCAGTACTACAGCGAGGTCGTGGGCACGCCTGGCTTCGTCTGCGCTCCCTGCCAGGAGTGCGGCACCTCGCTCGTGGGCTTCTGCTTTGACACGCCCATCGACCACCAGGGCATCTACTACAACATGGACGGCCGCCCCGCTCTGGACGGCTACTACGAGAAGCTCGAAGCCAAGAACATCCCCAGCGCCTACCTGGCGCCGGTTGCAGACGTTGACGAGATCGAGGACCTCGCGCACTGCCTGAGCTGTGCCAGGGCCCTGAGGGAGTCTGCCAAGTACCAGACCGGCATCTACGTGCCGCGCCGCGTTCTCGACTGGGCGGATGCGGTCGGCCTGCGTGCTGTGGCGCCGCCCAACTCCAACCACGACCCGCGCCAGTACTTCGACGACGACGAGGCCACCGGCGAGGACTCCCCGGCCTTCCCCGTCGAGGAGACCGAGGGCCACATCAAGTAGGCCCCGCACAGACCGACTGCCGAGATGGGGCAAACCGGGGCGCTCCCGGCTTGTCCCATCTGCGTTGCTTATGGAGAGAACATGACCAAAGAGCTGCTTCACAAGGTCCACGCGCTGTGCCCCCACTGCCTGGAGACCCTCCCGGCGGAGGTCTATGCAGACGGGGAAGGCAAGGTGTGGATGGAGCGCACCTGCCCCGAGCATGGGCTGACCACCACCTATGTCTGGCCCGACAAGGAGCACTACAGCTGGCTGCGCAGCATGCACACCGAGCCCACGGCCCCCAAGTGGCGCGAGTACCCCATCGAGGGCGCCTGCTGCAAGAGCTGCGGCCTGTGCGCGCGCCATACCCGCAGGGGCACCTTGGTCGAGATCGAGGTGACGCGCCGCTGCAACGCCAAGTGCCCGGTATGCTTCATGAGCGCCGACTTCCCCACAGACGGGATCAGCTTCGAGGAGATCGAGGGCCTGGTGGCCACGCTGGCGCAGAAGGTGGGCCCGGAGACCGGCCTGCAGATCACCGGCGGCGAGCCCACGGTGCGTAAGGACCTGCCGGAAATCGTGGCCATGGCGCGCAGCTACGGCTTCACCGGTATCGAGATCAACACCAATGGCATCGTCATCGGCCGCAGCGAGGACTACCTCATGCGCTTGGTCGAGGCGGGCATCACCGGCGTGTACCTGAGCTTCGACGGCATCGACGACGCCCCCTACGAGAGCATCTGCGGCCGCGCCATGCTCGCAGACAAGCTCGCCTGCATCGAGAACTGCCGCAAGGTGGGCATACAGGTCGTCGTGTGCATGACCATCGTCAAGGGCGTCAACGACGACCGCGTGGGCGAGGTCATCGACTTTGCCTGGAAGAACTCCGACGTCGTCATCGGCGTCGCCCTGCAGCCCGCCTTCACCAGTGGGCGCTTTGAGCCGAGGGAGTACGCCCCCTACACCGCTGGCGACACGATCTTCTCGCTGCCGGAGCAGACCGGCGGACGCATCCAGGTGGAGGACATCATGCCCCTGGGCTGCAGCGACCCGCTGTGCGACACGGGCACCTTCCTCATGCCCGACCCGCAGGACCCCAGCCTCTACATCCCCGCAACGCGCGGCCTGAGCAGGGAGGAGTACCTGGAGCTCTTCGACCCCACCAGCCCGCAGGGCTCCGTCCTGCCCGACATCCTCTACAAGAAGGGCGTCAACCTCTTCCGCGGCGTGAGCGTCATCATCATGAACTACATGGACGCCATGACGGCGACCGTCGAGCGCATGAGGGAGTGCTCCATGACCGTTGCCATGAAGGACGGCAGGGTGATCCCCTTCTGCAGCTATCAGATGACCAACACGGCCGGCGAGCGCATCTACGAGATGTGGGGAACCGGCGCTAGCGAGTAAGGAGGCCCCGTGGCCGACTACAAGTTCACACATGACGGCGAGCGCTGCATGCACTGCGGCCTGTGCGCAGCCTTCTGCCCCTGCTACGTGCTCGAGATGCAGGATGGCGTGCCCGTGGCCGTGAACCCGGAGGCCTGCGTGGGCTGCACCACCTGCTCCGGCAACTGCCCCACGCGCTCCATCCGCATCGAGGCCCTGGGCAACGCCAGCTTCGACGCCGCGTTGGCTGGCGAGGAGCGTGCCGAGCCCATCTCCGCGCAGAAACAGGCCCAGTACGCCGAGTACCAGCGCATCATCATGGAGAAGCTTGGCCTGAGGTGGCAGCCCGTGGCGGTGAGCCTCATCGAGAAGGACGAGCCCCTGCCCCAGTGCCCCATCCCCGCCGAGAACCTGCGCTTCTGCCAGGCGATGATGGCGGCGCGCCGCGGTGCGTGCATCCTGCAGCCGCCGTTCCGCCACTCATGCCCGGACGGCACCTCCATCTTCGGGATGACGGGTGTGCCGGAAAAGCTCGCCACCGGTGAGATCTACGTGCTCTTCCACAAGGTGGTCAACGCCGAGGCTGCGGCCAAGATGGTGGCCGAGCGCCCGGTGTTCCCGCCCAACTCGCGTAGGGCGACCATGGTGACGCCCCTGGCCAAGACCCCGCGCGACCCTGAGGTCGTGGTCTTCACCGGCACCCCCGAGCAGATGATGTGGCTGAGCATGTCCATGAGCTACTACGACGGCCACCGCCACGACTTCCATGCCAGCGGCTTCAACTCCATGTGCGTCGAGGCCGTGCTCATCCCGCTGCGCGACGACCAGCCCAACATCACCTTCGGCTGCTATGGCTGCCGCGCGGCAACGGACGTGGGCGAGGACATGATGTGGATGGGCGTGCCCACCAGCAGGCTGGCGACCATCGCCGCCGGTGCCACGGAGCTCGCCAAGAAGACCATCCCAGACTCGCGCAACAAGATCTACGTCGAGCCGATCATGTAGCGGAGGCATGCTGTGGAGCTGAAGGAGCTGACCGGCAACGAGGTGGCGACGCTGCTGACGCCCACCACCCTGTGCCTCGTCACCGCCAGAGACGCTGAGGGCGACTGCGTGGCAACCTGCGCATGGGTCAACCCCCTGAGCCACGAGCCGAGCCTCATCGGGGTGAGCTTGCGCCCCGGCGGCCGCACAGCGCGCGCCATCGAGCGCAGCGGCTGCTTTTGCGTAAGCGTGCTGCCCGCGGGCACCCGCGAGTTGGCGCTCGCCTGCGGCAGGAAGGGGGCGGGCCAGCCGGAGCGCTTCGATGCCGCCGGCTTGGAGAGGCGCCCCTGCGAGCACATCGGCGCCGTGCGGGTCGGCCAGGCCATGAGCTGGATCGAGTGCCAGCTGCTGGACTGCCCCGTCTACGGCGACCACCAGCTCTTCGTGGGCAGGACCCTCGTGGCGCAGACCGCTGGGGGCAGCCCCCTTCTCATGGAGGGCAGGTGCGCGTTCGGCACCTTCGCCCCGGAGCACGAGTAAGCCCCGCCGCGGGGGAGCGCGGCGGCTGCATTTGGGAGGAACCATGATCACACCGGCCTGGCACATCCGCAACGCCACCATGGCAGACATGCCCCTCATCCGCCAGCTCTTCGAGGAGCAGGGGATGGGCACCGTCGCCGTTCCCAAGGGCATCCGCGTGGCGATTACGCCCGACAACATCATGCTCGGCGCGATCCGCTGCGAGGAGCTTTCCGACGGCATCACCTACGTGCGCCCGGTGATGGTCTTCGAGGCCGCCCGCGGCAGGGGCGTGGGCCGCGCCCTGCTCAAGGACGCCCTCAAACTCTACCCCGACCTGCGCCTTGTGGCCGAGGGCTACTGCGCGGGCTTCTACGACTCGTGCGGCTTTGTGCGCTGCAGCTGGGACGAGATGGCCTACGAGCAGCGCCACGAGTGCGACGTCTGCCCCGGCAGGGCCACCTGCGGCGCCCAGCCCTTCCGCAGCGCCCCACCCAAGCACACCCTCACCTTCCTGGGGACCACGAGCGGCTGCGGCGTGCCGGCTTTCTTCTGCCACTGCAAGGCCTGCGAGGCCGCCCGCAAGAACCCCCGCCTGCGCCGCGGCTGCAGCGGCGTGGTGGTCCGCGGCAACAGCACCATCCTCATCGACACCCCGCCCGATGTGCGCCACCAGCTCATCCGCGAGGGCGTCGACGACCTCGACCACGTGTTCCTGACCCATGCCCACTTCGACCACCTGGGCGGCTTTGGCGAGCTGGAGTACCTGGTGCGCCTCTACCGCGACAGCGCCCTGCCTTTCCATGCCAGCGCCTATGCCATGACCGAGGCCCTGAGCGAGTTCCACTACATGGACGACTGCTTCGACTGCGACCCCCTGGAGGAGTGGGAGCAGCGCGAGGTCGACGGGCTCGTTATCCAGGCCGTGCCGGTGGAGCACTGCCCGGGGTGCTTCGGCTACCTGATCACAAGCCCCAGCGGCAAGCGCACCTTCTACGCGCCGGACACCGCGGCGCTCAAGCCCGAGGTGCGCGAGCTGCTCAAGGGCGTGGACAACCTCATCATGGACGCCACCTTCTGGGAGGAGGGCGGCAGCCACTCCCAGAACCACCACAGCGTCAGGCAGACAGTGGAGGAGGGTATGGAGCTGGGCGCGGGGACCATCTACCTCACGCACTTCGCTCCGCACATCTGCCGCCCGGAGGAGAACACGGAGGAGCTGCTCGAGGACTACGTCAAGCAGTTCAAGGGCCGTGTGGTCATCGCCCGCGACGGCATGCAGGTAGAGCTCTGACCCAGCAGCGCGGGCCTGCCTGTCACTCGCCAGGTCCCTTCTGGCGCTCAGCGGGCTTGTGACGCATAATCACAGGCTATGGAAACAGCAGCGAAAAAGCTCAGCCCTGCTCACATCGTCACGCGCGTGCTCTCTGTGCTGGTATGCGGCGTGGGGGTCAGCGCGTGCCTCTTCAGCTTCACCCTGCAGATTGAGGAGATGGGCACCACCATGTCCTCGTTCGTGTGGTACAGCGGGCTCATCGGCGTGGTGCTCGCCTTGGCGGGCTATGCCGCCACCTGCACCCCGCGCAGCGGCAACAGCTGGATCGTGCCCGCCCTGCTGGCCGGCACCGCCGTCGCGGGCACAGCGCTCGAGCTGGAGCTCGACCTCCTGCGCTCGTACCAGGTGGCAGAGCTCGCCATCGCCTTCCTGCTGGTGGAGGCCGTCTGGCTGGTCGTCTTCCACTTCGTGTTGAAGAGTCAGGACCCCGAGGCCCTTTAGCCTACTGCGCGCGCCTAGGAGCGTGTGGCCCTCTAAGGGACGAGGGCTCCCGTTCATACAGAGGCGAAGTCGCTCATTGTTCGCACTGTCAAGGCAAAGGGGCTGCAAGAGTATTTCTACAAAGGCGGAGGTTTCGGGGGCTGTATCAAACTGGTGTTACAGCACGGCCCGCCAGGATCGAAAGGTCTTGGCGGGTCTCCCTTTCTCGGACCCCATGCGGCCTCCCCGGTGTTGCCGACAGAGTTAGGAGGTTTTGTGTACTGGGCAAGATGCGAGCTATTATCAATCTCAAATCAACCCAAACAAAAAAACTGGCTATTCGGAGGCTTCGAATGTCAAAACCAATTAACCGTAGAGCTTTTCTAGGAACCGCACTCGTCTTTGGGACGCTCTGTGCAGGTAATGCCCCTTCTGCTTTTGGCGTTACCGCCGCAGAGAAGAAGCAAGAAGTGCAGGCGATCAAAGCAAAGCTTGACGCCATGCTCGAAGAACTCGATCAAGCGGTCGATCAGTACAATGCCGCTCAAGATGCCTATAGAGCTGCAAACGCCAAGGTCGAGCAGGCTCAGGGAGAAATCGATGCAACCCAAAAGAAGATCGACTCGCTTCAGGGCCATCTTGAAACAAGAGCGACCTCAATGTACCGCACGGGGGCCATGTCTTACTTGGATGTGCTGCTCGGCGCGGCCTCCTTCGATGACTTCGCAACCGTCTGGGACACCCTCAACACCCTCAACGAGGACGATGCTGACCTGGTAATGGAGACCAAGCAGGCTAAAGCAAAGCTTGAAGCTGCCAAAAGAGAGCTCGACGAGCAAAAAGCCGAAGCGGCAAGCCAGCTGGAGACCGCAAAGTCTTACCACAAGAAAATCCAGAGCATGACAGACAGGTATGAGTCTGAATACAACAGCCTGAGCTCTGAATACAGAAAGCTTCTTCAAAAAGAAGAGGCGGCAGAGAGGCGCAGGCAGCAGCAGGCAGCCAGCGCATACACTCCGTCGACAGGCGGTTCCGGAGGCGGCGGTGGCAAACATAGCGGCGGCGGGTCATCTATTCCAACAAACGGCAGCGTTGTGGACTATGCCCGCTCTCGTATCGGCTGCCCTTATGTCTGGGGCGCTGAGGGGCCCAATTCATTTGACTGCTCTGGCTTGACCATGTGGTGCTACGCGCAGGTGGGCATCAGCATCCCCCACTATACAGAGAGCCAGTATGCTTCGGCAAAGGCCCGCATGAGCGTGTACTCGGCTGCACCGGGCGATATCTTGTACAGGAGCGGCCACGTTGCGATCTACTCTGGCGGCGGCTCATACATCCATGCGCCTCATACAGGAGCGACTGTATGCGAGGTTAGCGGCGGTGTTGGCGGTTTTGCCGCTGCTCTAAGGTTTTAATTACGGGCTCCTCCACAGCGTGCCGGGCCCCGTGTTCTGGATCGTCGTCGTCCTACTAGCTGCCGGCTCTGTGCTGGGCCGGCAGCTAGTAGGGTGCCATCAGAGCGGCGGTGCCAGCTCCTCCGCATGGTGGCCGCCAACGGGCAAAGCACCCGCGCGACTCGTTGCTGCCGATTGCCCGTATCAGCAGGGCCTTCGATCGTTATCGCCCTAGGTTTTTGTGCAGAACAGCCAGCGCGGTCTCTGAAGCCTCCAGCAGCTTCGCGAGGTCTTCTTGGCTCAACCCGGCGAGCTTGCGTTCGAGCTCCTCTAACACAACGGCCAAATCACGGTCGATGAAATCGCTCCCTTCCTGCGTCAGGGAGACTTCCACCAACCGGTACTGCTCGCAATTGCGTTTGCGAGCCACATATCCTCTTTCCACCAAGGGGGCAACGGTGCGAGTTGCCTGCTCTTTTGATACAGCCAAGTGCTTGCTGACCTCTGTCATGGTCATTTTCCCTGCATATCTCAATCCGATGAGGACATCCAGCTGCATCTTCGTCAGGTCCCTGCGCTGCTCCATGACCACGTGCCTCGCAAGGTTCTCATACGCCGCAGTTGCGTCGACTATCACAGAAAGATCGTTTCCAGCCATATCGAGCTCCGTTACCAATCCCTTTCTTTCTCTTGATTGACATATATCAAATGTCTTCATACAGTGTCAATTGCTAAAAATCAACTGGCAACTGCAAATCGAGAAAAGAAAGAAGTGATGTTGAATTGGACTCTGGAATCTCTAGAAGACAGCTCCTTATGGTGGTTGTTCTGGTTTTCGGCACGCTGCTCGCTGTGCTCAACCAAACGCTCCTGACGCCGGCTTTGCCGGCGATCATGGGGGACTACTCCATCGATGCGTCCACCGCCCAATGGCTGACCTCCGGCTACTCCCTCGTAGAAGCCGTTGTCATCCCGCTGTCTGCATACCTGATGGGAAGGCTCTCGACACGCAAGCTCTTCATCGGCGGCATCTCGCTCTTCGCCGTCGGCAGCCTTGTTGCCGCATGCGCCCCGAGATTCGAAGTGCTCTTGCTGGGCCGCGCTGTCCAAGCTGCCTGCGCAGGCGCGATGATGCCGATGGTCTCGAGCGTGATCCTGCTGATCTTCCCGCGTGAGAAGCGCGGTGCGGCCATGGGGCTCATCGGCCTTGTGATCGGCTTCGCGCCGGCGTTGGGCCCCACAGTGGCGGGCCTGCTGGTTGACTACGTGGGCTGGCGAGCGCTCTTCCTCATCGTCACCGCCCTCGCCGTTGTAGTCGCGCTGGTGGCAGCCTGGAAGCTCGAGAACGTCGGCGCCTTCGAGGCCACCAAGTTCGACCTGCTCTCTGTGGTGCTCTCCACCGTCGGCCTCGTGTGCCTGCTGTACGGCTTCTCCTCCTTCGGCACGGCTGCAAGCATCGCAGTGCCCGCTGCCCTGGTGGTTGTCGGCCTTGTCGTGATCGGCTTCTACGTCAAGCGCCAGCTCTCCCTTGACGAGCCCATGCTTCGCCTGGACATCCTCAAGACCCGCCAGTACCGCACGGTTGTCATCATCATCGCCCTGTTCCAGGCGGGCCTGGTCGGCATGGGCACCATCATGCCGCTCTATATCCAGGGCGTTCTCGGCCAAAGCGCCACCGTCTCCGGCCTGACCCTTCTGCCCGGCGCTGTCCTCGCCGCTTTCATCGGCCTGCTTGCCGGCGGCTTGTTCGACAAGTTCGGCATCCGCATCCCAACGGCGATCGGCTGCGTCTTCCTGGTGTGCGCCGCAGCTGGCCTGCCGCTGCTTCAGAGCACCTCGAACGTGGTCTTTGTCGCCATCGTCTACGCCTTTGTCCCCGTTGGCGTCCAGTTCACCATGACGCCGCTCAATACGTGGGGTATCAACTCCCTGGCGAATGAGGACGTGCGCTATGCCCAGTCGACCTCCAACACGGTCAACCAGGTTGCCGGCTCCTTCGGCGTCGCGGCTCTCGTCTCGGTCTCTGCGGCTGTGACGGCCTCTGTGCAGCCTGCGCTCCAAGGCGTCGAGGCCACCTTTGCCGGCTACCACGCCTCGTTCATCGGGACCTCTGCAATGCTCGTCATCGCCATCTTGGCAATCCTCGTCTTCGCCCGTGACAAGAAGACCGACACCGAGTACACCCCCAAGCACCTCAAAACCGACCCTGCAGAGGTTGTGGTTGCAGAGGTCATGAACCCCGAGGTCGTCCAGGCCCCCGTGACTGCAACCATGGGCGATGCCGTGACGATCATGTCCCAGGCAGATGCTTCGGGCCTCTCTGTTGTCGACAGCCAAGGCAAGCTCGTTGGCTTTGTGTCCGATGGCGACATCGCCCGTTACCTTGCCCGCCACGACATCGAGATCACCAGCGCCTTGAGCGGCATGGTGTTCCATAAAGACGACAGCGACGTCCGCGACCTTCTGGCCGATCTTGCGGGCAAGAACGTGATGAACGTCTGCGTCAAGAGCGTCATCTCGGTCAATGCAAACACGCCTTTGGCAGATGCATGCAAGGTCTTGAGCGACCACAAGATCAAGAAGGTTCCCGTTCTGAAAGACGGCGTCCTGGTTGGCGCGCTCTCAAGGCGAGACATCGCGCGCTACATGATGAGCCAAATATCCAAGGGCTAGAGCGGTGCTGAACATGACGGTTGAGAAGCTGCGTGCTTAAGGTTGCAACGTAGCTATACCGCTCCAAACAAGACCGGCTGCTGAATGCTTGATATCAGCAGCCGGTCTTGTTTTTTGGCGCTGTTAGACCAAGATGGAGCTCAGCCCTCTGCCGATGCCATTTCGACCAAGCGACTGAGAGCGCCCCTCAACATGTCATTTCGACCAAGCGAACGTAAGTAAGCGCGTGGAGAAATCTCAGGTGAAGCCAGGGGACCGTGACTCGGGACACGGTCTTGCAGCTCAACCTGAGATTTCTCCACTACGGCGCTTTCAGCGCCTCCGGTCGAAATGACGGCCCGGGGGTCGGCGCTGCCGCGGCGGCCGAATGACGGCCGGGGGGCGTCTCAACGGATTCACTATGGTCTAACAGCGCCAAAATCATGCTGTAACGGTCTTGCATAACGGGGTATCGAAGGGATAAAAAGCGTAGGCGGATGATGCGGTTTCGCGTCAGCGGATGCGGCTGAGCCGTAGAATACGGGGAACAGGGAAGAAGGTTGTTCGCCTGCCTGGTTTCAGAAGCTGCACGAGGGGCTCCGCAGGGAGATCTCTTGCTTTTCGTATGCATGGCGAGCTTCTCCGGTGGGCGCGACAGTGAGGAACACGGGGGTTGGTTGCCATGGCTTTTGAGGAGAGGGATCTGCCTGAGAGCACGGAGCACCTCGACCCGTCCTCCGAGGTCTTGCACGACGTCCACATGTCGATGCGCACGGAGTCGTTCCGCGTGGCGATCGCCGACGCCGACCAGCTCTTTGTCGAGAGCTTCACCGCCCTCATCCGCGAGTGGAGCGAGTTCAAGCTCGTCGGCAAGGCATACACGCTCGAAGACACCTGCCATATGTGTGCGAGGGCCAGGCCAGAGGCCGTCATGATGGCGGCGACCTTCAAGGGCGTGGGCTGCGCCCCAACCATCAAGAAGATGCTCGAGCTCGACCCCAAGCTGCGCATCTTCGTCTTGGCCTCGATGGGGGAGAGCGGGCACGTCCTCGACGCGCTGCGCGCCGGTGCGAGCGGCTTTGGCTCGCGCGACGAGATGAGCTCGTCACGGCTGCGTTCGATGCTCTGGGCGCAGGCCTGCGGCGACATCGCGTTCTCGGGCTCGCTGGGGACCATCTTGCAGGGTGCCTTGCTGGGCGGCTCCCATGTGACGGATGCCGACTCGGCAACCGCAGAGGACATCAAGAAGCTCAGCAACCGCGAGAAGCGCGTCCTCGCCCTGCTTGAGGACGGGCTGTCGAACGCAGAGATCAGCAGGCAGCTCTTCCTGAGCGAGCCCACGGTGAAGAAGGTGATCGGGAGCATCATCGAGAAGCTCCACGTGAGCAACCGCACCCAAGCCGCCGTCCTCTCCGCAAAGCTCGGGCGCAGCGAGTACCTCACCGAGGAAGAGCAGAGCTAGGGCGCTGGCAGCATAACCACAGCTCAACCGCAACGAGGCGGCCGCTGGAGACGCGGCCGCCTCGCGTTGTCTGGCCTCCTTTCCAGCCGCCTCTGGCTACCGGAGTTTCACCGCCTGAGGCTTCAAGGTATCGAAGGTATCTCGAGGCGGTGCTGAACGTATCCGCAGCACGTGACGTTCGGCTGCCAAGAGTATTCTCTCGGACTTCGGTGGATACCCACGATACCGCCGCTCCTTCAGACAATTAACCCAGAGAATCGCAAGCCCAGCTCAAGCGCTGGCTTGCGTGAGGTTCATCTGGAAGGAGACACAAGATGATCAAGGCACAGCTCAACCGCATCGCTTTGCGCGCTGCAGATGCCGACAAGGCAGTTGAGGACCTGAACAAGCTGCTGGGAGTGACCTTCTACGGTCCCTACAACGACGAGCACATGGGCCTGCGCGTGGCGCTGCCCAAGTCCGGCGGGATCGAGGTCATGGCGCCCATGCACGACCACGACGCCATCGGCGCCTACCAGGCCCTCCAGACCAAGGGCGAGGGCATCAGCGGCATCGCCGTGCGCGTCGACGACTTCGACGCCGCCAAGGAGCAGTTCGCCGCCATGGGCCTGACCCCCGCCGTCGAGTTCAACCACGGCAAGTTCCGCGAGATGATCTTCCCCGCACAGCCCGCCACCCACGGCCTCGAGATCGCTGTCAACGAGTTCCCCGATGCAAACGGCGCTGCCATCCAGGTCGCCCTCGACATGGGTGTCGACTGGACCGACGTGTGCGACTGGGACGCAGAGTAGGGGCCCGGTGAGAGCATGAGCACTGTTGCAGTATTCAAATGGGCTATGAACCCCGCAGACGAGCGTCTGGGAGCAGACGGCTCCGTCAAGTGGCTCGCCGAGCGCCCCGAGGTGGGCGACGACGACCATGCAGCCGTCCAGGTCGCGCTCGACGCTGCCGGCGATGGCAGCGTGACCGGCCTCACCATGGACAGCGGCGATGTGGCCTTCGGCGCCGCCCGCGGCCTGGAGACCACCGTGGCGTTGCAGGGCGTCGACATCCTCGCCCAGCCGACCGAGATCGCCGCTGCGCTGGCAGGCGCCGTCAAGGGCGTCGAGGGCGCCGACCTCGTGGTCATCGGTGACTGCGTCTGGCAGCCGATGGTCCCGAGCCTGCTGGCAGGCATGCTGGGCTGGCCCTGCATCAACGCCGTCGACGCGGCCAAGAGGGACGGCGGCAAGCTCGTCGTGACCCGCCGCTTCGGCGCCGGCACCCAGGACATCGCGGTCACCGGCCCCGCCGTGCTGGCAGTGGCCGCCCGCCGCGAGGAGGAGAACAAGCCCGGCATGCGCGCCGTGCTGGCAGCCCGCAAGAAGCCGGTGGAGAAGGTCACCGCGCAGACCGGCGGCGCAGCTGTCTTTGCTGTGGGCGGGACCCGCGAGCCCGACGCACAGCCTTCGAAGATCTTTGACGGAACGGACCCGCAGGCGGCGGTCGACCAGCTCGTTGCCGCGCTCAAGTCCGAGGGGGTGCTGTAAATGAGCAAGGTTTGGATTCTGGTGGCCGACGACATGAGCGCCGCGCACGTGGCCGGTGTCGCAGCCAAGAGCGGCGCTCCCTTCGAGGCCCTCGTCTTCGGCAGCGCTGAGCGCGCAGCGGCCGTCGCCGCCCTTGGCGCAGAGGCCGTGACCCTCTACGACACGGGCGACACCCTGGCCGAGGCGCTCGCCCCCGCGATCGCGGAGAGGGCAGCGCAGGAGCAGCCCGCAGCCGTTATCTGCTCCGACGACGCCACTGCCCGCGCCATTGCCGGCGCCGTGGCCGTGAAGCTCTCCGCAGCCGTCGCAACCGCAGTGACCGGCGTCAGCGTCGCGGGCGGCAAGACCGTCGTCGAGCACTTCGTCGCCGAGGCCGCAGCGGTCCAGGCGCTCGAGACCACCGCACCGGCTGTCTGCATCGTCGCCGACGGCGGTGACGAGGCCGAGGCAGGCGCCCCCGTCGAGGTCGCCGCAGGCACCGCGAGCGCGCTCGACTGCCTCGCCGTGCTCGCCACCAACTGCGACGCAGGCGCCGCAAACGGCCTGCTCAGCGCAGAGAAGGTCGTTGGTGTGGGCCTGGGCATCGGCGCCAAGGAGAACCTCGCCCTTGTGGAGGAGCTCGCCTCCGCCCTGGGCGCAGAGATCGCCTGCACCCTGCCCCTGTGCGACAACTACCACTGGTTCGAGCACAACCGCGTGGTGGGCACCTCCACCCAGAAGATCTCCCCGCGCCTGTACCTGACCATCGGCTCCTCCGGCGCGCCCCAGCACATGACCGGCGTGCGCGGCGCCAAGATCATCGTCGCCGTCAACAACGACCCCGAGGCGCCCATCTTCCGCGAGTGCGCGTACGGCATCGTGGGCGACGCCAAGAAGGTCGTCCCCGTCCTGACTGACGCAGTCAAGCGCGCCTAGCAGGCTCACAGAACAGTTCCCGCTCTACCCGATCGATTCACTTAGGTAATGCCGCTGCGCCGCACCGGTGGCGCAGCGGTGGAAGACAACTCCCAAATTAGGAGGGGAATCATGGCTGAATTCGATGTTGAGTATGACCTCGTTGTCGTGGGAGGAGGTGCCTCCGGCAAGTCTGCGGCGCTGATCGCCGCACGCGAGGGCAAGCGCGTCGTCGTGCTCGAGAAGATGCCCGAGACCGGCGGCCTCTCCATGTACGCAGAGGGCACCGCTGCGTTCGAGTCCTCTGTCCAAAAGGAGCTCGGCACCCCGCGCCTTTCCAAGTACCACTTCCCGACCAAGCAGGAGGGCGTCGAGAAGTTCATGGGCTACAGCCACCAGCGCGCCAACTATGACGTCGTCCGCGCCTTCGTCGAGAACTCCGCCGAGACCATCGACATCTACCGCGAGCTCGGCGTCGTCTACAAGACCTGCGACATCGCCGCCGAGGACGACCCCAACGAGATCTGGACCTTCCACCTGCCCGAGGGCCTCGGCGCCCACTGCCAGGAGGTCCTGCTCGACGCCATCCAGAAGCTCGACGTTGACATCTTCACCTCCACCCCCGCCAAGGAGCTCATCATCGAGGACGGCAAGGTCGTCGGCGTCGTCGCCGAGTCCGACGGCGAGCCCCTGCGCGTGGGCGGCAAGGCCGTCATCCTGGCAACCGGCGGCATGGGCTCCAACCCCGACCGCATCTTCAAGTACAGCTGGTTTGCCCCGGGCGCCTACAACATGAACGTCCTCACCCCGCTGCAGAACGTCGGCGACGGCCTCGACCTCGCCCTCTCCGCAGGCGCGGACCCCAACACCATCACCACCTGCCCGCTGCTTGCAGCCGGCGGCCGCGACATGACCATGGACTCCCAGGTCGGCGGCGCGGGCGTCAACCCCGGCGTCTGGGTCAACAAGACCGGCAGGCGCTTCGCCGCTGAGTCCGTCGCGGAGAACATCGGCGACATCGGCACCTACTTCGGCAAGCAGCCCGGCGGCATCGTGTGGTCCATCCTCTCCCAGGCAGACATCGACCGCCTGGTGACCGAGGGCTCCGAGATCGCCATCGGCGAGTTCGTCGTCTACCACAAGCCCATGGAGCGCCTCCCCATCGAGCTCGAGGCCCATCTGGAGTCCGGCCTGGTGAAGAAGGCAGACAGCTTCGAGGAGCTGGCCGAGCTCATGGACGTCCCGGCAGGCACCTTCGCCGAGACCATGGTCGCCTACAACGAGGCCTGCGAGAAGGGCTACGACGACGCCTTCATGAAGAAGCCCCAGTACCTGCGCCCCCTGCTTGAGGGCCCCTACTACGCCATCCCCCTGGCAACCGGAACCATGGGCTCTGCCGGCGGCATCAGGATCAACGGCAACATGCAGGTCGTCGACTCCGACTACAACCCCATCCCCGGCCTCTACGCGGTCGGCCTGGACGCAACCGGCCTCTACGGCGACTCCTACAACATGGAGGTCCCCGGCGCAGCCAACGGCTTCGCCCACACCTCCGGCCGCATCGCCGCCCGCCACGCCATCTCCACGATGTAACCGCCGCCCCTGCGGCAACGGCGCCGGGCGCAGGTCCCCCAGCCTGCCCTGGCGCCCCCTACCCGGTCACCGGCCCGCACTCCAGGCGGGCTGAAAAGGGGCTGTATGGGAATGCAGCCCAAGACAGAAAGGAAGGAACCAGCAATGGCACAGGAAGTCAAAGTCCCCAAGATGCCCGGCGCACCCGTGTTCGGCAAGTGGATCTCCCCTGAGGAGTCCGTCGGCCAGCGCGTGAAGGGCAAGAAGATCCTGCTCACCGGCACCACCAAGGGCGTCGGCAGGGTCACCCAGGAGCTGCTGTGCGCCCACGGCGCCTTCGTCTGCGGCTCCGGCCGCACCCCCGGCGTGGCAGCCTCCGTCGCCGACGAGCTGAAGGCCAAGGGATACCAGGCCGCCGGCATGGACGTTGACCTGTCCGACTATGACGCCGTGAAGAAGTGGGTTGAGGAGTGCGCAGAGCTCATGGGCGGCATCGACGTCGTCATCAACAACGCCTCCCACCCCGGTATGGCCCCCTTCGGCGAGATGACCCCGGAGATCTGGAACTACGGCATCAAGAACGAGCTCGACCTCGTCTACAACGTCTGCAACTGCGCATGGCCCTACCTGCAGAAGGCGGACGGCGCCTCCATCATCATCACCTCCTCTACCGTCGGCCTCCAGGGCACCAACTCCCCCCAGGCCTGCCACGCTGCCTGCAAGGGTGCCTGCCTGTCCCTGGCCCGCCAGCTCGCTGCTGAGGGCGGCCCCTTCGGCATCCGCTGCAACTCCGTCACCCCGGGCCTGGTCTGGACCGAGGCCATGTCCAACATCCCCAAGGAGATGGCGAGCGGCCTGGTCGCAGCTCAGACCACCCAGCAGGCTGTCGACCCGATGGACATAGCCTACGCCTACCTGTTCCTGGCATCCGACGAGTCCCGCCAGATCACCGCTGCCAACATCCCCGTCGACGGCGGCTGCGCCGGCGCTGTGACCGGCGGCATGCAGGGCGAGATCGAGGGCTAGCCCCCGCCTCTCGCTCAGATCGAGTCTTCGTTGAGTAGTGCCGTTGCCTTGCCAGCGGCACTATCTCCATCGGCTTCTACAAGGAGGGTCACACATGTTCAAGGGTCCACAGGGCTTTGCTCTGTTTGTCAACGTTGCGATGAACATCGTTCTCGGCATTGTCCTCACTGTGTTCGTCGACATCTCCATCGAGATGAGGCTCGGCGTCCACTTCATGACCGTCGAGGCCGTTGTCGGCACGTTCATCTCCAGCTTCTGCGTCGGCTTTACCGCCGGCACGCTCGTGCAGGCAATGACGTGGGGTATGAAGCTTGCCGGCCTGTTCAAGTTCAGGCCGGGTGGCTTGGGGTCATACCTGTGCTGCGCTGTGGTGCTGGGCCTGTGCATGGGCATCTGCATCACGTTCGGCAACTTCCTGATCGCCGGTCTTGGCACTAAGGGACTTGCCGGCGCAATGGCAGACATCATGTTCAACCTGCCCGTTGTCCTTATCCTGGCTGTCATCGCGGTGCCCATCTTCCTGCGCCCCGTCCAGCTCCTCGCCGCCAAGGTGTCGGGCTTCGACCCTGCGAAGGCAGCGCAGAACTAGCCAGCACGCATACTTTGGGCCATTTCACAACGCTTCATAAACAGATGCATCTTTGTTGAGACCAACAGGGAATCTTCCGCGAGGGGCGAAGGCCCATGCCCCTCGCGGGCCGAATCGCCAGCTCCGGCACGCGCCAACCAAGGCGCGTGCGGGGGAAGCAGAGGTGTCGAGACGACACACCGTATCACCCAGAAGGAGGAATGATGGAAGAACGCGACTTCGACATCATCGTCGTCGGTTGCGGCTGCG
>JBJEHN010000097.1:0-62455 GCA_051876105.1 Coriobacteriales bacterium | reverse complement strand
GCGCTGCGACCGGCTTGCCGCTGGGTCAGCGGGTTGCCAGGTAGAGGTGGCGCGCGTCGAAGTGCAGCGGGATCACCTCACCGGGTTGGGGCAGGTGGGCTTTGCTCAGGGGCAGCTTGTCGACGCGCCAGTAGATGAGCGTCCTGTCGCCAGCGCCGGCCCCGGCGGGGGTCTCGAGCGTGATCAGCGCGTCGAAGCGGTTCTCCACCACACGGTGCACCTTCAGCTGGTAGAGGTTGTGGCCGGTCTCGCCCGGGTCTGCCAAGCGGATGAACTTGGCACGCGCGCCGATGTAGGCCAGGTCCTGGGGGATCTGCGCGTCCGGACCGACTCTCAGGCTGATGCCCCAGTCGAGGGCCTCGATGGTCTGGTCGCCGTCCCACACAGCGCGGCTGATGTTCTTGCAGCCGGAGAGCTTGAGGCCCGCCAGGGTCGTCGGGTTGAGCACGATGTCGCGCGCAGAGCCCATCTCCTCGATCTTGCCGCCGCTGACGACGGCGATGCGGTCGCACAGGCGGAAGGCCTCGTCGATGTCATGGCTCACGTAGAGGATCGTGCCGTGGTAGTCGTCGAAGACGTCGAGCATGTTCTGCTCCAAGCCGGACTTCAAATGGGAGTCGAGCGCGGAGAAGGGCTCGTCGAGCATGAGGACGTCGGGCTCAGCTGCCAGCATGCGGGCCAGGGCCACGCGCTGCTGCTGGCCACCGGAGAGGCGCATGGGGTAGCGCTCCTGGAAGCCGTCGAGGTCGAACATGCCCAGGTAGCGTTTGACGCGCGCCGCCACCTCGTCCTTGGGCAGGCCCTTGGGCATGCCGGCGGCCACGTTCTGGGCAACCGTCATGTTGGGGAAGAGCTGGTAGTTCTGGAAGAGCAGGGCGGTCTTGCGCTGCTGGGGTGTGAGGTTGATTTTCTTCTCGCTGTCGAAGAAGGTCTTGCCGTTGACGATGATGTAGCCCTCGTCAGGCGTCTCCACACCGGCAACGCAGCGCAGCGTGAGGCTCTTGCCGCAGCCGCTGGCACCCAGGAAGCCGATCGCCTCGGCCCCGGCGGTGAGCTCGATGTCCAGGTCGAAGGAAGCCAGGTGCTTCTTGATCTTGATCTCCAGTGCCATTAGCGCACCTCCCCCTTCTCGCCCTTGCCTTGGGCAGGCTCGGCGGCGCGAGCGGGCTGGGGTACCTCGCCCGCAAAGCCCATATCCTCATCGATGCCGCTCGCGCCCTGCACGCGGAACTTCTGCACATGGGCGCTGTAGAGGTTGATGATCATGATGATGAGGAAGCTGATGACGATGACGACGACGACCCAGAAGATGGCCACGTCCGTAGAGCCGCCCATCCAGTTGAAGTAGATGGCGATGGGCATGGTCTGGGTGACGCCCGCGTAGTTGCCTGCGAAGAACAGCGTTGCGCCGAACTCGCCCATGGCTCGCGCGAAGGCGAGCACCATGCCGGCTGCGATGGAAGGCCACGCAAGCGGCAGCATCAGCTTGGAGAAGATGCGGGTCTCGCTCCAGCCCAGGGTGCGGGCGGCGTCGAGCATGTTGACGTCGAGCGCCTCGAAAGCGCCCAGCACCGTCCTGTACATCAGCGGGAAGCCCACGACCACCGCGGCGATGACCGCCGCAGGCCAGGTGAAGACGAGGTCGAGGCCGTGGTCGATGAAGAACCTGCCCAGCGCCGTGCTCTTGCCGAAGACCAGCAGCAGCAAGAAGCCGCAGACCGTTGGGGGCAGGACCATGGGGATGGTGAAGAGCGAGTCGAGCAGGCTCTTCCAGCGGCTCTTGACGTGCATGCTGCGCCAGGCCGCGATGAGGCCCAGGATGAAGATGAAGATCATCGCCACAGCCGCGGTCTTGAGCGAGACCCACAGCGGGCGGTAGTCGACCTTGCAGAGGAAGGCCGAGAGTTGCTCGAACCAGCCGCCCTCAGAGGCGACGGCCACCTGGTCTGCCGGCAGCAGCTTGAAGGTATCGCAGAAGCTGGCAAGGCCGCGGTTGTTGTCCAGGCCCTCCTTCTTCACAATGGTGTAGTAGTAGTTCTCCTCGAGCTCCTTGCTGAACTCGACCGAGACATCGCCCACCTGCGCGGTGCGCTCGGTGGTGTACTCGTAGGGGACCTTGCCCTTGACCCTGTTGAGGGAGGGTCCGCCGTTGGAGGCGCCGTCGTCAAGCTCCTCCACGAGCTGTTGGAAGATCGCCGTGGCGTTGGGGTCGGCCAGGTCGAGGCCGCTTGCGTCCAGCACCTTCTGGGGGATGTAGACCAGGATGCGGTCGTCAAAGCACAGCAAGGTGACGTTGTCCTCGGTCCCCTTGCCCTGCGAGTAGGCGTAGCCGTAGTAGGTGTTCAGGTAGGTCTTGTTGACGCCCACCTGCATGCGCTCGAAGCTGCTCAGGCCGAAACCCGCATCCTCAGAGACGATCGACGTGCCCGCCTCCGGCTGCGAATCGGTGCCGGCGAATGCGCACCCTGCGAACAGCCCCAGCGCGAGCACAGCGGCCGCCATGCAGGTTGCCCATGCTCGGACAACGTGTTTCAACATCGGATTCCTCCTTGGCAATTCATCTCAACGGAGATGATTGTACGAAAGAAAGGGGCAGCGATTGTGCACCGCCGCCCCTTTCTCAAAACTATCGGCGCCCTAGCGGGGCCGATACCCTCAAGCTGTTAGGCAAGCTCGAAGCCGTACTGCTGCCAGATCTTCTGAGCGTCTGCGTTGTTCAGGCAGAAGTCAAGGAACTCGGCTGCAGCCTCTGCGTTGGCGGAGTCAGTGATGGCAGCGCCGGGGTAGAGGATGTCCTTGTGGGAGTCGGCAGGGGTGGTGAAGATGGACTGGATGCCGTCGTAGCGGTAGAGGTCGGAGGTGTAGACGAAGCCGACGTCGCACTGGCCCTCGTTCACATAGGAGGCAACGGTGCCGACCTTGTCAGCGCCGTCGTTGATCTTCTTGGCGATGGACTTGTCATAGGTGACGGTGATGGTGCCGTCCTCAGCGGTCTCGGTGGTGCACAGGCCAGCAGACTCGAGGGCCTGGACAGCGTACTTGCCAGCGGGGACGACGTTGGGGTCTCCGATGGCAATGGAAGTGATGGCGTCGGTTGCCAGGTCCTCCAGGCTGGAGATGGTGATGGTGGAGTCTGCGGCGGTAACGACGACGAGGTCGTTGACGAACATGTTGGTGGCTGCACCCTCGGCGACGAAGCCGTCGGCGACTGCCTTGTCCATGGTGCCGGTGGAGGCGGTGATCAGGATGTCTGCAGCAGCACCGCCCTCAAGCTGGGCGACCAGGTCGCCGGAGGCCTTGAACTGGGTGTCTGCAAAGGTGACACCGGTCTGCTCGGTGTAGAGGGCCTGGACCTCGGGGAGCGCCTTCTCGAGGGAGTTGGCCGCAAAGACCTGCAGCTCGACTGCAGGCTGGGCGTTGTTGGAACCGCTGCTAGCGCTGTTGCCGCCGCAGCCGGCGAGGCCAAAGCAAGCGACAAGGCTCAGAGATGCCGCGGTGGCGACGATGCCCTTTGTGAAAGAACGACGATTCATAAGTGCTTCCTCTCCTTTGTCTTGCCCGCGGTTTACACCTTGCGAGCACACAATCCCTGCGGAATATAATCCGCCGTGAGGTCTATTCTTCATGTTTAATAATCTTACGTCAAGGATAAATTTAAGAATGCCGACAAGACCTTCATGAGAAGAACACAGCGTTTGGAAAACCGTTGCGCCCTCAGGCGCGGGCAGTGAGGAAGCGGGGCCTGCCCGCGAGGTCGCGGTGGACGGCGGCCTCGCGCAAGCCCGCAGCCGCTGCGCGGGCGAGGGCCTCGTCGAGGCAGGTCTCGTGAAGCTCGCAGGCGAAGAAGCCGCCGGGCACGAGCAGCTCGCGCGCCACGGGCAGCAGGCGGTTGAAGAAGTCGAGGCCGTCCTCTCCCCCATCGAGTGCCAGGTGCGGCTCGTAACCCACGACCTCGCGGTCGAGGCCGGCCACCACGGCGCTGGGGATGTAGGGAGGGTTGCTCACCAGCATCTCGAAGGGACCCTCCACGCCCTGCGCGCAGTCCGTCTCCACAACCTCCACGCGCTCGCAGAGCTCGAGCGCCTCTGCGTTGCGGCGCGCGCAGGCGACGGCTTGCGGAGAGATGTCCGTAGCGACCACGTGGGCAGGGCACTCCCGGGCGATGGAGAGGGCAACGCAGCCCGTCCCGCAGCCCACCTCGAGCACGCGAGGCTCCTCGAGCTGGCAGACGGACGCGTGCTGCAGGGCCAGCTCCACGAGCAGCTCGGTCTCAGGGCGCGGGATCAGCACCCCCGGGGCCGTGCGAACGATGATGTGGCGGAAGGCAGCCTCGCCGGTGACGTACTGCAGGGGCTCGCCCGCCCCGCGGCGGCGCAGGCTCTCACGCAGCACGTCGCGCTCGCCCATGGAGAGGGGCTTGTCGTAGAAGGCGTAGAGCTCCACGCGGCTCATGCCCGTAGCGGCGCTCATGAGCCACTCGGCACTGCGCGAGGGGTGCTCATCGCCGTGGCGCTCGAGGTAGTCCGTGCACCAGGCGAGGGTGCGCTGCACGGTCCACAGCTCGTTGTCTGGCATGGTTCCTCCTTTGAGCGCGGATGGCGCGCCTTGCATAGCGCCCCGCAACCCTGGCAGGGCTGCGGGGCGCGGGGACGTGCATGGAAATGGGGCTACTGGGCCTCTCCGGCGGTTGCGGCCTCGAGGCGCGCGGCGCGGTCAGCGGCGGCCAGGTTCTCGATGAGGTCGGCCAGACCGTCTGCGTTCAGCACGCCGTTGTAGGTGCCGTTGTAGCCGATTCGGTGGTCGGTCACGCGGTCCTGCGGGCCGTTGTAGGTGCGGATCTTCTCGGAGCGGTTGCCGCCGCCGATCTGGCTGCGACGGTCTGCGCCCAGGGCCTCCTGCTGCTCCTGGAGCATCTTGTCGTAGAGGCGGGCGCGCAGCACCTGCATGGCGGCTTCTCGGTTCTGGATCTGGGACTTCTGGTCCTGAGACTGCACCACCAGGCCCGTGGGCAGGTGGGTGATGCGCACGGCGGAGTCCGTGGTGTTCACGCACTGGCCGCCGGGGCCGCCTGCACGGTAGACATCGATGCGCAGGTCCTCCTGCTTGATGTCGATCTCGATATCGTCTGCCTCGGGGAGCACGGCGACGGTTGCCGTGGAGGTCTGGATGCGTCCCTGGCTCTCCGTCTTGGGGACGCGCTGCACGCGGTGCACGCCAGACTCGAACTTCATCGAGCTGTAGACCTTGTCTCCCAGCATCTTGAACTCGATCTTGGAGAAGCCGCCCTGGTCGGAGGGGTTGGAGTCGATGACCTCGATCTTCCACTTCTTGCTCTCGGCGTAGCGGCTGTACATCTTGAAGAGGTCGCCTGCGAAGATGGCGGCCTCGTCGCCGCCGGCGGCAGAGCGGATCTCGACGATGATGTCCTTCTCGTCGTTGGGGTCCGCCGGCAGGAGCATGAACTTGATCTCATCCTCAAGGGCGGGCAGCTGGGGCTCGATCTCTGCGATCTCCTCCTGCGCGAGCTCCTTGAAGTCGGGGTCGGTCTCGTTCTTGAGGACGTCCTTGGCGTTGGCGAGCTGGTCGCTCAGGCTCACGTACTGGCGGGCGTGCTCGACCAGGTCCCTCTGGTTGGCATGCTCCTTGGTGAGCTTGGTGTACTCCTTCATATCGGCCATGACCGCCGGGTCGCCCAGCTTGGCCTCCAGGGCCTCGTAGGCCTCGATTATCTTGGTGAGCTTGCTGTACATGCTCTGTGTTCCTCACTACTCATCAGGTTAAACGCAAGCTTTGATTATGCCACGCATGGGCAGCGGACGCGAGATCCTCTCCCGCCGGGCATGGCAAAGCAGGGCGCCGTCTGGCCAAAGCGGGGCCCTGCCCAACCCGCCCTACGCGCGGCGGTGAGGGAGGCGCTTCCCGCTCCTGGACGAAAGACAGCTCGCAGCCTACTCTGGCCAGCTGCGGCTAGTTGAACTTGAAGACCTTCTGCGCGATGTGGTAGCCGCCCAGGAGCACCTTGTCGCCCACGTTGCCGTGCAGCTGCATCGCAGAGCCCAGCAGGCTGTGCTTGACATGGCGGTACATCTTCTGGTCGTGCTCCTCGAGGTAGCGCCAGATGCCCGCGCGCAGCTCCTCCTTGTCCTCGCGCTCGCTCATCATGCTGAAGACCGTGCAGATGCACATCATCATCGTGAGGTAGCTGTACATGTAGCTGCGCAGCCGCTTGCTCTTGACATCGCGGTCGAGGTGGTAGGCGTCGATCATCTCGCGCGTGATGCGGAGCTGCTGCTCGATGCGGCCCACCATCACCTGCTCGTTGACAGACTGGTCCTCGCGGCCGATGAAGTAGCGGTAGAGGTCGACGTCGAGGTAGTAGATGCGGTTGCAGAAGGGCAGCGGCTTGTAGACGAAGATGTTGTCCACGTAGAAGGTGTGGCGCGGAAGGTCGAGGTTGACCGCGCGCAGCATATCCGTGCGGTAGACGACGCTGTGCATGAGGATGTACTGGCTAGGGCTGAAGCGGCCCACCTCGTCCCAGGAGAAGACCCTGTCCACCGGCAGCACGTGGCGGTAGCGCATGGGCTCCTGGGTGTTGGTGGTGGTGTGCTCGTAGACGTAGTTCACAACCATGAGGTCGAGCGGCTGCTCCTGGTACTCGCGCAGCTTGGCGAGCATGTGGCAGTTGGAGCCGTTGTCGAGCCAGTCGTCGCTGTCGACGACCTTGTAGTACAAGCCGCGGGCCTCTTCCAGGCCCTTCATGACGGCTGCTCCGTGGCCTCCGTTCTCCTGGTGGACGGCGCGGACGATGCCGGGGTAGGCGGTCTCCCAGACCTGGGCCTTCTCGAAGGTGTTGTCCTTGGCAGAGCCGTCGTCGACCACGATGATCTCGATGTCATCGCAGTTGCACGCCAGGATGGACTCGATGCAGTGGTCCATGTACTCGGCGGAGTTGTAGCAGGGGATGGCGTAGGTGATGAGCTTCTCCGGCAGGGGCTGGATCTCGTCCTCCCAAGCGGGGGTCGCGGGCTTCTTGCGGTTGATGAGGGCCACGGATAGCGTCCTTTCTCCAGGCTGTACCCCGCAATCATACGACAGAGTCCCCAAAGCCGCGGCAGATTTGGGGACTTGCGCACAAAGAGCGGCCCCGCCCTGTGAGGGGAGCGGGGCCGCGCGGCTGTGGCTCTGGAGCTGCCCTTACACGTAGAAGAGCATGTCGTTGTAGGTCGGGAAGGGCCAGTAGTCCCTGGCGACCATCAGCTCCATGGAGTCCGCTGCCTCGCGCAGCTGCTCCATGGCGGGCTTGACCTTGTCGCGGTAGGCGAAGGCCTGGGCGGAGTCGTCGCCGGCTGCGGAGGCCTCTTCACGGGCGGTGGCCAGGGCCTCGATGCCTGCGGAGATGGCGTCTGCGCCGGCGGCGAGCTTCTCGAGCAGGTCGGTTTCAGCCTTGATGCTGATGGCGGAGGAGACGGACTGCTTGGTGGCCGCCGTGGAGGCGACGTCGCCGCTGTAGTCGAGGACGGCGGGCAGGATCTGCTGGGAGGCCATGTCGAGCATGGTGAGGGCCTCGATGTTGAGCAGCTTGGCGTAGATGCCCATCTTGACCTCGTAGCGGGCGCGGGTCTCCGTGGCGCTCATCACGCCGAACTCCTCGAAGAGGTCGATGTTCTTCTGCTGGAGGTAGGCCTGCATGGCGTCCGGGGTGTTCTTGTTGTTGGCCAGGCCGCGGCGCTCGGCCTCGACGGGCCACTCGTCGCTGTAGCCGTTGCCGTTGAAGACGATGCGCTCGTGCTCGTTGAAGACGCGGCGGATGATCTCCATGGCCGCTGCCTCGACGTCATCGGCTGCCTCGAGGACCTCGGCGTACTCCTTGAAGGACTTGGCGACGGCCGTGTTGAGGACGGTGTTGCAGCTGGAGAGGTTGACCGAGGAGCCCGGCATGCGGAACTCGAAGCGGTTGCCGGTGAAGGCGAAGGGGCTGGTGCGGTTGCGGTCCGTGGCGTCCTGGGAGAGGTGCGGCAGGACGTCGCTGCCCAGGTCCATGAGCTTCTTGGAGCTGGCAGAGGGGTCCTCGCCCTTGGCGATGGCGGAGCGGATGGACTCGAGCTCGTCGCCCAGGAAGACGGAGATGATCGCGGGAGGCGCCTCGTTGGCGCCCAGGCGATGGTCGTTGCCAGCGGTGGCGACGGTGGCGCGCAGCAGCTCCTGGTAGTCGTCAACAGCCTGGAGCACGGCGGCCAGCGTCAGCAGGAAGATGGTGTTCTTGGCCGGGTCCTTGCCAGGGGAGAGCAGGTTCATGTCCGGTGTGGCGATGGACCAGTTGTTGTGCTTGCCGCTGCCGTTGACGCCGGCAAAGGGCTTCTCGCGGATGAGGCAGTACAGGCCGTGGTGCGGTGCGCACTTGCGCAGGATCTCCATGGTGAGGAGGTTGTTGTCGATGGCCGTGGAGCTGCGGGCGAAGATCGGGGCGATCTCGTGCTGGGCGGGGGCCACCTCGTTGTGCTTGGTCTTGGCGTCGACGCCGAGCTTCCAGAGCTCCTCGTCGACCTCCTTCATGTAGTCTGAGACGGTCTCGCGCACAGCGCCGAAGTAATGCTCGTCGAGCTCCTGGCCCTTGGCAGGAGCCGCACCGAAGAGGGTGCGGCCGGTGAGGATGAGGTCCGGGCGGGCGGAGTAGTGGTCGAGCTTGATCAGGAAGTACTCCTGCTCAGCACCCACGGTGGTGACCACCTGGGGGACGTCGTCGATGCCGAAGCACGCCAGAACGCGCTTGGCCTCCTTGCTGATGGCCTTCATGGAGCGCAGCAGCGGGGTCTTCTTGTCGAGGGCCTCGCCGGTGTAGGAGACGAAGGCCGTGGGGATGCACAGGACCTCGTCCTTGATGAAGGCGTAGGAGGTGGGGTCCCAGGCGGTGTAGCCGCGCGCAGAGGCGGTCTGGCGCAGGCCGCCGCTGGGGAAGGACGAGGCGTCGGGCTCGCCCTGGATGAGCTCCTTGCCGGAGAACGCCATGATGGCGGTGCCGTCGCCCACCGGGTCGATGAAGGCGTCGTGCTTCTCCGAGGTGCCGCCGGTGAGGGGCTGGAACCAGTGGGTGTAGTGGGTGCAGCCGTTCTCGACCGCCCACTCCTTCATGGCATGGGCCACGGCGTTGGCGACCTCCTCGTTGAGAGGGGTGCCGTCGTTGATGGTCTTGTGGAGGCTCTTGTAGATGGGCTTGGGCAGGCGCTCCTTCATGACCTTGTCATTGAAGACGAGGCTGCCGTAGATCTCGCTGGTGTCTTTTGCCATTAGCCGGCTCCCTTGCTCGAGAACGTTTCCGGTCAACTCATGAAACGCATTATGACGTATGAGTACGTGTGCTACCTTACGGCGCTTTTGTTTCCGAAGTGTTTAACGGGCAAGCGGCCATTGTAAAGCCTGTGTTTCGCGCAGCGCGGCCCTTCTCAAGCCGCCCGCACCCCCGCACGCCGACCCCCGCCCGCGACACCGTCGCGTCATCCGTGGAACATCTCTGCACAACGCCCAAGAAAGGCAAAAAAGAGCTTTGTCACGCTAAACTATCCCTTAAGAACGGGAGGAGAATTCTTGAGCGGTAGCGAGATTCCACATAAACAGACACTCAACATCGGCTTTGACGTGGGGTCGACCACAGTTAAAGCCGTTGTGCTCGACCCGCTCAGCGGCAGCGTCCTCTTCCGGGAGTACAAGCGCCACGGCGCTCGCCAGGCCCAGGCGCTGGCGCAATCCCTCGAAGCGATTGCGGAGCGCTTCCCCGGTGCAGAGTTCCTCTGCGCCATCACCGGCTCCGGCGCCGCCCCCCTGGCCGAAGCCCTTGGCGTGCCCTTCATCCAAGAGGTCGTGGCAAACTCCATCGCTATCAGGCACTTCTACCCGCAGGCACGCACGGCCATCGAGCTCGGCGGGCAGGACGCAAAGATGATCTTCCTCGCGCCCGACCCCCAGACCGGGGCCATGACCGTGAGCGACATGCGCATGAACGGCAGCTGCGCCGGCGGCACGGGTGCCTTCATCGACGAGATAGCCAACCTGCTGCACACGCCCGTGGAGGAGTTCAACGCCAGCGCTGAGCAGGGATCTCACGTCTACGACATATCAGGGCGCTGCGGCGTCTACGCCAAGACCGACATCCAGCCCCTCCTGAACCAGGGCGTTGCCAAGGAGGACCTGGCTCTGTCCACCTTCCACGCCATCGCCAAGCAGACCATCGGCGGCCTGGCTCAGGGCCTCGACATCGAGCCGCCCGTGATCTTCGAGGGCGGGCCCCTCACCTTCAACCCCCAGCTCATCCGCGTCTTCGCGCAGCGCCTGGAGCTCGCCGAGGAAGACGTGCTGGTCCCCGAGCACCCGGAGACCATCGTCGCCCTGGGCGCGGCGTTGGCCGTGGAGGGCGTCTTCGGGGGTGAGCATGCCGCCTTGGAGCCGCAGGCTGCCCTGGCTGCGCTCGAGGAGTGCGCGCACAGCGGCCTGGCCAACGGCACGCAGGAGCCGCCCTTCTTCTCCAGCCTGCAGGAGCAGGAGGCCTTCCAGGAGCGCCACCGCATGCCCAGCCTGCCGCAGCTGGAGCTGGAGCCCGGCTCCAGCCTGCGCGCCTACCTGGGCATCGACTGCGGCAGCACTACCACCAAGTTCGTGCTCTGGGGTGAGGACGACCGCCTGCTCGACAGCTTCTACGCCCACAACGAGGGCGAGCCGCTCGACGTGGCGCGCAGCGCCCTGCTGGCCATGCACCGGCGCTACCGCGAGCGCGGCGTGGAGCTCCAGATCCTGGGCGTGGGCACCACCGGCTACGGCGAGCTGCTGATGAAGGAGGCGTTCCACGCCGACTACCACGTGGTCGAGACGGTCGCCCACGCCACCGCGGCGCGAACCTGGCTGCCCGACGCCAGCTTCATCCTCGACATAGGCGGCCAGGACATGAAGGCCATCTGGCTTGACGACGGCGTGGTCACCAACATCGTGGTAAACGAGGCCTGCTCGTCCGGCTGCGGCAGCTTCCTGGAGAACTTCGCTTCCAACCTGGGGATCCCCACCGAGCACATCGCCCGGGAGGCCTTTCGCAGCACCAACCCGGCCAAGCTCGGCAGCCGCTGCACCGTGTTCATGAACTCCAGCATCGTCACCCAACAGCGCCAGGGCAAGACCCCGGCAGACATCATGGCCGGCCTGTGCCGCTCCATCGTCGAGAACGTCTTCACCAAGGTCATCCGCCTGAGCAACCTCGACCGCTTGGGCAGCAAGATCATGGTGCAGGGCGGCACCTTCTGCAACGACGCCGTGCTGCGCGCCTTCGAGGAGTACGTGGGGCGCGAGGTCATGCGCGCCCCGGCCCCCGGCCTCATGGGAGCCATCGGCGTGGCCCTGCTGGTGAAAGACGAGATGGAGCGCCGTGCCGGCGCAGACGGCCAGCTCCCCGCGAGCAGCTTCATCGGATGGGACGAGCTCGAGCGCCTGAGCTACACCCAGGAGGCCAACCTCATCTGCCCCTTCTGCGCCAACCGCTGCAACCGCAGCTGCATACGCTTCTCAAACGGCGAGAGCTTCGTCACCGGCAACCGCTGCGCGCGTGGCGAGGCGCTCGGCAATCCTTCGAGCAGCGAGGTAAGGGAGCAGCTCAAAGCCGCCGCAGAGGCAGCCAGCGGCGTTTCCAACCTCTTCGAGGAGCGAAAAGCGCTGCTCTTCGCGGAGTACCCCTGCACGCCGCTGTGCCCCTCGCGCGACGTCACCATCGGCATCCCGCGCGTGCTCTCGTTCTGGGACACCGCCCCCTTCTGGACGACCTTCTGGCGCGCGCTGGGCTTCAAGGTCAAGCTGAGCCCCTTCAGCACGCGCCGCATCTACGAGAGCGGCCTGCACGCCGTCACCAGCGACACGGTCTGCTTCCCCGCAAAGCTCGTGCACGGGCACATCCGCAGCTTGGTCAAAAGCGGCGTGGACCGCATCTTCATGCCCATCATCACCGTGGTGGAGAGTGAGGGCACGGCCAAGAGCGCCGAGAGCATGTGCGCCGTGGTCAAGGGCTACCCCATGGTCATCAACAACTCGGACAACCCCGAGCGGCGCTGGGGTGTGCCGTTCGACGCGCCGCTGTGGCACTGGTACACCGCCAAGGACCGCAAGCGCCAGCTCTGTGCCTGGATGAAAGAGACCTTCGGCATCGCACCCGCGCTCACCGAGCAGGCCGTCGAGATGGCAGACGCCGCCCAGCTCTCGTTCCGCACGCAGCTGCAAACCCGCGGCATGCAGGTGATGGAGGAGGCCCAAGCGCAGGGGCGCTACGCCGTCGTCTTGGCGAGCCGCCCCTACCAAAACGACGACCTCGTCAACCACGACCTGCCCAAGCTCTTCAACGAGCTGGGCATCCCCGTGCTGACCGCGGACTCCCTGCCCCAGATCCACACCGAGGACCTCTCGAAGAGCCTGCTCGAGATCGTCAACAACTACCATGCCCGCATGCTCTCGACCGCGCTCGAGGCCGCCAAGAGCCCCTTCCTCGAGTACGCGCAGGTGGTGAACTTCAACTGCGGGCACGACGCCTACCTCTCAGACGAGATCGTGCGCCTCATGCACGAGGTGAGCGGCAAGACGCCCCTGGTGCTCAAGCTCGACGAGAGCGACATCAGCGGCCCGCTGCGCATCCGCGTGCGCAGCTTCATCGAGACCGTCAACACGCGCCGGCGCAACGGCGGTGTGCCCAGCGTGCGCGCGCTCCAAGACCCCTACCACTCCAAGTTCACGCCGGAGATGCGCGCCGGCGGAGCAGACGAGAAGACAGTCCTCATACCCAACACCTCGCATGCCTTCTCCATGCTGATGGCGGCGGCCTTCAGGACCCAGGGCATCAACGCCGTGAGCCTGCCCGTGGGCCGCGAGGAAGCAATACGCCTGGGCAAGAAGTACGTCCACAACGACATATGCTTCCCCTGCCAGGTGGTGATCGGCGAGGCGCTGGCAGCCCTCGAGAGCGGCCAGTACGACCCCGACAAGGTCGGAGTCGCCATGGGCAAGTACGTGGGCGACTGCCGCCTGACCCACTACACCGCCCTGCTGCGCAAGGCCCTCGACGACGCCGGTTACCCGCAGGTGCCCATCATCACCAACGACGACTCAGACACCCACAACGTCCACCCGGGCTTCATCATGAGCCTCCCCACGGCCATGCGCATCGCCTTCGGGCTGCCCATGATCGACGCCCTCGAGGAGCTCCTGCGCAAGATCCGCCCCTATGAGCTGGAGCCCGGCAGTGCCCAAGCGGCCTTCGACGAGGGCTTGCAGCTGACCATGGACGGCCTGGAGGAGGGCGGCATCTCGGGGATGAAGAGGGGCTTTGCCAGAGCCATCGAGCTCATGCGCGGCGTTGCGTACGACCGCAGCACCCTGCGCCCCCGCGTGCTCATCGTGGGAGAGTACCTTCTCAACTTCCACCCTGGCTCCAACCACGACATCGAGAAGTACCTCGAGGACAACGGCATGGAGGTCATCGAGGCCCGCATGACCGACGTCATCCGCAAGACCTACTTCTACAAGGACGCCCAGGTGCGCGAGTACAAGCTCGACAAGCCCCTCTCCTACAAGGCGCTCTACCGCATCGAGAACAACGTCTTCAACCTAGCCCACAGCACGGCGGACAAGATCGCATGCGCCCACCCGCTCTACAAGCCCGCCGCGCGCATGCAAGACATCGTCAAGGCGAGCGACCCCATCATCCACCACACCTTCGACGCAGGCGAGGGCGTACTCATCCCCGCAGAGATCCTCCACCACGCCGCGCAGGGCTGCCGCTCGTTCATCATCTTGCAGCCCTTCGGCTGCCTGCCCAACCATGTGGTGGGGCGCGGCATCACCAAGAAGCTCAAGGAGCTCTACCCCGACGCCCAGATCCTGCCGCTCGACTACGACCCAGACGTCGCCCCCGCCAACATCGAGAACCGCCTGCAGATGCTCATCATGGACGCCAAGTCCAAGCACGAGTAGCGCAAAAGAGCCCCGCAGCTTGCAGGCTGCGGGGCTCTGTGTGCGATGCGCGCTGTGCGCGGGCTGGCTTAGACCAGGCCCTGGGCCATCATGGCCTCGGCGACCTTCTCGAAGCCGGCGATGTTGGCGCCAGCGACGAAGTCGCCCTCGACGCCGTACTTCTTGGCAGCGTCGTCTGCAGCATGGTAGATGTTGACCATGATGTCATTGAGCTTGTTGTCGACCTCCTCGAAGGACCAGGAGATGTGGCCGGCGTTCTGGCTCATCTCCAGGCCGGAGACGGCAACGCCGCCGGCGTTGGCAGCCTTGCCGGGCATGAAGACCACGCCGTGCTCCTGCAGGTACTTGGTTGCCTCGAGGGTGGTGGGCATGTTCGCGCCCTCGCCCACGATCTTGCAGCCGTTGGCGACCAGGGCCTCTGCGTCCTCGAGGAGCAGGGTGTTCTCACGGGCGCAGGGCAGGGCGATGTCGCAGGGGATCTGCCAGACACCGCGGCCGTCGCCGGCAGTGTACTTGGCGTTGGGGCGGTAGTCGGTGTACATGGCCAGGGAGACGCCCTTGTCGTTGCCAGAGCGCTTGGCGTTGTAGATGGCCTCGAGGGCCTCGACGGAGATGCCCTCGTCGTCCTGGACGTAGCCCTTGGTGTCAGAGACGGCGATGACCTTGGCACCCAGCTGCTCGGCCTTCTGGACGGCGTAGATAGCGACGTTGCCGGAGCCGTGGACCACGACGGTCTTGCCCTCGAAGGAGTCGCCCTGGCAGCGCAGGTGCTCGGCCACGAAGTAGACCAGGCCGTAGCCGGTTGCCTCGGTGCGGGCCAGGGAGCCGCCGAAGGCCAGGCCCTTGCCGGTGAGGACGCCGGTGAACTCGTTGCGGATGCGCTTGTACTGGCCGAACATGTAGGCGACCTCGCGACCGCCGACGCCCAGGTCACCGGCGGGGACGTCGGTGTCGGGGCCGATGTGGCGCTGGAGCTCGGTCATGAAGGACTGGCAGAAGCGCATGATCTCGTTGTTGGACTTGCCCTTGGGGTCGAAGTCGGAGCCGCCCTTGCCGCCGCCCATGGGCAGGGTGGTGAGGGAGTTCTTCAGGATCTGCTCGAAGCCCAGGAACTTGAGCATGCCCAGGTTGACGGTGGGGTTGAAGCGCAGGCCGCCCTTGTAGGGGCCGATGGCGGAGTTGAACTCGACGCGGTAGCCGCGGTTGACCTGGGCCTTGCCCTCGTCGTCAACCCAGGGAACGCGGAACATGATCACGCGCTCGGGCTCGGTGATGCGCTCGAGGAGCTTGGCCTCCTCGTACTCGGGGTGTGCGTCCAGAACGGGCTGGAGGGTCTCCAGCACCTCGGTGACAGCCTGGATGAAGAGCGCCTGCTCGCCATCGCGGGCCTTGATCTGCTCGATAACTCGCTCTGCGTAAGACATCAGCTTTCCCTCCCTGGGAAATCACTCGGATAATGGCAGGACCGAAACCTGCTGAAAATATAGTAGGCACATGCGGCCGTGCAATTATTTCGGCTGTGTTAATACTGGAAACAAGCTCCCTGAGCCGCCCGAGCGGCCGCCTACTCCCCTGCCGGGGCCTCGCCCTCGGCGGGCTTTGGGTCCTTGGGGATGAGCAGGTTGGCAAGGACCGCCACCACAAAGACGCCCGCCACGCAGTTGGCCGCGAAGACGTCCTGGAAGAGCTGCGGGGTGTTGACGAAGATGTCGCTCACTTGAGTGAAGCCGATGCCCAGCGCAAGGCTCAGGGCAGCGATGGTCATGTTGCGGTGGGTGAAGCCTGCACGCTCGATCATCTGGAAGCCGCTTACGATGATGTTGCCGAACATCATGATGGTGCAGCCGCCCAAAACGGGCTCCGGCAGGCTGTTGAACACGGCCGCCACCGCCGGCACGAAGGCTGCGATGACCAGGATGCCCGCGCCGGTGGCGATGGCGCGGCGGTTGACGACGCCCGTCATGGCCACGAGGCCCACGTTCTGGCTGAACGAGGTGATGGGGGTGCAGCCCAGGCAGCCGCCCAGCGCAGAGACGAAGCCGTCGCAGGCGATGGAGCCGGAGAGCTCCTTGCCGTTGATCTGGCGCTTGAGGCCCGCCATGGCCAGGGCGCTGGAGTCGCCGATGGTTTCTGTGGCAGAGACCAGGAAGATGATGCAGACGGTGATGATGGGCCCGACGGCGAACTGCGGTGCAAGACCCTCGTCGAGGAAGGCCAGCGCCGGCAGGCTGAGGGGCGCCAGGTTCGCAAAGCCGCTGAAGTCGACCCTGCCCATGAGCAGGGCGACCGCATAGCCGATGATCAGGCCGAAGAGCACGGAAAGCTGGCGGATGCCCTTGGGGGCGAAGACCTGGAAGGCCAGGCAGGCCACGAGCGAGACGGTGCCGAGCAGCAGGTTGTACCAAGCGCCGAAATCCTCTGCGCCGGTGCCGCCGCCGAAGGAGCTGGCACCCACGCCCAGCAGCGAGAAGCCGATGGCCGTGACCACGCTCGCTGCGACGATGGGCGTGACGATACGGCACCAGTACCGGGCCAGCAGGCCGAGCACGCCCTCCATGCAACCGCCCACGATGACGGCGCCGAGCACGTAGCCGTAGCCCATAGTCGAGCCGATGACGCAGGCCGCGGAGACGAAGGTGAAGCTCACGCCCATGACGATGGGCAGGCCCGAGCCGATGCGCCAGACGGGGAAGAGCTGGATTAGCGTGCCGATGCCTGCGATGAGCATGGCAGACTGGATGAGCGCCGTGGCATCCGTGATGCCCGAGGCTGCCGCCACGATGGCGATGGGAGCCAGGTTGGCGACGAACATGGCCAGGATGTGCTGGATGCCGTAGGGGATGCCGGCTGCCAAGGGAATCTTGGCGTCGAGGGTCTGCAGGTCCTTGGTGAGCTTGTGCTCCTGGCTCGCGTCTGTCATCGCCTCTGCCTCTCCTTTACGCTTGGGGCTGCTCGCGGAAGTACACCGTGCCGTTTGCCGGGTCGAGCTCGTCGACGATGGCGAGCGACTCGAGCCGGTAGCCGAGCCTGCGGAGGCTGTCTCCGCCGGGCTGGAAGCCCTTCTCGATGGCGATGCCGATGCCCTCGACCGTCGCCCCTGCTTGCTCGACGATCTCGAGCAGGCCGTGCATGGCGGCGCCCATGGCCATGAAGTCGTCGATGATGAGCAGGTGGTCCTCCGGGCCGAGCAGGTCCTTCTCGACGATGACGTCGAAGACCTTGCCATGGGTGAACGACTGTACCTTGGTGCAGTACTGGTCTCCCGTGAGGTTGATGGACTTGGCCTTCTTGGCAAAGACCACCGGGCAGTTGCCGAAGTGCCGTGCGGCGAGGGCGGCGATGCCGATGCCGCTTGCCTCTATGGTGAGGATCTTGTTGATGGTCTTGCCCTCGAAGCGGCGCGCCCACTCGGCACCCATGGCGTCGATAAGCTCGACGTCCATCTGGTGGTTGAGGAAGGTGGGGACCTTGAGCACGCCCTCCGTCTTCACAACCCCGTCGCGCAAGATGCGCTCTTCCAGCTCTTTCACAGCACTCCCCTTCTCTTCGAACGCGCGATGTTGCACATGGTCTGGAGTATAGGGGTTCTCATCCCCCCTGCAGGGGCTGCTAACAAGAAAGAGCCCGGGAGTCCGGGCTCTTTTGATTCCTGTATGGCGGACGGATAGGGATTCGAACCCTAGGAACGCTCTCGCGCTCGGCGGTTTTCAAGACCGCTGCCTTAAACCACTCGGCCATCCGTCCGTGGACGACGCATAGGCATTCTACGCGAAAAGCCCGCCGACCGTCTCCCTCAAATGGGCGGCCAGCTTGGGGTCGCGCATGGCAAGCGCCACGTTGGCCTCGAGCCAGGTGGCGACCGTGCCGGTGTCAAAGCCCTCTGCGGGGTCGATGACGTAGGCGTAGACGTTCTCGGTCTTGAGGAGCTCGACCAGCGCGTCGGTGAGCTGAATCTCTCCGCCGGCGCCGGGCTCGGTGGTCTCCAGCAGCTCCATGACCTTGGGGCTCAGCAGGTAGCGGCCGAAGATCGCCAGGTGGCTGGGAGCCTCCTCGAGGGAGGGCTTCTCGACCATCTTGGTGATGCGCAGCGCTCCGTCGGGCTCCTCGACGCAGCCCACGATGCCGAAGCGGCTCACCTGGTCGTCCGGGACAGGCACCACTGCGATCACGCTGGCATTGGAATGCGCGGCGGAAAGCGTCGCCATAGCCGGGCAGATGGTGTTGTCCGGCACGAGGACGTCGCCCAGCATGACCATGAACATGTCGCTGCCGGTCTTGGGGGCCGCTTGGAGCACGCTGTGGCCCAGGCCCAGCGGCTCCTCCTGGTAGACGTAGCTCACAGGCAGGTTGCCGGCCGCCTCAACGGCGTCAGCGTACGCGTCCTTGCCCTTCTCGCGCAGCGCGGCGACAAGGCCCGGGTTGGGGGTGAACTGCTCCTCGATGGTCTTCTTGTCATGGCTGTTGACCACGACCACCTCGTCTGCGCCGGCGTCGAGCGCCTCCTCCACGATGTACTGGATGGCAGGCTTGTCGACGATGGAGAGCATCTCCTTGGGCTGGGCCTTGGTTGCCGGCAAGAAGCGCGAGCCCAGGCCTGCTGCGGGGATAACGGCTTTCACGGGGGTACCTCTCTTTGCGGTTACAGGTGCGACACCACGAGCTCGCCCATGCGCGCGGTGCCGACGATCTTGTCTGCAGGGGTGGAGGCATCCTTGATGTCTCCGGTGCGCCAGCCCTCGTCGAGGACCTCGGTGATGGCGCGGGTGATGTCTGCTGCGGCGTCTGCCAGCCCAAAGGCGTACTGGAGCATCATGCCGCAGGACAGGATCTGGGCCAGCGGGTTGGCGATGCCCTTGCCCGCGATGTCGGGGGCGGAGCCGTGGCTGGGCTCGAAGAGCGATACGCCGTCGCCCATGGAGGCGCTGGCGAGCATGCCGAGCGAGCCGGTGATCTGGGCAGCCTCGTCCGAGAGGATGTCGCCGAACATGTTCTCGGTCACCACGACGTCGAACTGGCGCGGGTCGTTCACCAGCTGCATGGCAGTGTTGTCGACCAGCATGTCGATCAGCTCGAGCTCCGGGTACTCCTCGTCGTGCACGCGGTGCACGACCTCGCGCCACATGCGGGAGGTGTCGAGCACGTTGGCCTTGTCGACGCTGTGCACGCGGCCGCGGCGGGTCTTGGCAGCCTCGAAGGCCTGGCGCGCGATGCGCTCGACCTCGTACTCGCGGTACTCGAGGGTGTCCACGGCGCGCTGGCCGGGCCTGCCCTGCGAGCCGGCGCCGGGCTCGTCGTAGTAGCGATGGCGCTCGCCGAAGTAGAGGCCGCCGGTGAGCTCGCGCACGATGGCGATGTCGACGCCCTCGATGACCTCGGGGCGCAGGGTGGAGGCCCCGGCCAGGGCGCTGAAAATCTGGACCGGGCGCAGGTTGGTGTAGAGGCCGAGCTCCTTGCGGATGCGCAGGAGGCCTTGCTCGGGGCGGGGCTTCGAGCTGTCCGTGGTGTCCCACTTGGGGCCGCCCACGGCGGCCAGGAGCACCGCGTCGCTGGCACGCGCGATGCGCAGGGTCTCCTCGGGCAGGGGGTCGCCGGCAACGTCGATGGCACAGCCGCCGATGAGGGCCCTCTCGTACGAGAACGCCACACCATGCTTGGCACCCACCGCGTCGAGCACCTTGATGCCCTCGGCCATGATCTCCGGGCCGATGCCGTCGCCTTCCAGGACGCAGATCTTGTACTGCTTGCTCATGGCTACTTCCCCAGCTTCCTCTTGGTGCGCTCGATCAGGCCGCCGCACTCGATGATCTCCTGGATGAACTCCGGGAAGGGCTGGGCCTGGAAGCTCTCGCCCGTGGTCTCGTTGGTGATGACGCCGGTGTCTGCGTCGACGGAGACGCGGTCTCCCTGCTTGATGCCGTCGACGGCGGCGGGGCACTCCATGATGGGCAAACCGATGTTGATGCTGTTGCGGTAGAAGATGCGGGCAAAGCTCTTGGCGATGACCACGCTCACGCCGGCCGCCTTGATGGAGATGGGCGCGTGCTCGCGCGAGGAGCCGCAGCCGAAGTTCTCCTCGGCAACCAGGATGTCGCCCGGCTGGACCTTGCCCACGAACTGCGGGTCGAGGTCCTCGAGGCAGTGCTTGGCAAGCTCCGCCGGGTCGGTGGTGGTCAGGTGGCGGGCCGGGATGATGACGTCGGTGTCGATGTCGCGGCCGTAGCGGTGTGCGCTTCCTTCAAACTTCATGCTGCTCCCCTCCTAGTCCAGGTCTTCCGGCAAGGCGATGTGGCCTGCGACGGCAGAGGCGGCCGCAACCGCCGGGTTGGACAAGACAACCTCGGAGGTGGGGTCGCCCATGCGCCCGACGAAGTTGCGGTTGGTGGTTGCAATGGCGCGCTCGCCGGCGGCCAGGCAGCCCATGTGGCCACCCAGGCAGGGGCCGCAGGTGGGCGCGGAGATGACGCAGTTTGCATCAAGGAAGATCTCGCTCAAGCCCTCCTGGATGCACTGGCGCACCACCTGCTGGGTTGCGGGGATGATGATGCAGCGCACGTTGGGGTTGACCTTGCGGCCCTTGAGCACCGCGGCGGCCTGGCGCATGTCCTCGATGCGGCCGTTGGTGCACGAGCCGATCACGACCTGGTCGATCTGGATGCTGCGGCACTCGGCGGCAGGCTTGGTGTTGGAGGGCAGGCTGGGCAGGGCCACAGTGGGCTGGATGTCCTCGGCTGCGATCCTGATCACCTGGGCGTACTCGGCGTCCGGGTCGGAGTGGTACTCCACCCAGGGGCGCTCGGCGCGAGGCTCCATGTAGGCGCGGGTGATGTCGTCGACCTCGATGATGCCGGCCTTGCCGCCAGCCTCGATGGCCATGTTCGAGATGGTGAGGCGGCCCTCCATGCTCAGGCTGCGGATGGCGCTGCCGGTGAACTCCATGGCCTTGTAGAGTGCGCCGTCAACGCCGATCTTGCCGATGATGTGCAAGATGATGTCCTTGCCGGTAACGCCGGGCTGGAGCTGGCCGTCGATGACGAACTTGATGCTCTCGGGCACCTTGAACCAGGCGCGGCCGGTTGCCAGGCCCACGCCGGCATCCGTGGAGCCCACGCCGGTGGAGAAGCAGCCCAGCGCGCCGTAAGTGCAGGTGTGGCTGTCTGCGCCGATGATCAGGTCGCCGGGGACGCACACGCCCTGCTCGGGGAGCAGCGCGTGCTCGACGCCCACGCAGCCCACCTCCCAGTAGTGCTTGATCCCCTGCTCACGCACGAACTTGCGCACGCGGTTGGAGAGCTCGGCGGACTTGATGTCCTTGTTGGGGGTGTAGTGGTCCGGGACCATGACGACCTTGTCGACGTCCCAGACCCTGTCGGTGATCTTCTTGCACTCGTCGATGGCGATCGGCGCGGTGACGTCATTAGACAGAACCAGGTCCAGGTCGCATTCGATGAGCTGGCCGGGTACGACCTCGTCGAGGCCCGCGTGGGCTGCGAGAATCTTCTCCGCGATGTTCATGGGACGAGTCATGTTAAACCTGTGCCTCCTTGATGATCTTGCAGATGTCCTCGACGGCCATGGTGCCCAGGTCGCCCTCGTGGCGCTCGCGGACAGAGACCTGCCCGTTCGCGATCTCTTGGTCGCCCAAGACGAGCATGTAGGGGATCTTCTGCTGCTGCGCCTTTGCGATCTTGACGCGCATGGGCTCGTTCTGGCCGTAGATCTCAACGCGTCCGCCCACTGCCTCGAGCTTGGCCTTGAGCTCCTTGGCGGCGTCGTGATGGCGGTCGGCGATGGGGACGATGACGCACTGGGTGGGGCACAGCCACAGCGGCAGGTGGCCTGCGGTGTGCTCGATCAGAATGCCGAGGAAGCGCTCGATGGAGCCGAAGAGCGCGCGGTGCAGCATGAAGGGGCGGGCCTCGGAGTTGTCTGCGGTGCGGTAGGTCATGTCAAAGCGCTCGGGCAGGTTGAAGTCGACCTGGATGGTGGAGCACTGCCAGGTGCGGCCCAGGGCGTCCTTGACCTTGATGTCGATCTTGGGGCCGTAGAAGGCGCCGTCGCCCTCGTTGATCTCGTACGGCAGGCCGCGGCGGTCGAGCGCCTGGCGCAGGGCGTCGGTGGCCAGCTCCCACATGTCATCGGTGCCGATGGACTTCTCCGGGCGGGTGGAGATCTCCGCCTCGTACTCGAAGCCGAAGGAGCTCATGATGAAGTCCGCGGTGTCGAGGATGGCGCAGACCTCGTCGACGACCTGCTCGGGCGTGCAGAACACGTGGGCGTCGTCTTGCGTGAAGCCGCGGGCGCGCATGAGGCCGTGGACGGCGCCGCTCATCTCGTGGCGGTACACCGTGCCGAACTCGAAGTAGCGCACCGGCAGGTCGCGGTAGGAGTGGATGTCGTTCTTGTAGAGGATCACGTGACCCGGGCAGTTCATGGGCTTCACGCCGTACTCCTGCAGACGGGGCTCATCATCGCTGCCCTCGTTGATGTTGAAGAAGTACATGTTCTCCTTGTAGTAGCCGTAGTGGCCGGAGGTCTTCCAGACGTCTGACTTGTAGACGTGCGGGGTGACGACCTCCTCGTAGCCGCGGCGGTAGAGCTCCTTGCGCAGCCACTCCTGCATGAGGCGGATGACGCGCGCGCCCTTAGGGAGGTAGAGGGGCAGGCCCACGCCCGCTGCCTCGTCCATCATGTAGATGCCCAGCTCGCGGCCCAGCTTGCGGTGGTCGCGCTTCTCGGCCTCCTCCAGGCGGGTCAGGTAGGCCTTGAGGTCCTTCTTGTTGAACCAGGCGGTGCCGTAGATGCGCTGCAGCTGCTCGCGCTCCGCGTCGCCCTTCCAGTAGGCGCCGGAGACCTTCATCAGCTTGAAGCCCTTGGCGTCGATCTTGCCGGCGCTGGGGACGTGGGGGCCGCTGCACAGGTCGACGAAGGCGCCGTGGCGGTAGATGGTGATGGTGGTGTCATCCTCGAAGTCGTCGATGTGCTCGAGCTTGAGGCGCTGGTCGGCGAAGATCTCCCTGGCCTGCTCGCGCGTGACTACCTCGCGGACGAAGGGCTCGTCCTTCTTGACGATCTCTGCCATCTTGGCCTCGATGGCCTCGAAGTCCTCGTTGCTCACCGTGCGCGAGAGCGCGAAGTCGTAGAAGAAGCCGTCCTCTGTCTGCGGCCCGAAGCCGATCTGCGCGCCCGGGAAGAGCAGCTGAACGGCCTCGGCCATGATGTGCGCGCAGCTGTGGCGCATGATGTCGAGGCCCTCGGGGGAGCGGCTGGTGATGATCTCGATGGCGTCGCCCTGGGAGACCGGTGCGCTCAGGTCTGCGAGCTGCCCGTTGATCTTGCCTGCCAGGGATGCCTTGGCAAGCCCGGAGCCGATGGAGGCTGCGACGTCTGCCAGAGTTGCCCCCTCCTCGAGCTCCTTTACGGAGCCGTCCGGGAGGTTGACGGTGATGGTGCTCATGGTGCGATCCTTTCTGCCCTTGCTCGGGAACAAACCGAGAGGGACTTACCTGTGAAGCGGCTCGGGAACAGACCGAGTCGCAAGGACAAGAGTTATGCCTCGGGATGGCATAGCTGATGATTATAACCCCGCCCCGCGAACAAAAAAAACAGCGGCACCGCAAGCGCAGCGCCGCCGAAGGCAGGAGCCCGTTGCCCCGGGAAGGGGCGATAAGGGCCTTAGTCGTGGTGACCGACGAAGGGAGCGTACTTGGAGCTACGTGAGCGAAGGCGGGAGCCGCGAATAAGGCCCTTAGCGCCCCCTCCCGACGGGGGTGGTGCAGTAGGGGCATATAGTCCATTCCGGCTCGAGGACGCGGCCGCAGCGGGTGCAGACGTTGCGCAGCTGCTTGTGGCAGTGGGGGCAGGCGACGAAGTCGCGCTCGATGGGGTAGCCGCAGTGGGGGCAGGGGTGGACCTGGTCGAGCTGGCGGCGCAGGAACTCAAGCTCCATGTCTTGGGCGTGGAAGTCGGCGTTGGTGAGCGAGGGACGCAGGAGGCAGTAGGCCACGAGGCCCGCAACGGGGATGAGGGCGACGATGCCCCAGAGCACGGGGTTGGCGCCGCGCTGGCGCGCGTCCCTCACGACCCAGACGATGCTGAGCAGGTAGAGAGCAACGATGATGGCCGCGGTGACGGCGAGCAGGACCTTTACGGGGCCGATGAGGATCTTGTCCAGGATGTCGCTCATGCTGGGAGCCTCCTTGGGATGAGACGGGCAACGGTGAGGATGGTATCACTCGGGCTAGCGGCAGGCGTCGAGCCAGCAGCCTTTGACCTCGCCGGCAACGGTGATGGAGCCGGAGGCGACCACGTCGCAGCCGCCGAGCAGCTGCAGGGCCTCGGGGATGCCGGGGGCCTCCTGGACGCTGGCGGCGGGGTTGGCGCGCCTCACGAGGGCGGCCAGCTCGGCTGCGGGGACGGCGCGGGGGCTCTTGGAGGCAGTGCAGACGATGCGCTGGAACAGGGGCGCAAGGGCCCCGACCACGCCGCCCACGTCCTTGTCTGCCAGCACGCCGACGAGCAGGGCAGGGCGCTCGGCCGGGTGGGGGAAGCGGCGCTCGAGCTCATGCGCCAGAACCTGGGCGCTCTGGGGGTTGTGGGCTGCGTCGATGAGGAGGAGGGGCTGGTCGCGCAGGGTCTCGAAGCGCCCGGGGATCTGCAGGGCCGCCAGCGCGGCGCGCGCGTCCTCCAAGGCGAGGGGGCCGGCGAGCGCGTGGGCGGCGGCGAGCGCCACGGCCGCGTTGCCCTGCTGGTAGGAGGGCATGTGCGCCAGCGCGCCGGCCAAGCCCTCCCCTGCCGCTGGATCGGCCTCCACCAGCTGCGCGCCCACCTCGAGGATGCGCTGGTCGAAGACGGGCCGCGCGGCGAGCTGCGGAGCCAGCACGGCGGTGCAGCCGGGTTTGATGATGGCGGCCTTTTCCGCAGCGATGGCCTCGAGCGTGTCCCCCAGGATGTGGGTGTGGTCCAAGGCGATGCCCGTGATCACGGCAACCTGCGGCGTGCAGACGCTCGTCGCGTCCCAGCGCCCGCCCAGGCCGCACTCGAGCACCGCTGCCTGCACGCCCTCCTGAGCGAAGAGCCACAGCGCCCCGGCCGTGAGGAGCTCGAACTCCGTGGCCTCGATGCCGCAGCGCCGGGCAGCGCCCAGGGCCGCCTCGACGGCGTCTGCAAAGCGCTGGTCGCTCACGACGCGGCCGCCTATCTCCATGCGCTCCGGGTAGCGCACCAGCTCCGGGCTGGTGTAGAGGGCGGTTTTGAGCCCGCGGGCGCCGAGCAGGGCGGCAGTCATGCGGCTCACGCTCGACTTGCCGTTGGTGCCGGCAACCTGCACGCAGAGGTAGCTCTCCTGGGGGTTGCCCAGGGTCTCGCACATCCTCCTGATGGGCTCCAAGCTGGGGTCGATCCCAAACTTGAGCGCGCTCTCGAGCGCTTCGAGCGCCTCGCGGTACTCCATCCTCGCCTCCTCGGACGCGTTTTGTTGCAGGCCCATCTTACAAAAAGAGGCCCGGGTGCTGACCCGGGCCTCGGTGCCGTGCCGTTGCAGGCGCGTGCCCTAGACCATGAGCTTGTAGACGGCCTCGTTGAAGGCGTCGAGGTCCTCGATCTGGAAGCCCTCGGCCATGAGCGCCTGATCGTGCAGGATCAGGGTGTAGGCGGAGACGGTGTCCGTGTCCCCGTCCTCGTAGGCCTTCTGCAGGGCCTTGATCACGGGATGGCCCATGTTCAGCTCGAGCACGTGCTCGGCGTTGGGAACCTCCTCGTCGTGCTGCGGCAGCGACTTGAAGTACTTCTCCATGGCCAGAGAGACCATGCCGCCAGCGGTGAGGCAGGCGGCGCACTCCATGGGCATGGTGCTGGCGACAACCTTGGTCACCTTGTCGCCCAGGCTGGCGGCCATGTCGGCGAAGAGGTCCGCGTTCTCCTCGGAGACCTTCTCGTGCTCGGCCTTCTCCTCCTCGGTCTCGAGGTCGAGCTCGGCGGTGCCCACGTTGACCAGGGGCTTTCCGTCGAAGCCGCCCATGGACATCAGGCAGAACTCGTCGACGTCATGAGTGCACAGCAGCACGTCGAAGCCCTTATCGACCACGCCCTTGACGGTGGGAGCGCTGCCCAGGCGCTCGACCGTGTCGCCCGTGGCGAAGTAGATCTTGTCCTGCTCCTCCGGGGCAGTCTGGCAGTACTCGCCGAGCGTGACCATCTTGCCCTCCATGGCAGAGGGGAACATCAGCAGGTCGGAGAGGATGGACGAGGTGCCGCCGAAGGTGCTGTAGATGGAGAACTTGAAGTTGGGACCGTAGTACCTGTAGATGCCCTCGTACTTCTCGCGGTCGTTCTCCATCATGCTGACCAGCTCGGCCTTGACCTTCTTCTCGATGCGGCGCTGGATCGTGGCCAGCTCCTTGCTCTGCTGCAGCATCTCGCGCGAGATGTTGAGGCTGAGGTCCGGGGAGTCAACGATGCCGCGGACGAAGCCGAAGTAATCCGGCAGCAGCTCCTCGCACTTGTCCATGATCATGACGCTGGAGCTGTAGAGGGTCAGGCCCTTCTTGAAGCTGCGGCTGAGCATCTCGCGCGGGGCAACTGCGGGGATGAAGAGCAGGGCGTCGTAGCTGATGGTGCCCTCCGCGTGGATGGAGATCACTGCCGCCGGGTCGTGGTCGTCATGGAAGGTGCTCTTGTAGAACTCGTTGTACTCCTCGTCCGTGACGTCGGCCTTCTTCTTGGTCCAGATGGGCACCATGGAGTTGACGGTGCGGACCTCGTCCTCGTCGCGGTACTCCTGCTTCCAGTCCTCCGGAGCGTCTTGCGGGCGCTCGACGGGCACGGACTTGGTGAACTTCATCATGATGGGGTAGCGCACGTAGTCGCTGTAGCGCTTGACGAGGTCCTGCAGGGCATAGGTGTTGAGGAACTGGCTGTAGTTGAAGTCGTCGCTGTCCTCGCGCAGGGTGAGGGTGATGGTGGTGCCGCGGCCCTCGCGCTCGCCCTCGCCGATGGTGTAGCCCTCGAGGCCCTCGCTCTCCCAGGTGTAGGCTTGCTCGGAGCCGTAGGGCTTGGTGACGACCTTCACATGGTCTGCCACCATGAAGGCGGAGTAGAAGCCCACGCCGAACTGGCCGATGATGTCGATCTCGCTAGACTCCTTGGCGTCCTCGCCCTCCTTGTACTCAAGCGAGCCGGAGTGGGCGATGGTGCCGAGGTTGGCCTCGAGGGCCTCCTGGTCCATGCCGATGCCGTTGTCCGTGATGGTGATGGTGCGGGCGTCCTTGTCACAGCTGACGTTGATGAAGAGGTCGGAGCGGACGACGCCGCCGTCGCCGTTCTTGAGGGACTCCAGGTACACCTTGTCCAAAGCGTCTGAGGCGTTGGAAATCAGCTCGCGGAGGAAGATCTCCTTGTTGGTGTAGATGGAGTTGATCATCAAGTCCAGCAGGCGCTTGGACTCGGTCTTGAACTTGCGCATTGTATCCTCCCTGTAGTCGCATGTGAGGTGAACTCGTTTGAGAGGATTCTAGAGACTAGTCCCGCACAGGGTAGCTTATGTCACAGATGCGTTACCAAGGATGTTGAGTCGTTGATTATCAGATTTCTTGACTTGGCAGCGCAGCGCTGCTGCTGACGGCAACCGCGCCCACAAGCGGCAGCCAGATGGAGCTGTAGGCGAGCTTGCTGGCGTGGTGCAGGTCCGAGCGGAAGTACGGGCAGGCCAGCGTGCCGCGGCGCTTGCAGTACTGCAGGGTGCGGGCACTGGCCAGGCTGCGCTTGTCGCAGAGCCTTGCGGCGTTGGTGTAGAAGCGCACGCGCCGGTTGCCCCAGAGGTCCCGGTCCTCGCCGAGCAGGTAGGGCTCGATGTCGACGAAGGCCAGCTGCCTGCTGCCTGCAGCGAAGGCGCGCAGCTTGGCGTTGTAGAGGTCGATGCGCTGCCAGCTCCTGCAGCTGCTGCCGTACACGGGCTCGTGCAGGTACTCGGCCGGGGTCTTGAAGGCGGAGACGAGCACGATCTTGACGCCGGGCAGGCGCTCCTGCAGGCCGGCCACGTAGAGCTTGAGCGCCGCGAGGCTCTTCTCCACCGCCTGCTCGTCTGTGAGCGAGTCGGGGCGGTCGGGGTAGTAGCGCAGGTCGTTGACGCCGTGGATCACCACCACGCTGGGCCTCTTCGAGGCGACGAGGTCGAGGTACTCGGCGCTCGTCCACACGCTGATGCCACTGCCGCCGATGGCGTAGTTGTAGACCATGTTGGCCGGGTAGCCGAAGGCCCGTTCGAAGTCCCGCGCGGCGCTGTCCCACCTGGAGAGGTACGAGGAGCCAAAGAAGGCGATCCCGCCCTCCGGGCAGCTGATGTAGCGGGCCTCGAGCTTGGCGTAGCGGTCGAGCTGCGAGGCTTGGGCCGCGGCACAGGGGCCCAGGCACAGCCCGCAGGCCAGCACGGCGGCGCAAAGCAGCGCCGCCGCGCGCTTGCACGCCCCCAGTCCCCTCTCGAGCAGCATCAGGCCCCCTCCCGGCCCGCAGGCCGCGCTTAATCGTCTCAAACAAACAAGTCGTTCGAGGGTAACACTGTTTTCGCTTCGTCCCGGTTCGTATTCCTTGTTCTTTCCTGAAGGGGTTGCCTGCACCTACTCGCAGCCCTCGAACTGCGAGTTGTAGAGCTCCGCGTAGAAGCCGCCGCGCTCCAGGAGCTCCTCGTGGGTGCCCTGCTCAGCCACGTCGCCGTCGCGGATCACCAAGATGAGGTCCGCATCCCTGATGGTGCTCAGCCTGTGGGCGATGACGAAGCTCGTGCGCCCCTCCATCAGGTTGTCCATGGCCTCCTGGATGCGCTCCTCGGTCCGGGTGTCCACGCTCGAGGTCGCCTCGTCGAGGATGAGCATGGGGCGGTCTGCCAAGATGGCGCGCGCGATGGTGAGCAGCTGGCGCTGGCCCTGGCTCAGGTTGCTGGAGTCCTCGTTGACCACGTAGTCGTAGCCGCCCGGCAACGTGCGGATGAAGTGGTCCGCGCAGCCAGCGCGCGCCGCTGCCTCGACCTCCTCGTCGGTCGCGTCCAAGCGGCCGTAGCGGATGTTCTCGCGTATCGTGCCGCCGAAGAGCCAGGCGTCCTGCAAGACCATGCCGAACATCCCGCGCGCCTGCTCGCGCGGGATGCCGCGCAGGTCGCGCCCGTCGATGCGGATGCAGCCCCCGCTCACGTCGTAGAAGCGCATCAGCAGCTTGACCATGGTGGTCTTGCCTGCGCCGGTGGGGCCCACCAGCGCCACGGTCTGGCCGGGCTGCACCTGTGCGCTGAAGCCGTGGATGACGGGCTTGCCGGGCACGTAGCCGAACACCACGTCCTCGAACGAGACAGCCCCGCGCAACCCGTCTGGGCAGGCATCGGCTGCGGCCACCTGCGGGGCCTCGGCCTCCTCCTCTTCGCCCAGGAACTCGAAGATGCGCTCTGCGGCGGCGGCCATCTGCTGCAGCTGAGTGCTCACCTGGCTCATCTGGCTCAGGGGCTGGGTGAAGTTCTTCACGTACTGGATGAACGCCTGGATGTCGCCTACGGTGATAGCGCCCTGGACCGCGAGCCAGCCGCCCATGAGCGCGACTGCCACATAGCCCAGGTTGCCCACGAAGTCCATGACGGGCTTCATCAAGCCGCTGACGAACTGGCTCTTCCAGCCCGCCTCGTAGAGCCTGCCGTTGGCCTCGTTGAACTCCTCGAGCGCGCGCTGCTCGCCGTTGAAGGCCTTGATCACGCCCTGACCGGAGAAGGTCTCCTCGATGATGCCGTTGACCTGGCCGAGGACCTCCTGCTGGGCGAAGAAGTAGCGCTGCGAGCGCTTGACGATGAGCATCACCAGCGCCAGGGAGACCGGGATGATGAGCAGGGCGACCAGCGTCATGAGAGGGCTGATGAACAGCATCATGGCGAGGACGCCCACGACGGTCGTCACGCCGGTGACGAGCTGCACCACGCTCTGCGAGAGGGTCTGGCCCACGGTGTCCACGTCGTTGGTGATGCGCGAGAGCGTGTCTCCCGTGGCGTTGCGCTCGAAGTACCCGAAGGGCATGCGGTCGATCTTGAGGTTGATCTCCCTGCGCAGCGAGAAGCACAGCCTCTGCACCACGCCCGTCATCAGCCAGCTCTGCACAAAACTGCAGGCGCTGCTCAGCAGGTAGACGAGCAGCGTGGCGAGCAAGATGCGCGCCACGGCGTCGAAGTCGATGCCGCCCGTGCCCTGCACAGACGCCACCGCGCCTTCGAAGACCTCGGTCGTCGCCAGGGAGAGGACCTTGGGCCCCACGATGTTGAAGGCGGTGCCCCCTATCGCAAAGACGAGGACCGCCGCGAGCGCGAGCCTGTGGGCGGAGAGCAGCGAGAGCAGCTGCCTCATCGTTCCCTTGAAGTCCTTGGCACGCTCCTTTGAGAAGCGAGGGCCGGGGCCGTGGGGTGGGCGCGGGGCCGTCTTGCGCTCGCTCATCGGGCACCTCCCCTCTCCAGCTCCGCTGGGCTCAGCTGGCTCAGGGCGATCTGGGCGTACTCGGGGCAGCTCTCCATCAGCTGCGCATGGGTGCCCACGCCGGCAACGCGGCCGTCTTCGAGCACGACGATGCGATCCGCGTGCATGATGGTGGCGATGCGCTGGGCCACGATGAGCAGCGTCTTGCCCTGCATCTGCCGCTCCAGGCCCTCGCGCAGCAGGGCATCGGTCTTGTAGTCGAGGGCGGAGAAGCTGTCGTCGAAGAGGTACGCCTGGGCGTCTGCAGCCAGGGAGCGGGCGATGGAGAGGCGCTGCCTCTGCCCGCCGGAGACGTTGGCGCCGCCCTGGGCAACCGACGCCTCGAGGCCCTCGGCCGCCTGCTCGACGAACCCGCGCGCCTGCGCCACGTCGACAGCCAGCTCCATGCGCTCGCGGGGCATATGCGGGTCCGCGTAGCCCACGTTGCCGGCCACCGTGCCGGAAAACAGGAAGGCCTGCTGGGGGCTGTAGCCCAGCACGCTGCGCAGGCAGGCTTGGCTCAGCTCGCGCACGTCGATGCCGCCCACCGTGACCGCGCCGCCTTGGACGTCGTAGAAGCGCTCGAGCAGCTTGATAACCGTCGACTTGCCGCTGCCGGTGCTGCCGATCACGGCGGTCGTCTTGCCAGGCTCCGCTGTAAAGCTCACGTGCTCGAGCACCGGGTCGCTGGCCGGGTCGTACGAGAAGCTCACGTCGTGGAAGGCCAGCTCAAGACCCTCGCCGCGGGCGGCCAGCGCCAGCAGCTCCGCGTCACGCGGGGAGGCCGGGTCGGTCACGGAGAGCTCCGTGCCGAGCACCTCCTCGATGCGCTCGGCCGCGACCTCTGCACGCGGGAGCATGACGGAGACCATGCCGATCATGAGGAAGCTCATGATGATGATCATGGCGTAGGTGATGAAGGCGATGAGGTCGCCGGTCTGCATGGCGCCTTGGGCGATGCGGTGGCCACCCACCCACACGATGCCGACTGACACCAGGTTCATCACCAGCGAGAGCGCGGGCATCATGGTCACCATGGCGCGCGTTGTGAAGAGCTGGGTCTCCATCAGCTCGCGGTTGGCCGCGGCAAAGCGCTCCTGCTCGAGCTCCTGGCGCCCAAAGGCCCTGATCACGGATATACCAGTGAGTATCTCGCGCGATACGAGGTTGAGCTTGTCCACGAGCGACTGCATGACCTTGAACTTGGGCATGGTGAGCGCCATCAGAGCCCCGACCACCGCGAAGACAGCCACCACGGCCAAGGCGATGACCCAGCCCATGGAGGCGTTGGTCTGCACCACCATGAAGATGCCGCCCACCGCCAGGATGGGGGCGTAGAGCACCACCCTCAGCATCATGACGGCCACCATCTGCATCTGCTGCACGTCGTTGGTGCCGCGCGTGATGAGCGAGGCCGCGGAGAAGCGCTCGACCTCCGCCGGCGAGAACGCCATAACCCTCTCGTAGACCTGGGCGCGCAGGTCGCGCGCGATGCGAGCGCCCGTGACGCTCGCGATGAGGCCGATGCCCGCGTTGCAGGCGACCATCCCCAAGGCGAAGAGCAGCATGAGGGTGCCCAGGCGCATGAGCTCGGCGGCGGTGTCCCCGCCCATGCCCACCGCCGCCATGGCGACCACGTTGTCGACGATGGCAGCGGTGTACCTGGGCAGCGAGAGCTCGCACAGCGCCATGAGCAGCAGTAGTGCGAACACCGCCGCCATGGCCGCCTTGTGCCCCATCAGGTACCTCATCACGCGCATGGGCCGCCCCCTATACACAAAGAGGCCGCCGGCACGCCGGCAGCCTCTCTCAACATCGCTTCTGTCCGTAGGCTCTCTCCTCCCCATGATGAAGCTGCAAGGCGGTGCCGCGCAGCAAGACGCGGAGGAGGTCACCAAGTTGTCAAGCGCCCGTTGAAAACCCCGTGCACCCTAGGCTTGGTGGTAGCTGTCCCACAGCGCCTGCAGGGCGGGCATGGAGTTTTCGATGGTCTCGCGCGCGATGCAGTAGCTCATGCGCACATAGCCCTTGCCGCCAAAACCGCTGCTGGGGCAGACGAGCAGCTCGTGCTGCTTGGCGCGCTCCGCAAAAGCGAGGTCGTCGTCCTCGAGGGCCTTGACCCAGAGGTAGAAGGCGCCCTGAGGCTCGACGTACTCGTAGCCGATCTTGGAGAGGCCTTCCGTGAGCACCTGCCGGTTAGTGCGGTAGGCCTCGACGTCGCTGGGCAGGTCGATGCACTCGATGAGCACGCGCTGGAACAGGGCGCTGCAGCAGATGTAGCCCAGCGAGCGGCCGGAGCCCTGGATGGCGTAGGTGGTCTCCTGCACGTTGTCCATGAGGTTCGAGACGTAGATGTAGCCCAAGCGCTCGCCCGGCAGGCTCAGGGTCTTGGAGAAGCTGTAGCACACCAGCGTGCGGGGGTAGATGCAGGGGATGTAGGGGACCTCAGCGCCGTAGGTGATGGCGCGGTAGGGCTCGTCGGCGATGAGGTAGATCTTGGTGCCGTACTCGGCCTCCTTCTTGGAGAGCACAGCGGCCAGGGCCTCGAGGTTCTCGCGGCTGTAGACGGCGCCCACGGGGTTGTTGGGGCTGTCGACGATGATGGCTGCGGTCTTGGGCGTGATGGCGGCCTCGATGGCCTCGGTGTCGAGCTGGAAGCTGGGCACCTGGCAGGGCACCTCGACGATTGTAGCGCCAGCCTGCTCGATCCAGGTCTTGTACTCAGTGAAGTAGGGCGTGGGTACGATGACCTCGTCGCCGGGGCAGGCGACGGCGGAGAGGCAGATGGCGAGCGCCGCGGCAGCACCGTGGGTCAGGTACACCTGTGCCGGGTCGGCCTCGACCCCAAAGCGGCGCCTGATGTGGTCTGCCACCGCCTTGCGGGCCTCGAAGGTACCGGGGCTGGGCGTGTAGCTGTGCAGCGCGACGGGGTCCTCCTCCATCATGCGCTTGATGCACTCCGCCACCTGGGGCGGGGCGGGGACGCTGGGGTTGCCGATGGAGTAGTCGAAGACCTTGTCCTCGCCGATCTCGGCCTTGCGCTGGAGGCCGTAGGCGAAGAGGCTGCGGATCGCGTTGGGTGCGCTGCCAAGGCCGATCATTCTCTCGTTGAGCATGGGTGTTGCATCTCCTCGTGTTCGTGCGTTGACGGTTGAATGGCAAGCCGGCCCGCGGCCCTCAGCTGCGCGGCCCTGCCCCGCTGCTCGTCTGCGGGGGCAGGGCCGCGCAGCGTGCGCCGGGCGAGCCGGTCTAGTCGATGACGCAGTGGTCGCCGTAGAGGTGGACCTTGTCTTGGGCGAGCTTCTGGATGACCCAGGGGTAGGCCTCGTGCTCTGCGGCGTGGATGCGGGTCTCGAGGTCCTCGAGGCTGTCGCCCGGCAGAACGGGGACCTCGCGCTGGTAGATGATGGGGCCCTCGTCGTACTCCATGTTGGCCAGGTGGATGGTGATGCCGGTGACCTCGTCGCCCGCCTCGAAGGCGTCTTGGATGGCGTGCGCGCCCTTGTGCTTGGGTAGCAGGGCGGGGTGCAGGTTGACGACGCGGTTGGGATAGGCCAGCAGCAGCGTGCCCGTGCACTTGCGCATGTAGCCCGCCATGATCACGTAGTCCACGCCAGCGTTGCGGAAGTTGCGCACCATGGCGCGCTCGACGTCTGCAGTGCTCTTGGCGTAGTCGTCTGGGGTGAAGACCATGGTGTCCAGCCCCATCTCCTGCGCCTTGGCGATGCCCTTGGCGCGGGGGTTGCTGGCAACCACGTAGGAGATCTTGGCGTTGAGCTGGCCCTCTTGAATAGCCTCCGCGATGGCAACCATGTTGGAGCCGGTGCCGGAGATGAGGACGGCGATGTTGAGGGGTGTGTTGAGGTCGCGCATTACTTGTACACGACCTTTCCCTCGCCGGCGATGACGGTGCCCACGGCGTAGACCTTCTCGCCGGTTGCCTCGAGCTCGGCCTGGATGGCGGCCGCGTCCTGAGGCTTGCAGATGACGCACATGCCGATGCCCATGTTGAAGGTCTTGAGCGCCTGCTCCTGGCTGAGGCCGGCTGCGTCGATGACGTACTGGATGATAGGGAGCACCGGCCAGCTGCCCAGCTCGACTTGGGCGTCGAGGGTCTTGGGCAGGGCGCGGTCGAGGTTCTCTGTGATGCCGCCTCCGGTGATGTGGGCCACCGCGTGGACGGGCAGGCCCTTCTTGAGCAGGTTGACGATGCTCTTGACGTAGATGCGGGTGGGGGCGAGCAGGGCGTCCATGACGGAGGTGCCTCCCAGCTCGCTGCAGGGGGCGGTGAGCTCCTCGAGGCTCTTGCGCTCGGTCACGGCGCGGCGCACCAGCGAGAAGCCGTTGGAGTGGATGCCGGTGGAGGCCAGGCCCAAAACGACGTCGCCCTCCTCGACCAGGTCCGGACCGATCATCTTGGGGCGGTCGACGACGCCCACGCAGAAGCCGGAGAGGTCGTAGTCGTCCGCGGGCATGACACCGGGGTGCTCGGCGATCTCCCCGCCGATGAGCGAGCAGTTGGCCTGCTTGCAGCCCTCTGCGATGCCGCCCACGATCTGAGCCATCTGCTCTGCTTTGAGCTTGCCGATGGCCACGTAGTCCAGGAAGAAGAGGGGCTCGGCGCCGCAGGCGAGGACGTCGTTGACGCACATGGCCACCAAGTCGATGCCGCAGCTGTCATGCCTGCCGATCATCTGGGCGAGCTGTAGCTTGGTGCCCACGCCGTCTGTGCCGGAGACCATGATGGGGTCTTCCATGCCCTTGAAGGCGGCCGCGCTGAAGAGGCCGCCGAAGCCGCCGATGTCGCCGATGACCTCGGGGCGGTAGGTGCTCTGCACAGCGCCGCGGATGGCCTGAACGGCTCGCGCACCCTCATCGATGTCGACGCCGGCGTCCTTGTAGGTGATCTGCTCGTCGGCCATGTCTGCTCCTCTCGTTCAAACGGGCGCACAAAGGCCCGCTCCTCGTCAAAAAAGCGCTGTCTGACATTATGCCCGTTAGTGAGCCGCTTGTGGCGGGAGCTGGGCTTAAGCCTCCCCAAGGGTCTTGTGCCCCCCACACCGGCGCCCCACGCCGTTGCGTGCCGGGCCCTGCTCCACGTCCAAGAAGTTGCCCTCCCACATCGACTCGGGGATCTTGACCGGGTAGACGCCGTTGAAACAGGCTGTGCAGAAGCCCGCGTCGCTGTAGTCGTCCTGCTGCCAGGTGTTGACGGGGATGCCGCGCGTGCCGGGGTTGAGCACTGCGCCGCCCTCCGCGCCCCTCATGCCCACGGACTCGATGAGGCCCTCGAGGCTCAGGAACGCCAGGCTGTCCGCACCGATGAACGCGCAGACCTCGTCTGTGCTCTTGTTGGCGCTGATGAGCTGCTGCTGGCGGTCTGTGTCGATGCCGTAGAAGCACGGCCACTTGACCTCGGGGCTCACGATGCGCATGTGCACCTCGGTGGCGCCTGCATCGCGCAGCATCTGCACCAGCTGGCGGGAGGTGTTGCCGCGCACGATGCTGTCGTCGATGACGACCACCTTGCGCCCCGCGATGGATGAGGGCATGGGGTTGAGCTTGAGGCGGATGCCCATGTTGCGCAGCTCCTGCGTGGGCTGGATGAAGGTCCTGCCCACGTAGCGGTTCTTGACGATGCCCTCGCTGTAGGGGATGCCGCTCTCGCGCGAGTAGCCGATGGCCCCAGGGATGCCGCTGTCGGGCACGCCGATGCAGATGTCGGCGTCTGCCGGGGCCTCTTGGGCGAGCCTGCGACCCATCCACACGCGCGACTGGTAGACGGTCGCGCCGTCCATGACGCTGTCCGGGCGGGCGAAGTAGACGTGCTCGAAGATGCAGTTCGCCTTGACCCGCGGGGGGACGGCCTGCTCGCTGGCAAGGCCGCTCTCACTGATGCGCAGCACCTCGCCGGGGGCGATGTCTCGCACGTAGCGCGCCCCCACGATGTCGAGCGCGCAGGTCTCGCTGGCCACCACGTAGCCGCTCCCGTCCGCAAGCGCGCCCAGCACCAGCGGGCGGATCCCGTTGGGATCGCGGAAGGCGTAGAGGCAGTCGCGGGTGATGAGCACCATGGCGTAGGCGCCCTCGATCAGCTCCATGGTGCGGCGTATGCCCTCGCGCATGTGGTGGCTCTCCTGCGTGAAGTAGCCGATCAGCTTTGCCGCAACCTCGCTGTCTGTGGCGCTGCGGAACCCGATGCCGCGCTCGACGAGCTCCACGCGCAGGTGACCGGTGTTGACCAGGGTGCCGTTGTGGGCCAGGGCAATGATCTCGTCGTTGATGGCGGAGAGGTGGGGCTGGGCGGCCTCCCAGCTGCCGGCGCCGCCGCTGGTGGAGTAGCGCGCGTGCCCGATGGCCACATGGCCGGTGAGCGCGGCGAAGTCGCCCTCCTTGAACACCTGGGTCACGAGCCCGAGGTCTTTGTTGATGGTGACGGAGTGATGGTCTCCCACGGCGATGCCCGCGCTCTCCTGGCCGCGGTGCTGCAGCGCCTGCAGGCCGAAGTAGGTCATGCGCCCCACGTCCTTGCCAGGGGCGTAGATACCGAAGACCGCGCACTCCTCCTCGGGGCGGTCGTGCTCGTCTCCGAGCAGGTCACAGCAAGCGCAGGCGGGCAGGTCGGGCTGGATGGCGGCGTCCAAGGCGGTTCCTTTGTCTAGCAGGGGCTTTACGGCATCACGGTACTAGCCAAAGGTTTCAAGCATATTTCGCAGGCGGCGGGCAGGGCGCATGCCGCCGCGCAAAGCACCCCGGGAAACACTGCGGGGGCGGCCAGCCCGAGCCAGCCGCCCCCGCAGGAGTGTCATGTGCGTTGAGCCCCTAGAGCCCCAGCGCCTTCTTGAGCGAGGCGACGCGGCGACGCGAGACGGGGATCTGCTCCTCCTCGCCCTGCAGGGTGAGGAGCAGGGTGCCGCCGGAGACCGGGTCGACCTCGCGGATGCAGGAGAGGTTGACCAGGTAGCGGCGATGCACGCGGAAGAAGCCCAGGGGCTCGAGCTTTGCCTCGAGCTGGGCCAGGCTCACCGTGGAGAGGTAGCGGTCTGAGTCCGTGTGGAGGTAGGAGTAGTCGTCCTTGGCCATGATGAAGTGGATCTTGTCTGTGGGGATGAGGAGCTTCTTGCCGCCCTTCTCCACAGGGATGCGCTCGCCGGTGCTGCCGTGGCCCTGGCCGCCGATGTGCTGCAGGACCTTGGCGATGGCCTGGTTGAGGCGGTCTGTCTCGACGGGTTTGACCAGGTAGTCCGTGGCGTTGACGTCGAAGGCCTTGACGGCGTGCTCGCTGTACGCAGTGACGAAGATCACATACGGCGGGTACTTGAGATGGGTGAGGGCCTCTGCAAGCTGAAGGCCGTCTGTGCCGGGCATGTTCACGTCGAGGAACATGATGTCTGCACCAAGGTCCTTGAGCTTCTCGATTGCCTCGCGAACGTTGGCGGCCTCTGCCACGACGTCGACCTTGCCGGTCTCGTCCAGCAGGAACCTGAGCTCGGAACGGGCCGGGGCCTCGTCATCGACGATGATCGCGCGCAGCATGTTCGCCTCCATTCATACTTCCATACGTGCATTCGATGATAACACCTGCGAGGGCTCTTTCCAGCTTTGGCGCGAGCCGAAAGCTGTTTTGAAAAAACGAAAAGGCAACGTCTGCCCGCCGCAGCCGGGAGAGCGCACCCCGCTGCAGGCGCCCCTAGCGCCCGAGCAGCGAGCCCAGGGTGTCGACCGTGAGCTCCTCGGCCTCGCCGTCCTCCTTGACGAGCGCACCGCAGAGGTTGAGCACCGCGGTGGTCCCCTCCCCCTCCACGCTCTGGATCACAAGGCCGCTCAAGCTGCCGAAGTAGCCCTTGAGGCGCGCGTTGACGTTCTTGAGGGCGATGCCCATGCCCGTCTTGGAACCGCCGTCGATGACCGTCGCCAGGCGCTCCGGGGCGATGCCGACCCCGTCGTCGGCGACGCTGATGACCGCGTCGTCGCCTTGGCGCTCAACCGTGACCACGATGTGCAGGGTGCTGCCATCGGGGCGGCGGCCATGGCCCACGGCGTTTTCCACGAGGGGCTGGAGGATGAAGGCGGGCACGCGCAGCTCGCCGAGCTCGTCCTCCTGGTTGATCTCCATGATCACCGAGTCCTCGCCGAAGCGCGCGCGCTGGAACATGAGGTAGCGCTCTGTCTGCTCTATCTCGCTGCTGAGGGGGATGAGATCCTCGCTGTTCTCGAGCAGGCGGCGGTAGTACACCGCGAACTCCCTCAGCATGGTGCGTGCCTTGTTGGGGTCGGTGCGGGTGTAGCTGGCGATGGTGTTGATGGTGTTGAAGAGGAAGTGCGGGTTGATCTGGGCCTGCAGGGCCTTGAGCTCCATGCGGGCGGCGAGCTCGGCCTGCTGCTCCAGGTAGCTGAGCGAGAGCTGGGTGGAGAGCAGCTGCGCAAAGCCCTCGGCCATGGCGAGCTGGTCCTCGTCCATGCGCGCGGCGGAGGTGTAGTAGAACTTGAGCGTGCCGACGATGTTCTCCCTCACCACCAGGGGCACGATGATAGCCCCCTTGATCTTGGCTCCGTCGCCCTTGAAGCCCAGGGCGTTGGCGGTCTCGACCACGCGGGTCTGGCCGTCTTCGAGAGTCTCGACCGTGACCACCGTCTGGATGGGGGTCCCCTGCTCGTGGTTCTTGCGGTCGACGCCGGAGAAGCCCAGGATGACGTCACGGTCCGTGATGGCCACGCTGCAGGCGGTGACGGCGGTGAGGAGCAGGTCGCACACGGCCTGGGCGGACTCCTGGCTCAGGCCCTGCCTCATGAAGGTGACCGTCTCGCTCGCCAGGCGCAGGGTGCGGTTGTTGGTATTGGCCCTCACGTGGATGTCCTGGCCTGAGACCACCAGGGCAACCAGGCTCATGATCGCCATGGCGATGATGGCAGCGACCCCCACGGCAGGCGACGCGGCCCCGCTGGAGAAGAAGACGCTGTAGATGGCAACCACGCTGAAGACGGCGTAGGAGACGAGCATCACCCCTACCCCGACGAGCTTCTTGGGATCCCTGTCCACGGTGACTCCCCTCTGCGCTAGGGCTCTCAAGCAAAATGAAAGGAGCGGGGCATGTGCCTCGCTCCCTGCAGTGTACTCCCCTCAGGCAAGCCCGCGCTACTCCGCGCCGTCTGCGGCCACCGCGCTGAAGCGGCCCGTGAAAGCGGGGTTGACGCTGCCCACCTGGCGCGCGCCGGAGAGCTGCGTTGCCAGCGGGATGCAGTTCCACAGCCCGCGCACCAGCGTTGGCCACTGGCGTTGGAACTCGAAGTAGCGGCTGCAGTTGTCGCGCGCGTACTCGGAAGCGGCTCGGCGGCCGGCGAAGGCAATGCCGAGGTACTCGCCGTGCTCGGGTGCGCCCACAGCGCTTGCCAGGGCGGTGAGCAGGGCCTGCCGGTCGACCTTGTGAGTGAGCCACTTGCCCGGGTAGGGCTCCATGGTGTGGGGCTCGACGCGCATGAGGTCGATCTGCGCCTTGGCGAACTCGACCTTGCGGCTCTGGTAGAACCAGCGCACCACGTCCTGCTCGAAGTTAGCCGCCGTGTCGCGGCGCTCGCGGGGCATGCGCTGCACGCCGAGTTTGTTGTCGAGCCAGATGTCCTGGTGGTACATGCGGCAGCTGAGCACGTAGTCGAGGTCCTCGCCCCTCGTGATCCAGGGGTCGAAGCTCACGCTGCCGAAGGTCTCCGCGTGCAGCACCATGCAGCTGCCCGCGGCCGTGTTGGCACGCGAGAGGCGCGGGCCCTCCAGGGCGGGCTTGAGGTAGGCGGCCAGCTCGCGGGACTTGCTCCAGCCCCTGCGGTACCAGCGCTTCTCCGGCTGGGGGAGCCTCTGGCCGGCCTCGTCGTAGAAGTAGCCGGTCTTGGCGGTGACGATGCTGCCGGAGGGCGTCTGCGCGCCGATGCCGTAGAGCGCGCGCTCGAGGAAGTCCGGCCTGTCGACGATGACGTCGTCGTCGAGGAAGACAACGGTGTCGTGCCCGAAGATCGACGCAGCCAAGATGCCCAGGTTCTTGACGGCGCCGTAACCGGTCAGGCTCGCGCAGCTCGCCAGAGCGCCCAGGCCGATCTGCTCCATGCGGCGGTGGACGTGGCGCTGCTCGGGAGCGGAGACCATGGCGAGCTCCATGCGGGGGTAGCGGCTCAGGATGTCGCGCACCTTCTCCGCCGCCTGGTTCTCGGTGCCGGGCTCGGCGGCGACCAAGACGATGACCCTCCCCAGGCCCTCGACGCGCTGGAGCGAGTCGAGGCAGCGGGCGAGGTTGCCGGGCTGGTCGATGGGTGTGACGTAGTCGTAGACGGGGCTGCCCGCAGAGCTGCCGGCTCCGCGGCGCCCGCACCAGTAGGTCGGGATGACGATAGCGGGGTTCAAGTTCATGCTCGGAGTGCTTCCTTCGCTGATCTTCTCGTTTGCAACCCTGACAGGGTAGCACCTCGCTTGCGCCCTGCGGGATTCCTCCACAACATGCGCAAGGTAGCGGTGCTGCCCGGGCGCGCCTAGAGCTCGAAGTCCAGGGTCTGGTCGCGCAGGTCGACCCGTGCCAGGGTCACCTTGACGCGCTGGCCCAGCCGGTAGGTGCGCCCCGTCTCCTCGCCCATGAGCGTCTGAAGCTTGGGGTCGAACTGGCAGTACTCGTGCCTCACCGGGTCGAAGCGCACGAAGCCCTCGGCCGTGTTGTCGAGCCTCACCATGAAGCCATATGCGTGCACAGCGGCGATGGTCGCCTCGAAGCGCTCCCCCACTTTGCCCGCCATGAACTGGCAGATCTTGAGATTGACGCTGTCGCGCTCGGCTCCCTCCGCCGCGCGCTCCATCTTGCTCGCATGCTCGGCCAGCCACTCGAGCTGCCCCTCCATCGCGCTCGGGTCCTTGAGCAGGCGGTGGACCATGAGGTCGGGGTAGCGCCTGATGGGGCTGGTGAAGTGGCAGTAGCAGCTGCTCGCAAGGCCGAAGTGCGGCAGCGGCTGCACGCTGTAGCGGGCGCGCTCCATGCTCCTCAGGACCATGCTGTCCACCAGCTGGCCGTCCGGGCGCAGGCGCGCCTCCGCCAGCAGGCGCTGGTAGGCGGCCGTCTCGCCCGCTGCCAGCCCCGCCGTGCTGTAGCCCAGCTCCCTGAGCACGGGCAGGAGGCCCTCGAGCGCCTTGGGGCCCGGGCTCTCGTGGATGCGGAAGACGCAGGGGAGCTGCTTGCGGTGCAGGTGGGCGGCCACGCACTCGTTGGCGGCGATCATCGCCTCCTCGATCATCGATGTGGCGTCGTTCTTCACCCGCAGGTCGATGCGCAGGGGGCGGCCCTCCTCGTCGAGCACCGGCTTGGCCTCTGGGTTGTCGAAGTCGAGCGACCCGCGCTGCTCGCGCAGGGCGAGCAGCTTGCCCGCCAGCTGATGCAGCGCCCAGAGCTTGCCGGCCAGGGGCTCGCCCAGCTCGGTGGGGCGCGCGCCCTGCCCCATGGCGTCGAGCAGCTCCTGGGCCTGCCCGTAGGTGAAGCGGCGGCGGCTGCGTATCACGCTGGGGAAAATCTGGTAGCGGCGCAGGACACCGCTGGCGTCGAAGTGCATGTCGCAAGTGAGGGCGCGGCGCTCGACCCCGGGGCGCAGGCTGCAGATGTCGCAGCTCAGCTCCTCGGGGAGCATGGGCAGCACGCGGTCGACGAGGTAGACGCTGGTCGCGCGGTCGCGAGCGCAGATGTCGATGCTGCTATCCCACTCCACGTAGCTCGAGACGTCGGCGATGTGCACGCCCAGGCGCGTGAGCCCACCGACCTCGTCGATGCTGATCGCATCGTCGAAGTCGCGCGCGTCTGCCGGGTCGATGGTGAATACCTCGCGGCTGCGCAGGTCGTGGCGCGAGGGCTCCTCCAGGGCGGCGGGGATGGCGGCGTCGAGGCTGCGGGCCTGCTCAAGCGCCTGGGGCGAGAACGCGGTTGCCAGCCCGTGCTCGTGGATGATGGCGTCGACGTCGATGCCCGGCTGGTCGCTCGCGCCGAGCACCTCGACGACGTAGCCCGTCGCCGCAGCGCTGCGGCTGGGGTAGCCGGTGATGCGCGCAAGCACCATGTCACCATTCTTGACCTGGGGCGACTGCCTCAAGTCGATGAAGACGTCGTGCTGGATGCGCGGGTCCTGGGGGACAACGGCCGCAAGCGGGTCGCAGACCTCCACCACGCCCACCACGTACTCGGTGGCGCGCCTGTGGACGCGCACGACCACGGCCTCGCGGCGCTGGCCGGCCTGATGGCGTGAGCTGCGGGGGCGGACCTCCACCGTGTCGCCGTTCATGGCGCCGCCCGTCCGGTTAGCGGGAATGTAGAAGACCCCCTCCTCGGTCTCGACGAAGCCGTAGCCCTCGCGCGCGATGTCGATGACCCCCAGGGGGCAGTTGCCCTGCAGGCGGCTGGAATGGCCGCGCCCCTTGGCGTTGTTGCGGGGCCTGCTGCGCCTCGGCATTACCTGGAGGCCTTGTCGAATTCTTCTTTGAAGGCGCTGAACATGCCCTTTGTCTTGCGCAGCTGGCTGCCCAAGGCGCGGGCGGCGGAGTCGGCAATGGAGTCCTCCTCCTGGGCGGCGGGCTTGGGCGCACTCGCCGCGGCAGACGCGTCCCCAGCAGCAGGCGCCTGGGACGCGGGGCCGTCGTCTTCGGCCTTGGCCTTGAGCGAGCCGATGGCCTGTCCCAGCTTGTAGGCGCCGCTGTTGATGGCCTCCCCCGCCTTGGAGCTCAGCTCCGAGCCCTTCTCCCTGAGCTGCAGCTCCTCTGCCTTGGCGCTTGCCTTCTCCTTGATCGAGCCTATGGCCTCGCCGGCGGCGTAGGCGGTGCCCTCGATGTTCTCCGCCGCGCGGGTGCTCACGGCCTCCTGGCCCTGGCTCACCTTGTGGGTGCCCTTGGCCCAGGCCTCGCCGGCCTTGGCCGCCACACCGCCAGAGACCTCGACCTCGCCGGGCTGCACGTCAGCCACGATGGCCTGCAGCTGCGGGTCGTAGCCGCGCAGCTGGCCGATGGAGATGTCGGCCGAGCCCAAGATGAGCCGGTTGACGTCACCGGAGGAGATGTCGACAGAGCAGATGCGCAGGTCGTCGCATATGACGATATTGGAGATGACGCCCAGATCGCGGCCCTCGAGGTTGCGCACGGGCATGCCGTCCCAGATGATGCAGAGGTCGAGGTCGACCCCCAGGCGCTTGGCGGCGTCGCGGTCCCATGCCTCGCGGTCGTCGAGCTCGACGAGCAGGTCGCCGTCCTCTGTGAAGCCGACCTTGTCCAAGCTGACGAAGCGGTCCTTGCGCTGCACCATCATGGCGGCGTCTGGGCGCTTGACCATGAGGCCGACCGCCTTGGGCTTGGAGGGGTGGAAGACGAGGCAGTGCACCTTGCCGTACTTCCTGACCTTGCCCTTCTTGGTGCTCACGTAGACCTTGAGCCTGTGGAGATTCTTGGTTTCGAGCATCTGTCCTCCCTGTGAGGGGCGCTGCCCCATCAAAACGGGGGCGCCTGCATGCAAGCGCCCCCGCCTCTCTTGCCGTATGCGGTGCCAGCCGGAGCTACTTGTACCAGTTGACGGTCTGTGCGGGCTGCTCCTCCGGCTGGGCGGCCTCGGGCTCCTCGAGGGCCTCCTGGGCTTCCTCGAGCGCATCCTCGAGCGCGCTCTCGGCAGCCTCGACGGCCTCTTCGGCGGCATCCTCGATCAAGTCGTCGACAGGGACGTCCGTCACGTCTGCCTCGACGGTGGTGGCAGACACGTGGTTGCGCGTGATCTGCTCGGCCAGGGCGTCGCGGGCCTCGGCGATCTTTGCCTTGATGTCGTCTGCGGCGGGCGACTGCTCGACGTGCGCAGAGGCCTTGCCGTACGCGCTGGCTGCTGCGTCGATCACCGGCTCTGCCACAGAGCGGATGGGCTCGGGAGCTGCATCTGCAACGTCCTCGACCTTCTCGGCGAGCAGGCGGCGGGTCTCCTTGCCGGAGCGGGGAGCGAAGAGGAGGGCGGCCGCGGCACCTGCCGCAGCACCGAGAATGAACCTGAACTTGCCCATGGCGGTCACCTTTCCGTTGCGTGTAACCTGATGACCCCAGCCTACCATCTCAGGGCTGTGGCAGGGTGAAAAACCACGTTCTCGACACCCGCCTGACATAAAGGCCTTGCAGAGCTGTCACCTGCGCATACGAAAAGCGGGCCCGCTCATGCGGACCCGCCGGGCTTCGCTTGGGGCAGCACCAGGGGCTAGGCCCTGCCGAAGTGCTGGGCAATGAGGCTGGTGAAGGAGGGACGGCTTGCCTCTGGGAGGTGCAGGCTGTCCTTGAGCTGCTGGGTGGGCTCGACCAGGAAGTAGAAGACGGGCTCGCCGGGCAGGTACCACTCGCCGTCGATCTGGCAGATGCGGCAGCCCAGGGCGCCCTTTGCGCCGGGGACGACCGAATGCGCCAGGGCGGGGCTGTGCACGGCAAAGCGCTCGCCGCTCTCCGCCTCCTCGAGGGTGGTGATGTTGAGCAGCGGGGCCACGCCCTCGACCCAGAAGATCGCGCAGAACTGCGTGTCGACGACCTGCTTGAGCTCCGCCACCTTGGCGGGGTCGGCGCCGGCCGGGGGGTTTTGCGCATAGGAGCGGGCAAGGGTCATGCCGGGCTCGTACTCGTAGTCGAAGAGGAACCACTCGAGGAAGAATGCCTGGGTCTGCTCCTCAGTCATGTTGCGGGGGGCCAGCCCCAGCTCGGAGACGAACTGCTTGGACGCCTTGGCTGCAAGCTTCTTGGACTTGGCCATGTCGGAGGCGATGAAGTAATCGAGAACCTCGGCGTAGTCGAGGGAGGGTGCGGACATTGGTACTCCTAACGTATGACGTGCTGGGCCCTGTCGAGGCCCGTCCTCTGGGGAGGACCCTCGAAGACAATAGCCTTCATACTATATCGGAAAGCGCGCCTGATTGCCCAGAATAATGCAGCGCGCGGATTAACCGCGTGCTAAAGGGCGGCTCCCACGCGCTGTGGGCCTCAGCGGTTGTCGACCTTCTCGGGGTAGAGGTCGTGGTTTGCCAGGCGCGTCCAGGCAACCTCCTCCCAGCGCGTGCCGGGTCTGCCGTAGTTGCAGTAGGGGTCGATCGAGATGCCGCCGCGGGGCGTGAACTTGCCCCAGACCTCGATGTACTTGGGGTCCATCAGGGCGATGAGGTCCTTCATGATCTTGTTCACGCAGTCCTCGTGGAAGTCCCCATGGTTGCGGAAGCTGAAGAGATAGAGCTTGAGGCTCTTGCTCTCGACCATGCGGACGTCCGGGACGTACGAGATGTAGATGGTGGCGAAGTCCGGCTGGCCCGTGATGGGGCACAGGCTGGTGAACTCCGGGCAGTTGAACTTGACGAAGTAGTCGTTGCCAGGGTGCTTGTTCTCGAAGGTCTCGAGCACGCCGGGATCGTAGTCCTGGGGGTAGCGGGTGCCCTGGCGCCCCAAGAGGGTCAGGCCCTCGCCTGCGCGCGTCTGCTCCATGGTGTCTCCTCTCTCGCTCGCCGCGCCTCACGCGGTGCGGGCTCACGCGGCAACTCTAGCGCATCAGCGGGTCGGTCGTGCCGTTGGCCTCGAAGGCGGCGATGCGGTCCCTGCAGGTGCCGCAGGCGCCGCAGGGCCTCTCCCCTCCCTCATAGCAGCTCCAGGTGAGCTCGTAGGGCACGCCCAGTTCCAGGCCGCGGGCCACGATCTGCGCCTTGTTCCACATCACGAAGGGGGCCTCCATGCGCAGCTGCCCGCCCGTTCCCCGCTCGACGGCGCTGGCGAACGCCTGGACGAACTCCAGCGAGCAGTCCGGGTAGGCGTTTCCCGCCCAGTCGTCGTGGTGGGCACCGTAGTACATCGCGCTGCAGCCCAGGCTCAGCGCCATGCTCGCCGCGCTCGCAAGGAAGAGCCCGTTGCGGAAGGGGACGTAGGTGCTCACCGGGGCACCGCCCGCCTCCTCGAGCTGCTCGGCGTAGCTCTCCTGCGGGACGTCCCTGCCCGAGTGCTCGAGCAGCGAGCAGTCGCTCTCCGCAAAGATCGCGCTCAGGTCCAAGAAGCGCTGCTCGACGCCGTAGTGCGCGGCCACGGCCTTGGCGCTCTCTATCTCGCGCGCGTGCTTTTGGCCGTACGAGATGGAGAGGGCGTAGACGTTGCCCGCCCCAAAGCGCTCGACGGCCATGGCGAGCAAGGTCGTCGAGTCGACTCCCCCGCTGCACAGGACCAGGGCCTTGCCTTCGGATTGCTGCCCCATGGCTCACACACCTTTCTCAACGCCGGGCCAGATCAACTTGTGGAGCTGCAGCTGCACGCGGGCGCGCATCAGGCCCCGCCGCTGCAAGAAGCCCACGATCTCGGCCGGGTCCATCACCCCGAACACCGGGCTCACATACACCGCGCAGCGCTCCAAGAGGCCGCAGCGCTCGATGGTTGCCGCAGCGGCCTCGAGGTCCTCGCCGCCGCCCACCACGAACTTGACGCAGTCGTCTGCGCCGAGCAGGGCGTAGTTTGACTCGAGCATGTGCCCGGCCATCCCGCTCGAAGGCGCCTTGCAGTCCAGCGTCAGCGTCAGCGTCCCGCGGCTCGCGCCCCTCAGGGCGGCCAGCTCGCGCACACTGCACGCGCCGTTGGTCTCGACCTCCACGGTCAGGCCACCCTGTAGCAGGCGGCCCACCAGCTCGGGGAGCAGCGGCTGCAAAAGCGGCTCACCGCCCGTGAGGGTCGCGCAGGGGGTGCCCTGAGCGAGCACCCATGCAGCCAGCTCGCCCACGGCCAGCTCCTCGACCGGGCAGCCGGGCTGGCATGCCCAGCGCGTGTCGCAGTACGAGCACGCCAGGTTGCACCCGCGGAAGCGCACGAACGCAGAGAAGCTCCCCGCGCGCGGGCCCTCGCCGTTGACACTCACGAAGCGCTCCGCAACGGGCATCAGCCCACCCGCGCTGCCTGTGCCTGCCATGCCGCCCCTAGCGCCCCACCATGTAGGTGGCGCAGTTGTTGGGCGTCTCGTACACATCCACCTGGGAGACGGGCAGCCCCTGCTCGTCCAAGCGCTCCGCAAAGTAGCGGGCGAAGTTCTCCGCAGTGGTGCGGAAGGGCACGAACGAGAGGCGGAAGCTCTCCTCCTCCAGGCACGCCACGGTCTGCGGTGCGAGGCTGCCCTCCTCCACGATGAAGCTGTGGTCCCATGCATCCGTGAGCTCGCGCAGAGCGCGCTTGAAGTCCGCGAAGTCGATGACCATGTCCTTGTTCTGGCCCTCGCTCTGCAGCTGCGGCACACCTAGGTAGGCGACCACGCGCCAGCGGTGGCCGTGCAGGTTCTCGCACTTGCCGTCGTAGTCGCTCAGGAAGTGGGCGGCGTCGAAGCAGCTCTCTGTCCTCAATCCGTACATCTGCGCTCCTATCCTCGGTAGACTGCCTGGTCGAGCAGCTCGTTGAGCACTGCCTCCAGGCTCAGGCCCGCCGCCTTGCACGCCATGGGAAAGCCGCTCAGCGGCCCCATGCCGGGGCTGACGTCGATCTCGAGCACCTTGGCGCGGGCGCCGTCCCAGATGATGTCGACGCGGGCGAGGTCGCGGCAGCCGTAGGCCTGGTAGACCTCGACGGCGGCGCGCTCTATCTCGCTGCGGATGGCTTGGGCCTGGGCCTCGTCGGGGCTCAGGCTCTCGAGCCTCACGGGCGCGTAGAAGTCGACGAGCTCGTCGTTGATGCGCGCCTCGGTGTCGTACATGTGGCCTGGCTTGGGGACGATCTCCACCGGCGGCAGGGCGTAGGAGCCCTCGGCCTCTCCCAAGACAGAGACTGCCACCTGCACGCCCTCCACATACTCCTGGACCAGGACCTCGTCGCTGAAGGTGAGGGCCTTGAGCAGCGCCTCGGCCAGCTCCGTGACCGTCTCGACCTTGCTCATGCCCATGGCGCTGCCGGCCTTGGCGGGCTTGACCACCAAGGGGAAGCCCCCGGGGATGGCGTCAACCACCAGGTCGAGCGCGCAGGCAGCGCCGGCGTCCTTGAATGCGTCTTGGCTCAGGCACACGCCGTTGATGCCGCAGGCGGCACCCTCCTGGCCGGCGTAGTAGTCGTCGAGCACCGCGTGCAGGGTCGACTTGTTCCAGGTCTGGCGGCACACAGAGGTGGGGCAGCCCACCAGGGGGATGCCCAGCACGCCCATGAGCGCCTGGATGGTGCCGTCGTCGCCGATCCTGCCGTGCAGGGCGTTGTAGGACACCTGCGGGCGCTCGGCCCTCAGGACGTCGACCAGGTCCTCCGTGACGTCGAGGGGCAGCACCTCGTGGCCCGCCCGCTCCAACGCCGCGCAGACGTTCTTGCCGCTGCTCAGAGAGAAGTCCCTCTCGTGGGACTTGCCGCCCATCAGCACCGCAACCTTGTAAGGCATCTCGTCCTCCTCTTGTCTAGTCCAACACGCCCGCGCGCACGAAGGCGCGGTACAGCTCGAGCTGTTCCTCGATAACCTCCGCGAGCCTGCGCACGGCCTCCCTCAGGTTCTCCGGGCTCTCAAAGCAAAACGCCACGCGGAAGCTGTCGTGCCCCCTGCCGTCCGGGTAGAAGCTGCTGCCCGGGGCGAAGACCACTCCGCGCTCCAGGGCGACGTTGATGAGCTGGTCTGTGTCGATGCACTTGGGCACCGTGATCCACAGGAACAGGCCGCCCTCCGGCTCGGTCCAGCTGACCTCAGGCGGCATGAACTCCTCGAGGGCGTCGATCATGGCCTGGTGGCGCTGACCGTAGACGGGCACGATCTTGTCCATGGTGGCGCGCCAGTCCGTGTCGCGGAAGTAGTGCTCCACCATCACCATGTTCATGGCGCTGCCGCAGAGGTCGGTGCCCTGCTTGATCAGGTTGATCTTTGCCAGCACGCCCGGCGGCGCGATGATGCAGCCGCAGCGCAGGCCCGGCGCGAAGATCTTGGACACCGTACCCAAGTAGATCACGTCCTCGCTCAGCGAGCGCAGGGCGGGCAGGGGCTCGCCGGCAAAGCGCAGGCGGCCGTAGGGGTTGTCCTCGACGACGGGCAGGTTGTACTCGTCTGCCAGCTCCACCAGCCGCTCCCTGCGTGCCATGCTCATCGTGACGCCCGTGGGGTTCTGGAAGTTGGGGATGGTGTAGAGGAACTTGGGTGCCACGCCCTGATCCGCCAGGCGCTTGAGCTCTTCCTCGAGCAGGTCCATGCGCAGCCCCTCGTCGTCCATGGGGATGCAGCGCACCTGGGGCTGGTAGGCAGAGAATGCCTGCAGCGCGCCCAAGTAGGTGGGGCCCTCCGCCAAGATCACGTCGCCGGGGTCGACGAAGGTCTTGGGGATGATGTCGAGCGCCTGCTGGGCGCCGGTGGTGATGATGACGTCTGCGGGGTCGACACCCACGATGCCATGGTCGCGCACGAGCTCGGTCACCAGCTGGCGGGTCTCGAGCCTGCCGTCCGTGCTGCCGTACTGCAGGGCAGCGAGGCCCTCTTCGGTGATCGCGGCAGCGGCAACCTGGGCCACCTGGTCCAGGGGCAGGACGGAGATGTCCGGCATGCCGCCGGAGAGGCTGATGATGTCGCTGCGGCTGGCCGCGGCGAAGAGGTCGCGCACGGCGCTGGCGCGCATGGTATCCAGGCGGCGCGCGTACGTCCCCACGTAGCGGTCGAACTTTATCCGGGAATCTGCCATAGGGCCTCCTGGCTGGGTCTTGGGTATGGGCACGATTGTAGCGGGGCCAGGCGCAGGCTGCAGGGCGTTTTGCGCGTGCCTGGCGGGAGGGGGCGCTGCGGCTAGAGCCCGTTCACAAACTCGAGCGCTCGCTGCGCGCAGGCCAGCGCCTCGAGGTCGTCCGCGTAGGTGAGCCTCACCGCCATGAGGCCGGGCTCGCCGGTATGCGAGGTGTGGCCCATGAGGCCCTCCCCGCTGCCGCGCGCCTGGGCCATGAGCTCGATGGCGACGTGCTCGAAGAGGTGGGCGGGCTCGGTGCCGGTGATCTCGTCGGCAAAGCAGTCGCCCTTCTCGTTCACGCACACGTGGCGCCCCAGGTTTGGCAGCAGGGCCAGCGCCCGCTGCGCTTGCGCAGGGCTCACGCGGGCACCAGCGGGCACGCAGCGCAGCTCGAAGCCGATGCCCGCCCGCTCGACGGCGATATGCTCGATGGAAAGCCGCACGGGTCCTTACGCCTCTGCAAGCTCCTGCTTGTACGCACGGATGACCTCGCGGTACTCGGGCATGCCCACCGAGAGGATCTGGGTCGCTAGGATGGCAGCGTTCTTGGTGCCGTTGATGGCCACGCAGGCCAGGGGCACGCCGGTGGGCATCTGCACAGTGGAGAGCAGGGAGTCCATGCCGCCGAGGTCGCTGGTCTTCATAGGGACGGCCACCACCGGCAGCGGGGTGTGGGCGGCTACGACGCCGGCCAGGGCGGCGGCCTTGCCCGCAGCGCCGATGATCACCTTCAGGCCGCGCTCCTCGGCGCTCTTGGCCCAGGCTGCAACCTGCTCGGGGTTGCGGTGGGCGCTGTGGACGACCAGCTCGTAGGGCACGCCGAACTTCTCCAGCATCTCCTTGCAGCCGTCCATCGCGGGCAGGTCGCTCTTGCTGCCCAGGATGATGCCCACCAGGGGGGTCTCGTTGCTCATGTCGCGGTTCCTTTCTCGCATCCGCCCGCAGGCGGTTGGGGCTGTGCTTACAGGCGGTGCCTCATGGCATCGCAGATGAGGGCGGCGATGACCGTCTTGCTGTCCTCGATGCGCCCGTCGAGGACGCTGTCAACCAAGACGCTCAGGTCAACCCACTCCGCCGCGACGAACTCGTCGTCGTCGGGGTGGGGACTGCCGGCGGAGAGCTCGGTGGCCATGTAGAGGTGGATGAGCTCGTCGCTGTAGCCGGCGGCGACGGCGATGGGCATGAGGTAGTCGAGCCGCGCAGCCGTGTAGCCCGTCTCCTCCTCGAGCTCGCGCGCGGCGGCGAGCAGCGGGTCCTCGCCCCGCTCGAGCTTGCCTGCGGGTATCTCGAGCGTGACGCGCTCCAGGGCGGTGCGGTACTGCCTCACCAAGAGCACCCGGCCGTCTGCCCTCAGCGCGATGACGGCAACGGCGCCCGGGTGCCTCACCACCTCGTGGACTGCCTGCTTGCCGTTGGCAAGCTCGATGCGCACCGCATCGACGTTGAGGAAGCCCCCCGTGAACACGGGGCGGCTGTCGAGGATGCGCTCCTCGAGCAGCTCGTCGCCCTCGCGGTTGTCCAACAGCTCGCTCATAAACCAGCCTCTCAAACCAGCGGGGGCGAGCCGCGCAGCCCGCCCCCTGCCCTCCCGGTGCCTTCGGCCCGGGTTCCTACATCTCCTCTGCCCAGCGCTCGCGCCCGCGCAGCGCGCGGCCGCCGATGTCGCGGCGCAGGAACTTGTTCTCGAAGCGCACCTTGTCGCAGGCGGCATAGGCTTTGTCGCGGGCAGCCTCGAAGCTCGGGCCCGTGGCGCTCACACAGAAGACGCGGCCGCCGTTGGTGAGCAGCTTGCCGTCCTCGACCTTGGTGCCGGCGTGGTAGACCAGGGCGCCGTCTGCCTCGGCCTCCTCGATGCCGGTGACCTCCTTGCCCTTCTCATAGGAGCCGGGGTAGCCCTCGCTTGCCAGGACCACGCCCACGCAGAAGCCCTCGTCCCACTCGAGCTCGACGTCTGCCAGGCGCTTGGCGTCGACAGCCATGAAGACGTCGACCAGGTCGCTCTTGAGACGCGGCATGAGGGCCTGGGTCTCCGGGTCGCCGAAGCGCGCGTTGAACTCCACCACGCGCGGGCCGGTGGGGGTCAGCATGAAGCCGCCGTAGAGGCAGCCGCGGTAGTCGATGCCCTCGGCCTTGAGCGCGGCGACGGTCTGTTCCATGATCTGGGCCATGGCCGCCTTCTCCTCGGCCGTGACGATGGGCACGGGGCTGTAGACGCCCATACCGCCTGTGTTGGGGCCCTTGTCGCCCTCGTAGGCGCGCTTGTGGTCCTGCGCGGGCTCGCAGCACAGCACGGTCTCGCCGTCTGTGATGCCCATGATCGAGCACTCGGGGCCGGTCATGCACTCCTCGACGACGACCAGCGCGCCGGCCGAGCCGAAGGCCCCGTCGAAGCAGTCGCGCACGGCCTGCACGGCCTGCTCAACGGTCTCTGCCACGGTGACGCCCTTGCCGGCGGCCAGGCCGTCTGCTTTGATGACGATGGGCGCGCCCTGCTCGCGGATGTAGGCCTCCGCGGGCTCGAGCTCGCTGAAGACGGCGTAGGCAGCCGTGGGGATGCCGTGCTTTGCCATCAGGTTCTTGGCGAACTCCTTGGAGCCCTCCATCTGGGCCCCCTGGGCACCGGGACCGAAGCAGGCGATGCCCGCCTCGCGGATGCCGTCTGCCACGCCGGCCACCAGCGGCGCCTCGGGGCCGACGACCACAAGCTCGACGCCGTGCTCCTTGGCGAAGGGGACCACCTGGCTTGCGTCGCAGGGGTCGATGCCACCCACGTTGGTCGCAAAGCCGCTGGTGCCGCCGTTGCCCGGGATGCAGAAGAGCTCCTGGCACTGGGGGGACTGGGACAGCTTCTGGGCGAGGGCCGCCTCGCGACCGCCGCTGCCGAGCACGATGATGTTCATAGGGCCTCCCTTTTCAGGCGCTGGTCGAGGGCGTGGGGCTTAGAGCTCCCAGCCGTTGAGGATGGTCTGGTCGCGGTCCGGGCCGACGGTGATGATGCTGATGCGGACGCCGGCCAGCTCCTCCAGACGCGCCACGTAGTCCTTGGCAGCCTGGGGCAGCTCGTCGAAGGCCTTGCAGCCGCTGATGTCGCAGTTCCAGCCGGGCATCTCCTCGTAGACGGGCTTGGCATGGTGGAACGCGGTCTGGCTGCCGGGGACGGTCTCGTAGCGCACGCCGTCTGCCTCGTAGGCAACGCAGATCTTGATGGTCTCCATGCAGCTGAGCACGTCGAGCTTGGTGAGCGCGATGTCGGTGAGGCCGTTGACGTCTGCGGCGTACTTGATGATCACCGCGTCGTACCAGCCGCAGCGGCGCTTGCGCCCGGTGGTGACGCCGAACTCGTGACCGACCGTGCCGAGCTTCTCCCCGTCCTCGTCGAAGAGCTCCGTGGGGAAGGGGCCGCTGCCAACACGGGTCATGTAGGCCTTGGCGATGCCCAGCACGCGCTGGATCTTGGTGGGGCCCACCCCGGTGCCGGTGCAGGCGCCGCCCGCGGTGCAGTTGCTGGAGGTGACGAAGGGGTAGGTGCCGTGGTCGATGTCGAGCTGGGTGGCCTGTGCTCCCTCGAAGAGGATGTTCTTGCCCTCGCGCAGAGCGTCGTTGAGCAGCGGGCTGGCGTCGACGACGTGGGGCGCGATGACGCGAGCAAGCGCGAGGTACTCGTCGAGGATCTCTTCGACGGAGGGCACCTCGTAGGCCTCGAAGCCGTAAACCCGCATCAGGATGTCGTTCTTGAGGGGCACCACGGACTCGAGCTTCTCGCGGAAGATCTTCTCGTCGACCAGGTCCTGCACGCGGATGCCGCAGCGCTCGTACTTGTCCTGGTAGCAGGGGCCGATGCCGCGCTTGGTGGTGCCGATCTTGTTGTCGCCCAGGCGGCGCTCGCTGGCGCCGTCGAGGAGCAGGTGATAGGGCATGATCACATGGGCGTTGCCGCTGATCTTGAGGCCGCTGCAGTCGATGCCCTGGGCCTCGAGCTCGCTCATCTCCTGGATGAGCACGCGGGGGTCGACCACAACGCCGTTGCCGATGACGGAGGTGACGTCGTCGTACATGATGCCGCTGGGGATGAGGTGCAAGGCGAGCTTGGTGTCCCCGTGGATGACGGTATGGCCAGCGTTGTTGCCCCCTTGGAAGCGAACAACGTAGTCGTAGTTGGGTGCGAGGAAGTCCGTGACCTTGCCCTTGCCCTCATCGCCCCACTGAGTTCCAACCAGAATGGTGCCTGGCATGCTTGCCTCCTGTTGTGTTGGCATACTTACCGCCCGATTCTAACCCAGCGTAGCAGCGCAGGAGGTCTCCAAGCCCGCCCAAAGGCGCGTGCACGCAGATTCGTTACGCGAAGGCCATCTGCGCGGTGTCGCACCCTGCCCCTACAATGGTCGCATGGGCAGCAGCAGGGACATACAGGCGGTGCAGCGCGAGTGGCGGGGGCGAGCCGTGCTCCTCATGGACCTCGACGCCTTCTTCGCCAGCGTCGAGCAGCTCGATCACCCAGAGTGGCGCGGCAAGCCCGTGATCGTGGGCGGCCAGGCAGGCAAGCGCGGCGTCGTCTCCACCTGCAGCTACGAGGCCCGCTCCTTCGGGGTGCGCAGCGCCATGCCCTCCGTCACAGCCGCGCGGCTGTGCCCCAGCGCCATCTGGACGCAGCCCCATTTCAAGCGCTACCAGGAGCTCTCGAGCGCCGTGATGCGCATCCTCTACGACGAGAGCCCCCTGCTCGAGCAGGTCAGCATTGACGAAGCATTCCTCGACGTGACCCCCGGGCGCTTCATCCGCAACGACCCAGTGCAGATCGCGGCGCGCATCCAAGCCCGCGTCGCAGAGCTGGGCATCACCTGCAGCATCGGGCTGGCAAGCGGCAAGGCAACCGCCAAGATCGCAAGCGACCTCGACAAGCCCCGGGGCCTCACCGTGGTCTATCCCGGCAGCGAGGCAGCCTTCCTCGCCCCCATGGAGGTCAGGGCCATGCCGGGCATCGGCAAGAGTTCCGCCCTCAAGCTCCAGGAGATGGGCATCAAGACGCTGGGGCAGCTCGCCGCCGCACAGCCGGCCGCGCTCAAGGGGGTCTTCGGGGTCAACGCGCAGGCCTTCGTCGAGCGGGCAGGCGGCGTCGACCCCCGCCCGGTCGAAACAGAAAGCGAGCTCAAGTCCATCAGCAACGAGCGCACCTTCACCGCAGACCTCACCACCCGCGCGCAGATCGAAGACGCCATCGACTACCTGGGCTGCATGGTGGGCAGGCGCCTGCGCAAGAAGGGTGTGGCGGGCCACACCGTCACCTTGAAGCTGCGCTATGCGGACCTCTCGTCGCGCACAGCGCAGCACACCATAGGCAGCCAGGTCGACGACGAGAGCATCTTCATCCCCATCGCCAAGGGGCTGCTCGGCCAGATCTGGCGCCCGGGCGACTCGGTGCGCCTGGTGGGCGTGGGCATCGGCGGCTTCAAGCAGGGGGATGTGCAGATGGGCCTCTTCCAGACCCAGGAGGAGGGCGTGCCCCAGGGCAACCCGGGGCTCGTCAGTGCGGCAGACAGCGTGCGCGACCGCTTCGGCGAGGACAAGCTGGTCTTCGGGCGGCAGCTCAAGCTCAAGGCAGAGACGGCGCGCAACCCCAACCGCCAGGGAGAGGGCGGCGCCGGCTAGCAGACGCGCGTCCAGCTGCAGTTGGCGCGCGCCCGCTGCGCAAAGCGGCGCGCCGCCCCAGCGTCCTCGCAGATCGCAAAGCTCGTGGCACCGCTGCCAGTGACGAGCGCGTTGAGCACGTCCTCGTCCGCTCGCGCGCGCTCCACGCGCTGCCGCAGCCGCGGCAGCGCCGCAAAGGCCGCGGGCTCGAGGTTGTTGGAGCACAGGCGCGCCAGGTGCAGCTTCTCGGCGTGGCCCGCCGCAGCGGGGTCGTACGCCTTGAGGGCGGCCGCCAGCTCGCGGGCATTCGGCGCGGGCGCGGGGCTCTCGTCGAAGGCGCGGTAGATGCTCGGGGTGGAGATGCCCTGCTCCTCGCCCATGAGGACGATCGGCAGCGGGAAGGCGGGCAGCGCTTCCTCGAGCACGTCGCCTCTGCCGGTCATGAGCGCGGTGCCTCCGTGCAGGAAGAAGGCGACGTCTGCCCCCAGGCTGCGCGCCAGGCGCTGCACGCGCTCGTCGCCGGGCTCCACACCTGCCAGCGCACAGCATGCCTTGAGCGCGCTTGCAGCATCGCTCGAGCCCCCGCCGAGACCTCCCCCGGCAGGCACCCTCTTGTCCACGGTGACGTGCAGGGCCTCGCCCGGCCCCGCGAGCCGCGCCCCCACAGCCTGCTCGAAGCCCTCCAGCGCCTTGAAGACCAGGTTGTCGCACACAGGCACGTCGAGCGTGCCGCAGTCGAGGAGCACGGCGGTGCCGGCACCCGTCAGCTCCGCGTGCCGCACTCCGTCCAAGGGGCCGCGCCACAGCTCCAGGCGGTCTGCCAGGGGCAGCTCGAGGAAGACGCTGTCGAGCTGGTGGTAGCCGTCGTGCGGCGGGTAGCGCACCGCCAGGCAGAGGTTCACCTTGGCCGGGGCGGAGAGGCTCAGCACCTCTCCCTGCAGGGCGCGCGTCACAGCAGCCCCCTACTCGCCGTTGCGGCGGAAGGCGTAGGTTGCAGAGACGGCAGAGCAGACGGCATCTGCGAGGGTCTGCAGGTACTCGCTGTCGTTGTCCTTGAGGCGCACGTAGACCGCGCGGCGCCCGCGGCTTGCCAGCGCGCCGAAGTCGCCCAGCGCCTGGGCGTTGGCGACCTCCCCCAGCGTGAACGACTCGTGCGGGACGGTCATGTCGTAGGCTTCCTGGCTGCTCACCACCAGGAAGACGCCGTTGTCGGGGCCGCCCTTGTGGAGCTGGCCGGTGGAGTGCAGGTAGCGGGGCCCGATCTCCAGGCACGAGCAGGCCTGGAGCCTGTCTGCCACGCGGTGGCGGATGCGCTCGAGGGTCTCGCGGCGCCCCACGCCCTTGAAGGGCAGGAAGGCGTTGAGCGAGAAGTAGTCGCCCTCTTTGATGGAGTAGAAGAGCGTGCGCAGGGCGCGGGCGAGGTCGACCTTGTCCGTGCGGTTCATGCGCTCGAGCAGCGCGCTGCTCACACACACGCTCTCGACAAAGCCCCCGTCGCAGACCGGGTACTCGACGTAAGCGGGGTTGCCCTGCGGGTCGAGGGGCACCTCGTAGGCGCCGCCGTCGCCGTAGAGGATCTGCTTCACGGCGCGCTTGGTGCTCTCGACGTCGGGCTGGTCGAAGGGGTCGATCTCCATGAGCCAGCCGCAGAAGGCCACCGCGTACTCCCAGACGAGGAAGTGCTCGGCGATGTCGTCGCTGTCGGTGATGTCGAGCCTCATGGCGGGAATCGAGGGGTGCAGGCAGGTGCGGGCGTGCTCGTAGGAGCGGTCGTTGCCGCTGTTGCACAGGATGACGCAGCGGTCAGGCAGGGGGTCGGCGATGATGCCGGCATCGACCTCGATGTTGGGGAGGATGCCCACACCATGCTTGCCCAAGCTCTCTGCCACCAGCTGCTCCACCCACAGGCCGAAGACCTGGCTCTGGGGCGGCATCAGCAGCGAGAACTTGTCCCTGCCGGCCACGTAGTTGTCATAGAGGAAGCAGGCAAGCTGCAGGGCGGGGTTGTCTGGAGAGTCGCTGGCGCAGAGGCGCTCGACCTCGCTGGCACGGCTCAAGACGCCCTCGATATCGATGCCCACGCACGCCATGGGCATCAGGCCGAAGACGCTCAGCGCGCTGTAGCGCCCGCCGACATCCGGCTCGCCGTGGAGCACGGCCCTCCAGCCGTCCCTGCGGGCCACCTGCTCGAGCTGGCTGCCCGGGTCTGTGATGGCGACGAAGCGGCGGCCTGCCCTGTCTGCCCCCAGGTGGGCGCAAACGTAGCTCCAGGCCACGTGCGAGAGCACGGTGGGTTCGAGCGTCGATCCGCTCTTGGAGCTGACGATGTAGAGGGTGCGCGCCGGGTCAGAGGAGCCGAGGATGTGGTTCACATACACCGGCGAGATTGAGTCCATCGTGCGGAAGGGGATCTCGTCGGTCACCTCGAGGGAGTGGAGCTTGGTGATGGTCTGGGGCGCCTGCGTCGAGCCGCCCTGTCCGATGAGCACCACTGCGTCGAGGCCCTCGCAGCGCGCCTGCTGTGCCAAGACGGCGATCTCCGCCGGGTCGCGAGGCGGGTTGGAGGCGAGGTCTGCCCAGCCCATGCGGTGCTCTGCCGTAGCGCGCGCCTCGCCGGAAAACCCGTAGACGCTTGCGTCCTTGGCCCCCACGCGGGAGGGGATCTTGTTCTCGATGAGCTTGCGGGCAGTGCTGCAGCTGCCCAGCGTGTCGCGGTCGAGTATGGTCATACGAGGTCAATCCCATCTGCTCGAGCGCCTCTTCTGGCGCACCTGACACCTCAGAAGTATACCCGTGCAAGCCCCTTGGCGCAGATTCATAACGCCTGCGGGGCCACGCACCCCAGCTTGAGCGGCTTTTCCCAGCTCAAAGCCCGTGTCAAAGCGTCGAAACGGTATTGGCTATTGGTTTTTAATCGCCCGCGTGATAGAATCCTGTGTCTATCTGTCAACTAGGTGGAAAAGGTATTATGGACGAAGATATCATCGAACCGGTTCAGACCGTCACCTCCATTCACGAGACCCTCACCGGCTACACCGGCAAGCGCCTCCGTATCAGGGCCAACATGGGCCGCTCTAAGATCGTCGAGCGAGAAGGCGTCCTCACTCAGGTACACCCCTCCCTCTTCATCGTCGAGACCCTCGAGAAGCGCGGCCGCAAGGCACGCCAGTCCTACCAGTACGTGGATGTCCTCACCGGAATGGTCGAGCTGACGGATCTCGAGACCAACGAGCTCCTCTTCCCGGAGATCAGGGAGGAAGTCCTCCAGTAAGCGCGTGTGCGCCTCACATCGAAAAAAGCGGGCAGCTCTCGGGGCTGCCCGCTTTTTTGTGGTGTTGCCAAAACCCAGGCGCCTGCCCGCTACAGCGCGTCGATCAGCGCCGAGGCGACCTTGATGCCGTCGATGGCGGCAGACATGATGCCCCCTGCGTAGCCGGCGCCCTCGCCGCAGGGGTACAGACCCGCCACACGCGTTGCCTGCAGGTTCTCTGCATCCCTCACGATGCGCACGGGCGAGCTGCTGCGCGCCTCCACGCCAGTCATCAGGGTCCCGGGGTTGGCAAAGCCCGCGAGCTTCTGGCCGAGGCGGGGCAGAGCCTCCTCGAGAGCCTCGCTCACGAAGGGCGGCAAGCATCTGTGGAGGTCGGCCTCGCGCACTCCCAAGGGGTAGCTCGGCGCAACCTTGAGCGGCTTCTTGCGACCTGCCCCCCTGCCGGTGAACGAGCCCACCGTCTGCACGGGCGCCGTCCAGTCGCCGCCCCCAAGCTCGAAGGCCGCGCGCTCCCACCTGCGCTGGAAGGCAACGCCCGCGAGGGGGTCTCCGGGGTACGCGCCGCAGTCCTCGAAGTCCTTCGGCGCCACGCCGCACAGCAGGGCGGAGTTGGCGTTGGCTCCATCGCGTGCCTGCACGCTCATACCGTTGACGCACAGCCCGGCCTCCTCGCTGGAAGCAGCCACCACCGTGCCCCCCGGGCACATGCAGAAGCTGTAGACCCCCCTGCCGTTGGGCAGGTGCGTGTTGATCTTGTAGTCGGCGGCGCCGAGCGCCGGGTGCCCTGCCGCGCTGCCGTAGAGCGCCTTGTCGATGAAGTGCTGCGGGTGTTCGATGCGCACCCCCAGGCTGAAGGGCTTGGGTGCGAGCTCCAAGCCGCGGTTCCCGAGCATCTCGAAGGTATCGCGGGCGGAGTGCCCTGTTGCCAGGATGAGCGCGTCTGCCTCGACGAATTCGCTGCCCTGTGGTCCCTCGAGCACCGCACCAGCAAGCACCCCGTCCTCTATGCACAGGTCGGCCAGCCTCGTCTTGAGGCGCACCTCGCCACCGCAGGCGATGATGCGCTCCCTGATGCGTGCCACCACACCGCCGAGCACGTCGGTGCCGATATGGGGCTTTGCCTGCCAGAGTATCTCGTGTGGGGCGCCTGCCGCCGCAAAGGTGTCGAGCACCTGGGCAGTATAGGGCGAGTTCTTGCCGCAGGTGAGCTTGCCGTCGCTGAAGGTGCCTGCACCGCCCTCGCCGAACTGAACGTTGCTCTCCACGTCCAGCCTGCGGGTCGCATGGTAGGCCGCTACGTCGCGCGCGCGCTCCTCGACCGCCGCGCCGCGCTCCACCACGAGCGGGGCCAGGCCCATCTCCGCCAGCTCGAGCGCGGCGAAGAGGCCCGCCGGGCCCATGCCAACCACCACAGGGCGCATTCCACCCCAGCGACGCGGCAGCTCGCGCTGCTCCAAGGGCACCACGGCCTGCGGTGCGCCCTCGCCCTCCCCGACTCCCACGCTGGCGATGAAGCAGGGCTGGTCGCGCTTGCGGGCGTCGACGCTGCGGCGCAGCAGGTAAGCGCGCTCCACCCTCAGGATGCGGGCAAGCGCGCGAGACGAGCGGTCTGGGGCGAGGTCGGCCTCGACGGCTGCCCCCTGCTCTAAGCTGAGCTTGATGTTGTTTCTGATCTCCATGCCCGCCATGATACGGCAAAGCCCCCTCCGGCTGCCGTCTGGCACCCAGAGAGGGCTTGAAGACGTCAAATACGGCGTTGCTCGACCAGGACGGAGCTGGAGCCGGCCTCGCGTTGTCCTGAGCGCAGCGAACGCTAGCGGCCCTTGGCCATCTTGGCGGCCAGCTCTTCAGGGCTCAGCTGGCTTTCTTCGAAGACGTCATCGCCGTCGAGGCCGAAGGCGGTGTGCAGGGCACGCACGGCCTCGGGCCCCTTGTCACCGGGGATGACGACGGAGGTGCGGATGTCCGAAGTGGTGATGAGGGAGAGGTTGATGCCAGCCTCTGCCAAGGTGCGGAACATCTTGGCGGCAACACCGGGGGCGGCCTTCATGCCGGCGCCGACGATGGAGACCTTGGCGATGTCCTCCGCAACCACGAACTCGGCTGCACCGGTTTTCTCGACAATAGCCTCCATAACCTCCTTGGTGCGGTTGATGTCGGCCTTCGGGGAGGTGAAGGAGATGTCGGCGTGGCCGTCCTCGGAGATGTTCTGGATGATCATGTCGACAGAGATGTTGGCGTCTGCCAGCGCACCGAAGACGGTTGCAGCAACGCCCTGGGTGTCGGGAACGTCGCGGATGGTGAACTTGGCTTCAGAGGAATCGTGGGCGACGCCGGTAACCAGTGCTTTCTCCATGTGGGACTCGTACTCCTTCACGAGAGTGCCGGGCTCGTCGTTGAACGAGGAGCGGCAGTGGATAGTGACTCCGTATTTGCGGGCGAACTCAACGCAGCGCTTGTGGAGCACGCCGGCTCCGGCCGCTGCCATCTCGAGCATCTCCTCGTATGAGATGACGTCGATCTTCTGGGCCTTGGGGGCCACGCGGGGGTCGGCGCTGTAGACACCGTCGACATCGGTGTAGATCTCGCAGACGTCAGCGTGGATGCCAGCTGCAATCGCGACTGCCGTGGTGTCAGAGCCGCCGCGGCCGAGAGTGGTGACATCCCCGTTTGCGTCGATGCCCTGGAAGCCCGCCACGATGACGATCTTGTCCTCCTCGAGGGCCTCCTTGATGCGCTCGGCGTGGATTTCGCGGATCTTGGCTTTGCCATGCACGTCGTTGGTGACGAGGCCGACCTGGCGCCCGCTGAGGCTGATCGCCTCCTCGCCCTGGCTGTGGATGGCCATGGCCATCATCGCCATCGAGACGAGCTCCCCCGTGGAAAGGAGGGTGTCCATCTCGCGCGCAGGAGGATCGTCGTTGACTTGCTTGGCAAGGGCGATGAGGTCGTCGGTGGTCTTGCCCATGGCAGAGACGACGGCGACAACCTTGTCCCCGGAACGCTTGCGCTTAACCAAGCGCTTTGCGACGTTCATGACGCGCTCTGGAGTTGCGACGCTGGTTCCGCCGAACTTTGCAACTACTAGTGACATAGCTCTCCATATCGGTAAGGTTTGGCGCGCTCGCAGCTCTAATCTGCGGGCGTTCATAGAGTACGCGATTCCAGCTCGAGCGGGCCAACTCATTTCAAGCCATCAGGCCAAAGAAACGTTGTGCGCCCCAAACGAGCGCCTAATGTTTCTATTGTGTTAACCGTTCGCCCTGTAACAGGAGCTGTTTCCCACCGTACAGGCCCTCAGCTGTGCGAAATGGTCCCTCAGTGGGAAAAATTACCCATGGATTTGTATTACAAGCGCCCTTGGTGGTACTCTTTGTAGTGTTTAATGATAACTCGC
>JBJEHN010000096.1:0-3966 GCA_051876105.1 Coriobacteriales bacterium | reverse complement strand
TCTACGGCATGAACGCCTGGATCCCCACCTGGTTCCAGGGCGTCGGCTACACCGCACAGCAGTCCGTTATGCTCCAGACCTGGAACAACGTCGCTGCAATCGCGTCCAACGTCACCGTCGGCTTCGTCTCCGACCGCATCGGCCGCAAGAAGAACCTGTGCCTGTCTTGGATCCTCTGCATCGTGGCCATCATCCTCTGCTCCGTCTTCATCGTCGATGACCCCGAGCAGACCAAGTTCGTCCTGTACATCATCCTGATGCTGCTCTTCGGCTTCTGCCTGAACTATGCCATCACCGCAGTCCAGCCCCTGATGCCCGAGCAGTACCCCACCGCCCTGCGCAACACCGGCGTCGCATGGTGCCAGGCATTCGCCCGCTTCGGCGGCTCCGCCTCCTCCATCGTCCTCGGCTTCATCGCAGCACAGCCCTTCTTCGCTAGCGCCGCTGGCACCCCCGAGTGGTCCAAGGTCGTCCTGGTCCTCATCGTGCCCTTCGTGCTCGCCGAGGTCTGCTCCCTGCTGTTCGTCCGCGAGACCGGTGGCAAGTCCATGGACGAGCTCGCAGCCGAGACCGCTGGCGACGACACCGACACCGGCATGGTGCCCTTCATCGTCATGATGGCTTGCGCCGTGTTCCTGGCCGTCCTGTGCATCGTCTGCCCGCTGGCAGTCACTGGTTGGTCCAAGAACCCCGTGGCTATGCCTCTCGACCTCATCGCTCTGCTGCTCCCCTTCGTGATCTTCTTCATCTTCGCCGGCCCCCAGGCCGTCAAGAAGCGCGCTTAAGCCGCATCCCACGCGGGAGCTCCTACGCGAGCAAGCTCTCTGTAGCTAATCCCTGAGCAGACCCCCGGTCCTCTCCCCAAGGGCCGGGGGTTTGTCATGTCTGCAGCCCCGTTGTTGTCTAACAGAGCCGAAAGAAAACGGCCCCCTGGGCTTCCAGAGGGCCGTATGAGGCGCGTTGCGGGCGGAGGGGCTACTCGTCGTCGTCTGCCTCCTTCGAGGCTACCATGAGGCGCTGTGCGTTCTCGTTGGCGAGGTCTGCGTACTCGCGCGGGACGATGTCTCCGCGCGCGACGAGCTGCTCGTAGGTGTAGCCCGTGTCGTTGATGAGGCGCCAGAGCTTCTTGACGGGGTTCATCTTCTCGTCGCCCTCGCCCTCGCTCAGTCCCTTGTAGTACTCCTTGACCATCATCGCCACGGTGACGGCGGCTGCCGGGCGCAGCTTGTGGATCTCCTTGACGCGGACCTCGTAGCAGGGGCCGTGGCCCTTGAAGTCCTTGAGCCTGACGATGTGCACGTCGTTTTTGGATGTGTCCTCGTTGCGGAAGTTGGCGCGCCCGTTGCTGATCGAGCCGAACATCTGCCACAGCATGCCCTCGAAGAAGTAGTGCTTGAAGATGACGTAGGTGCGCAGGCGGTAGGTCCACTTGTCCACGCGGACGTCCATGGTGAGCGCCTTGTGGTCGGGCTTGATGCGCGCGATCTCTCCGCCGGTGCGCCCGAGCAGGTGCACCTTGTCTGTCTCTGCCTTGAACTCGCCTGTGACGGTGCAGAACAAGGAGCCGTCCTCGTACCAGCACTCGAAGTCCTCGTGGCGCTGGATGCCGTCTACAGGGATGTAGATCTTCCTGGGCTTGGCTTGCTGTGTTGCCATTGAATGCTTCCCCCCTTTGAGCGTGTAACCCTTTGAGTATATAGCAGTTGGCCCTTTCCGCTCCCCGCGGGGCTGGTTTCGCGCTGGCTACAGCTTGGCGCTGGGCGTTGAACTTTGAGCGGTCTACCTGTAACGTACTCCACCGTGAGTTTCTTTAGGCGTTTACCAAAGGGGGAGACAACGCTATGCAGATCGGATCTACCGTCACCTTGACGTATAAGGGCACCCTGGAGGACGGCACTGTCTTCGGCTATGCAGACGCAGACAAGCCCATGGTCTTCCAGACCGGCATGGACCAGGCCATCGACGGCTTTGAGCAGGCCATCCTCGAGATGAGCGAGGCCGGCGAGAAGCGCACCTTCACCGTGGGGATGTACGACGCCTACGGCGAGTACAGGGACGACTTCACCGACAAGATCCCCGTCGAGGCGCTGGCTATGGGTGTCAAGCCCGGCAAGCGCATCTGGATCTGGGGAGAGAACGGCGAGAAGCTCCCCTGCACCGTCATCGCAGTGGACGACAGCTTCGTTACCATCGACCAAAACCATCCTCTGGCCGGTCACGACCTCACCTTCGAGGTTGAGATCCTGGCTGTCGAGCCCGCCCCGGAGGGCTTTGTCTCCGAGGCCGAGCGCCGCAAGGAGCGCGAGCGCCTCACCGGCATGCTCAGCAACGGCTTCTAGCCCACTGCAAGGGGAGGGGCGTCATCTCCGCTTCAACCATCCGCGCAACAAAAAAGGAGCCCCGCGGGGCTCCTTTTTTGTTGCGCGGATGCGGGCAGCTTACATGCCGAATGCCTCGGGGTACTCGGCTGCAGCAGACTGCACAACAGAGCTGACGTCTCCGTAGCGGACGTACTCGACGCTGGGGTCGTCGACGCGCTTGACCATGGCGTTGTCCATGACGTAGTTGAGGGCCTTGGTCTTGAGGGCGTACTCCTCCATGCCGGCGAGGCGGCCGTCTGCCTCGATCTGGCGGCGCTTGTAGGCCTTCTCCTCGATGGAGTCGCCGGGGATGATGGCGTAGAAGTCCTCGGGCTCGAGAGTGAAGTTCATGTGGTCAGCCATGGCTGCCAGGGCGGAGTCCTCCTTGAGGCTCTGGATGGCCTTGGCATCGACGTTGGCGATGAGCTGCTCTTCGGTGATGCCGTTGTTCTCGCAGTAGTCTGCAGCGGTGATGCCACCGCGGCGGAAGGCGTCGTCGATGCGCATGCGTGCGGCGTAGATGCACTCGTCGACGAGCTGCTGGGGGAGCTCTTCAACCAGGCGCTCGGCGAGCTTGGCGATGATGACGTCTTGGTCTGCCAGCTGCTGGGCCTCGCGGTTGTCCTTGTACATGTTGTAGCGGATGAAGATCAGAAGCTCGTCGACGCTCTTGAGCTCCTCGACGTGGGAGCGGACGAACTGGTCTGTGAGTTTGGCCTTCTCGCCCTCCTTGCAGTGGTTGAGCTCGAGCCAGCGCAGTGCCTGGGTGCGGACCTCGGATTCAGGAATCTTGACCTCGGGGGCCACGGCGTAGACCGGGTCGTATGAGGTGAGGGTGAATTTCAGATTAGCCATGTGTCTTCCTTTTCCTCTAAAAACGCAACGTTCTGATTATACAGGCACTTAGACAAGCCGAACCCCTGGCAAAGATAACCGCTGGCAGACAATTAGCTGCGGCGCGCGCATACCTAGCGGAATGCTGGGGTATAACCATGCAGTGTGCACGGTGGCGTTCTGCCCAGGGTGCGCCCCTCTCGCTGGCAGCCCTCCCAAACCTCTGCTGGCCAACGCAAAAAGCATGAGCTGTGCAATATAGTGCCCGTTACCTGCTGATTCCTAGCAATGTGGAAGGTTTTCAGTACGGAATGGGACGATTTGATATGAAACCCAGATGGGTTCAATTCTCTATTCTTCAGATAGATAGACTAATGGGCTCTTTTAGCCCTTGCTGCACATGCGGTTAGGTCTACACTAAACCCGTCCGATTCGGCGAGCTGTCGTTGCCCCAGACACCTTCGGCAAGCAAACCGGGTCAGATGCGTCAATTTCGTAAGGTGAAGGGCGAAGGCTCCGCAAGGAGCGGAACTTAACCAGTTTGACGTGCGCTCGGCTCTGCAAGGCCGTGCAAATCAAGCGGTTGAACGTCGTAAACGAGGCAGCAGTGTATAGGGCGCTGTTGCTCTTCGGGTGCGATGGGACGGTTCCAACCCCCAGAGGGCTCGAGTCTTTCTCCAAAGAATTGAAGAGGAAAGGAAGTACAACATGGCTTATGGAAAGCAGTGGCGTACCGAGCTTGAGGACGGTACCGTCGTCACTCGCAGCAACA
>JBJEHN010000095.1:0-3976 GCA_051876105.1 Coriobacteriales bacterium | reverse complement strand
AGAATCTTCGGTTGAAAGAACAAGGCGCGGGTGTCTCATGCCATAATTGACTTTCATGGCCGCGCAGGGCCGCAGCTGCGCTACAGGACGGAAAGGGGATCGATGTTCCTCTTGGTGATCGGGTGCCTTGCCTTGGCAGAGGCTCTCGTATGCTGGGTGTTCGCCGCCAAGGCGTTCAGGCACACGGGGCGCTTTGCGCTGCCTGTTGGCTTCCTGTGCATCTTCGCCGGCCTTGTCTGCGTTTCTGCGGTGGTCCCGCTCTTCGTCAGGGACGCCACCGTCCTGCGCGCTGTGGGCGTGGTCTTCTTCGGTAGCGTCTTGATGCTCATGACCGCCGGCGTCGACTACGCGCTCAAGATCAACATCGCCTCAACGGCAACCTGCCGCCGCGTGCAGGCCGTGCTCTCCGTAGGCAACCTGCTCGACCTCGCGCTGCTGGTGCTCAACGTCTTCATGCCGATCTCTGTGGACTACTCGCTCAGCTACAACCCCAACTGGGGCTTCACCATGACGCCCACCTTCCAGCAGCCCGTGCTCATCCACTTCGCCTGGTGCTACGTCCAGGCGCTCATCTTCACCTTCTTCGTTGCGCGCAGGGCGGTCAAGGTCAAGACGATGTACCGCGCCCCCCTGGTGAGGCTCCTGTTGCTCATCGGCATCTCCGTGCTCTGTAACCTGCTCTACTCCGTGCGCGGCAGCCTGGGGCCGCTCGACTATTGCATCTTCATCTACGGCTTCACGGTGTTGGAGGCCTACACCAACGCCTTCCACTACATGCGCGGAATGGAGTACGCCCAGGTCACCGATGTGCTCGCCCAGGGCGCACCCTACCCGGTGCTCTCGTTCGGTCCCGGCGGGGAGCTCCTCTTTTCCAACGCCGCTGCCACGGAGCTCTTCGACCTCGAGCACGACGCTGCCACCGACGCCATCACCCTGCATGACATCGCGCAGAGGCACTCCATCCCGCAGCTCGAGCGGGAGGCGGGCCTCAGCGAGTTCCAGTGGCGCTGCACAGACGGCTCTGGTGACTCCTACAGCTGCGAGTTCAACAAAGTGGTCGACAACCGCGGCGAGCTGATGGGCTACGCCCTCACCATGCGCAAGACGAGCGGCCTCGTCGACCCGCACACCGGCTTCTACAACGAGGATGCCCTGCGCGCCTACCGCCTCAAGCTGCAGCGTTCGGGCATCAAGCCGGTGACCGTGGCCGCGATCTCGCTCAACCACCTTACGCCGATGAACGAGCGCCACGGCCGCGTGTGCGCAGACGAGGCGGTGTGGGACTTCTGCGCCAAGATGAGGGCGGCCTGCCCGCTGGTGGAGGGCTGTTTCGTGGCCTACCGCGGCGGAGGGGGCTTTGCCATCATCTCCACCACCATGACCAAGGAGGGCACGGAGCGCGAGCTCGCGGCCTTCCGCAGCAGCATCGAGTGGGACGTCCCCAACGACATCCACCCCGACTTCGAATATGCGGTGGTGGAGTACGACTGCACGGGGCACATCGAGAACGTGACCATGGCCTGCCGCAAGGCCGAAGAGGTCCTCAAGCTCAAGCGCCTGCTCTCGCCCACATCGCACCTCAGCTCGCAGGCCAACTCGCTGGTTCGCCCTCTCATCGACCGCGGCATCATCACCCAGGAGCGCGTGGACAACCGCGCCCAGCTCGCCGGCGTTTTGGCGCGCGAGATGGGCGAGGAGGACGAGGTGGTCTACCGCAGCGCGCTGGCGGCCAAGCTCTGCAACATCGGCAAGCTCTCGCTGCCAGACAGCGTGGCCTTCTACGAGGGCACCCTGCCGCGCGGCGCCCGCCGCCTGCTGGAGCAGCACGTCGAGGTGGGCTACCGCATCCTGCGCGCCATGGGCTCGGCGAGCGGCGTCCCAGAGGCAGTGCTGCACCACCACGAGCGCTGGGACGGCTCCGGTTACCCGGACTCCCTGCGCGGCGAGGCCATCCCCGTCGAGGCGCGCATCACCAGCGTCGTCTGTGCCTATGACGCCATGGTCAACCGCAGCGGCTCGCTCGGCGCCCTCACCCCCGCGCAGGCGGTTGGGGAGATACTCGCCAACGCGGGCACGCAGTTCGACCCGCGCGCCGCCGAGGCCCTTGCCGCCGTCCTGGCGGATGAGACCGCCCAGGCAGATGCCCAAGCGGGCTCGCAGCTCTTCGTTGTGGAGGAGGAGAGCGGGCAGTCACTCGCCGCGCGCGTGGTCAGGCAGAACATGGGCAGGGAGCTGGAGCGCTACCGCGCCCTTGTGGTCGACGACCAGGAGACGAACCGCTTCCTGATCGCCGAGGCCATCAAGGCCGACTTCGACATCGTCGAGGCCTGCAACGGCCGTGAGGCCCTCGACATCATCGCGGAGGACGAGCGCGGCTTCGACGTGGTGCTGCTCGACCTGAACATGCCCGTGCTGGACGGCTGCGGCTTCCTGAGGGAGCTGCGCGTGCTCGACAACCAGAAGGACCAGCCGCCTGTGCTCGTGGTGACCGCGGACAACGAGCCCGAGGCCTGGACCAAGTGCCTCGACCTCGGCGCCGCCGAGTTCCTGCCCAAGCCCATCTCGCCGGGCATCCTCAAGCGCCGCGTCTCCAACGCCGTGGAGCTCTACTCCACGCGCAAGAGCCTGCAGCGCAAGGTGCACGAGCAGGCGGCGGACATCATCGCCAAGAACGAAGAGCTGCACATGCAGTCCGTGCAGCTCGCCCGCACCAACGAGCAGCTGGGCGCCATCCTCACCAACATCATGGAGTATCGCGACTGCGACACCGCGGGTCATGTGGAGCGTGTCCAGGGCTTTGCCACCGCGCTGGCCCAAGAGCTGGTGGACAAGCACCCCTCCTTCGGGTTGACGCAGGCGGACGTTGCGCCGCTGGGCCGCGCCGCCGCCCTGCACGACATCGGCAAGATCGCCATCCCAGACAGCATCCTCTTCAAGCCGGGCATGCTCACGCCGGACGAGATGGCCGTCATGAAGACCCACACGCTCTGCGGCTACCAGCTCATCTCGACCTCCCTGAGCGACCGCTCGGACAGCTTCGCCCGCTTTGCGCTGGAGGTCGTTGCCAGCCACCACGAGCGCTGGGACGGCACCGGTTACCCAGACGGCCTGAGCGGCAGCACGATTCCCGTCTCCGCCCAGATCACCGCGTTGGCAGACGTCTATGACGCCCTCACCTCCGACAGGCCCTACAAGCAGGCCATCAGCCCCAGCGTCGCCATCGACATGATCGTGGCGGGGGAGTGCGGCACCTTCAGCCCCGTCATGCTGGAGCTCTTCAAGGAGGTGGCGCCGCGCTTCGAGGACATGTACACCAAGGAGCTGCGCGCGAGCGGCCCGCACGACCCCGTCGAGGAGTACCGCCGCATCTTGCAGCGCGGCTTCGAGCAGGGGGTCGAGGTGAACAGCGCCGCCTCGATCGAGAACATCGTCCACATACTCCTGGATGTGAACGCCAAGCTCGCCACCATGAACCGCCGCGACAGGGGCACCGGCGCCCTCAGCCGCGACAGCTACCTGGGGTACCTCTCCGCGTTCAACAGCAACGTGCTGAGCTGCGTGGGGGCGGCGTACTTCGACGTCAACGGCCTGCACGAGTACAACCGCGACCACGGCCACGACCAAGGCGACGTGATGCTCGCCAACGTGGCCGGCGCGATCATAGAGGTCTTCGGCGAGGACCGCGTGTTCCGCACCGGCGGAGACGAGTTCGTCGCCATCTGCGAGGACGTCTCGAAGCAGGAGCTCGACGCCATGGTCGAGCAGGTGCGCGGGCTGTTCGCCCAGCGGGGCCTGAGTTGCTCGGTGGGTAGCGACTGGCGCGAGGACGACATGGACATGGACGCGATGATCCACACCGCCGACATCTCCATGTTCCAGAACAAGGCGCGGTTCTACGATGACAACAAGCTCAGAAAAGCTCGGGGGAGACTGTCCGAAAAGTGGTAGTGCGGTCAGGCGCTGAATGAACAACGCA
>JBJEHN010000094.1:0-4120 GCA_051876105.1 Coriobacteriales bacterium | reverse complement strand
TCAAGCGACGGGGCTTCCCGGTTTCACTGACGCCTTGATGAACATATTGTCTAGCAGCGTCGTAGGCGCAGGTATCGGCGGTGGTCGGTATGGAGGAGACGGCGGCGTCGTCACCATCACCGGCGGCACCGTCACCGCCACCAGCGGCACTACGACATATGCCAGCAAAAGTGCGGGCATCGGCGGCAGCAGCGAAGGCGACTCCTGCGGCGACGGCGGCACCGTCACCATCACCGGCGGCATCGTTACAGCCACAAGCACCGGCAGCGCGGGCATCGGCGGCAGCAACGGCGCGCAGGATGCCGGCAGCTTCAGCACGGGCGACAGCGGCAACGCGGTGATATTCGCCAGCTCGATCGCCGACAAGAGCAACAAGACCAACTGGAGTGGTGTGATCTTCGAGGGGGATAGCGGCTCGGTCTATGGCAGCCCTATTCTGAACTCTGACCTCACCTTCCCGGGTGCGGCAGGCACGGCTGCTGCGAGTGCCACGAGCCTGACCGTCCCCTCGGGCAGCGCGCTCACCATCGCCGAGGACACGACGCTGGCCATCGCGGAGAACGGCACGCTGAGCAATGCGGGCACCGTCGTCAACGAGGGCACCGTCGTCAACAGCGGCTCTATCTCCAACAGCGACCTCTTCGTGGATTTCGGAACAAGCCCCACAAGCAACATCAGCAACAGCGACAGCGGGCAAGTAGTCAACAAGCCGCAGGCCGCGAGCAACTTAGTGTACAACGGCACCGAGCAGGCTCTGGCTACGACAAGCAGCGACTACATTCAGTACAGCCTTGACAAGACGATATGGGACAAAGGGCTGCCCAGGGCCACCAACGCCGGCACCTACACCGTCTATTACCGAGCCGTGAACGGTAGCGGCCAGGTCATATCCTCCGAGCTGGCGCTAACGGCAGCAATCGGCAAAGCAAGCTCCGCCGTAGCAACAGCGCCAGCAGCGCTGAAGCCGACCTACACTGGCTCTGAGCAAGCGCTCGTCGCCGCAGGCACCGCAACAGGCGGCGCCATGCAGTACCGCGTCGGTACGGACGGTAATTGGCTAGAGGCGATTCCCACTGCCACAGCCGCCGGCACATACACCGTCTATTACAGGGTTTTAGGCGACTTCAACCACCAGGATTCGAGCGAGCAGTCTGTGCAGGCTGAAATCACCCAGGCGCCCAACTCCTGGATCACCACGCCCTCCATCACCGGCTGGACGTACGGCGAAACGGCGGCAGCTCCCGTCAGCGCCGCCAAGTTCGGCGCTGTGGTGGTGGAGTACACATCCGACGGCACAACCTACAGCCAAACCGCGCCTACCAGCGCCGGCAGCTACAAGGCCCGCTTCACCGTAGCGGAGACAAACAACTACACCAGCCTCTCTGAGGAGAAGAGCTTCACAATCGCCAAGGCGGCCCCCTCAACGACTCTCCCAGCCGCCAAGCAGCTGACCTACAACGGCTCCGAGCAGGAGCTCGTCAGCGCAGGCACCGCAACAGGCGGCACCATGCAGTACAAGCTCGGTGCAGACGGCACGTTTGATGCGTCCGTGCCGAAAGCCACAAGGGCGGGAACCTACACCGTCTATTACTACGTCAAGGGCGATGCCAACCACGAAGACAGCCAAGAGAGCCACGTGACCGTCACCATCGCTCGCAAGCAAATAAAGAAGCCAGCGGCTGATCCCGCGGTGTTCACCTACAACGGGCTTCCGCAGACATACGGCGTTGCTGGCACAGACGACTACGCCGTCGCGAACAGCACGCGCACCGAGGCAGGAACGCAGACCGTGACGGTCGCGCTTGCGGACAAGGCCAACACTGAATGGACTGACGGTACTTCCGCTGACCTGGAGTTCACATTCACCATCGCCAAGGCTTCGCCGAGCGTGGCGATCACCGCGTCCAAGGACAAGCTGAGCGGTGGCGGGAGCGTCACCCTCACGGTTGACAACTCGCAGCTGCCACTCGGTGCTCAAACCAGCGTGAGCTGCAGCGACGCAAATGTCACGGTCACTCCCAATGGCGACGGCACCTTCACGGCAAGCCTACCCAACACCACGAAGGACTACACCTTCACCGCGTCTTATAGCGGAGATGGCAACAACAACGAGGCAAGCGACAGCTGTGCAGTCGCCGTCACGCAGTACATCCCGCCCCTGCCCAGCTACACCGTGCCCGTTACAGGCGAGGGCAGTGTCGCGGTGAAGGCTACCGTCAGCGGCACGACTGCTGTCGTTGGCGAGATCAGCGTCAAGGCGCTCGAGGGCGCGGTTGCCGGCGGCGAGGGCAGCGAGGCGGTCTCTACCGTCACCATCGACCTCTCCGGCATGCCGCAGGGCGTGACGCAGGCGCAGCTCTCCAAGTCCACGGTGGAGAACCTGCTCGCTGTGGTGGGGGATGAGGGCAACGCTGTGGAGAGCGTTACGGTGAACCTGGGCGGCGCGGCCGTCGTGGTCGACGCGGAGGCGCTGGCGGCCATCGCCGGACAGGCCGAGGGCGGCAGCGTCACGATCGGCGTCAAGGAGGCGAAGGGCGACTCCCTCAACGGCGCGCAGAAGCAGGCGCTCTCCGGCTACGAGGTCGTCGAGCTCTACTTCGAGGCTGAAGTGAAGAGCGGCGGCGCCGAGATCCACGACTTCGGCGGCGGTACCGTGAGCGTGTCCGTGGCCTTCGAGCCTGTGGCAGGCCACGACCCGGCACGCTACGTCGTGCTCTACGTGGGTGAGGACGGGCAGCTTGAGCGCTACGCTGCTGCCTGGGCTGCTGGGATGCTGAGCTTCACGGCCCCGCACTTCTCGGCCTACGCTGTGGTGTACGTGGAGGATGAGACCCAAGCCGCCGTCGACGCGCTGACCGCGCTGCCGGTGGCCGGCGAGCTGAAGCTCGATGGTGCCGAGGCCGCCGTCGAGCAGGCTCAGGCCGCGCTCGACGCGCTCTCCAAGCTCGACGCGGGGCAGCGCTCCCTCGTGGACGAGGCGCTCGTCGCCAACGCCGAGGAGGTCGTCGCCCGCGGAACCGAGCTGATCGAGGAGGCCGAGAGGGCTGCAGCCGAGGCCGCCGCGAAGAAGGCTGAGGCTGACGCCAAGGCAGTCGCCAAGGTGAAGAACAAGTCCTTCAGCGTCAAGGCCGGCAAGAAGAAGGTCATCTACTTCAAGACGACGTCAAGCTCGGCGGGCACCAAGGTTACCTTCGCCAAGACCAAGGGCAGCAAGTACATCTCCGTGACGAAGGCCGGCAAGGTGACCGCCAAGAAGGGGATGAAGAAGGGCAAGACCTACACCGCGAAGGTCAAGGTGACCTGCGGGAAGGCCTACAAGACCGTCAAGGTCACCGTGCACGTGCAGTGAGCGGCAGGCGTGCGGCAGGCGGCAAGCGAGCTGCGCAGGCCGCCGGCGCGAACGGTGTTAGCGATGTCCCGGCCGCCCCCAGCGGGGCCTCGGCAGGAAGGAAGGAACGATGAGAAAGCGAATCCTGAGCATACTGGTCTCAATCAGCATGGCGCTGCTCCTTGTACCGGCAGTGCCGTTCGCCATGGCGAATGAGGACGCGGCAGGAGACGCGCCGAGCGAAGTCGTAGACAACACCCCGAGCATCACCGCCTTCGCCTCGAAGGATCAGCTGATGACGGAGTTCTCCAGATTAACAACGACCAACGCCGGCAAGCTTCTCTTTGGCAAGAACGACCAGGGCAAGCCGCAGGAGTGGTTCGTCCTGGGAAGCGACCCTTTTCTCTCTGGGGACAACGCCATCATCTTCGCAACAAGCCCAATCCTCAGAAATCAGCCCTACCGCTTGAGAGCAAGCGATGGCACGATTGGGGCAATCGAGTACTCTGATGAGTGGGGATGCAACTATTACGAAGAAGAGCCTGGCGAAACAGTGGCCCCCAATCACTATGGGGCAAGCGACCTTCGAAAAGCGCTGCAAACAATCGCTCAGAGCACCGATTACTTCACAGCAGCTGAGCAAGTTATGTTAAACGACAATGATAGTAAGTCTACCGATTGGGGAGTTTCTAGCTCGGATAAGCCGAGAAACTACACTACAACCGATAAACTATATTCAAAAATCCCCCCTTGCAGTTGGTAGATGACTTGCTCTACTAGCTACCCCCCTGA
>JBJEHN010000093.1:0-4154 GCA_051876105.1 Coriobacteriales bacterium | reverse complement strand
GAGGCAACAGCCGCTGCGAGGGCTACTCCTTGGGGATGTGGTGGCGGCGCTTTTCCTCGTACATCTCGCGGTCGGCGCGTTCGGTAGCGCGCTCGATGGGCTCGTACTTGCTGGCGATCATGCTCAGGCCGACCGAGACGCTCAGCGGCTCCGTACCCACGCTCATCTGCTCCAGCAGCGCGCGGGCGTCGCGCACGTAGCCGCGCGCCTCCTGCTCGTCGCTGCAGGGGATGAGGATGATGAACTCGTCGCCGCCCACGCGGAACAGCAGCGCGTCGCCCGGCATGGCGCTCTTCAGCGCCATGGCCACCGAGCGGATGAAGTCATCGCCCGCCGCATGGCCCAGCGTGTCGTTGATGCGCTTGAGGTTGTCGCAGTCCGCCATCACCACGGCCATGGGGTACTGCCAGTGCCTGAAGCTGTCCTTGACCTCGTCCAGGTAGCTGCGGTTGTAGAGGCCGGTGAGCGCGTCCTTGCGCGCGCTGTGTTCCCAGCGCATGCGCAGCTCCTCGCGCTCTGTGACGTCGTTGACCAGCCCCACGATGCCGATGATCTCGCCGTTTTCGTCGTGCACGGGGCGCTTGATGATCTCAAGGTACTCCGCCACGCCGGTGACGTTTTCCTTGATGGTGTAGGTTACGCCAACGCCCGTCTCGATGACCTTGCGGTCCTGCTCCATGGCCACACGCGCGTTTTCCTTGTCCTTGCGGATGTCGAGGTCCGTTTTGCCGCGGATGGTCCAGCCTTCCTCATCGCACTCGAGGTGGTTCCAGTACTTGGTAGAGAAGACGTAGCGGCAGTCGCGGTCTTTGAAGTAGATGCACGAAGGCAGCTCGGCGAGCATGCGCTCCACAAAGCTCAAGTCGTTCAGGTTGTAGTCCATCGCGCTGCGCCCTCCCTCGCCGCGGCGGATTAACGTTGTTGTGCGCGCCCGGAGAGCCCCTTCTCGCCCGTGCATGCAGGGACACTGCAAGGACACAATACCATCCCGCGCCGCCCGCCGCCGCTGCAGCCGCGTGCTGCTGGCCAAGAATGTGCGTTTGTGGGTGTTTCCTGGCCCGAAACATGCGTCTGTGGGTGTTGGTACTTTATATGAACACCCTTTAACGGCAGTTTTCGGCCGCAAAACACCCCCAACCGGCCTTTTTCGGCCAGTGAGGCAAGAAACGCCTCAGCCCTGCTGCCCAAGGTGACCCCTCTCTCGGCTCAACCGTCACACCTGCCCGCTCACATCGCTGCCGTTTGCGTCGACAGCGTTGGCAACGTTGAGGGCATGGACGGTGAAGGTGCCCCCTGCCAGCGTGGTGCTGTCTTCTCCCCTGCTGACGGCAAGCCCCATCTTGAAGAGCCGCTTGTCTTTGAGGTACTCGACGGTGGGGACGTAGCCTACTGTCCCATTTTTAAGAAGGGAGTCACCCGCTAGATGCATCTTGTATTGCAAAAAATGGGACAGTAGGCTACGTCCCCACCGTCCCAGTCTGCTGCGGGTTAGGCGCGGCGGTGGCGGGCGGCGTTGATCGCTGCAAAGAGGATGGCACACACGGCGGCGCCGGAGCTGTCGACGCCCACGTCGAAGAGCCTGCCGGAGCGCCCGGCCACGAAGAGCTGGTGGAACTCGTCGCCGCACGCGTAGAGCGCGCAGAACGCCACCGCAATCACACACAGCACCGGCACACTCAGCCTGCTCAACCCGCTGAAGGCCGCCTTGGCGCGCAGCAGCGCATGCAGAGCCAGCCCGCACAGCACAAAGTACTCGCTGAAGTGCGCGAGTTTGCGGATGGGGAAGCTCCACGCCGCGATGATCTCTTCCTGCTGGGCCAGCGAGAGCTGAGCAAAGCCCGGCTGCAAGAAGGCGACGACCTTGGCGATGACGCCGTCGCTCAGGCTCTGTGACTCGTCGCCCGTGTCCGCCGAGAACACCGCGATCACCACGCACCACGCCACCAGAAGCACAAGCGCCAGCACGAACAGCGCCCGCTCCCTCTTGTGCCCCGCAGCCCCGGTGCCCGTCATCTCTCCTCCAACGCTAGAAAAGCCCAGCTCACCGGCCATGCCGCGGCGAGCGCGAACGCCTTGTGCGCCGCGCATAAGAAGCGCAGCACGCAAGGACCTAGACGCATCATGATAACCCTTCTCCCCCACCCCCGCACCTCCGGCGCCCCCTCCCGTCATCCTGAGCGGAGGCGCGAAGCGCCGCAGTCGAAGGATCTCGAGTGGAGCCGCAAGACCGCTGTACCCGGGTCACGGTCTCGCATCTCCACTCGAGATCCTTCGACTCCGCTCGCTAACGCTCGCTGCGCTCAGGATGACGTGGAGGGGGGCGGCTGTGCTCGCTGCGCTCAGACGTGAGGGGGCCGGATAACGCGCGGCGCTTTCTGCGCCGGGAATGCGGCATTATGTTCGCGCGGCGGGCGCGGGGGCTGCGCTGCGGGTACCGTTGGCTGCAGCAGGCCGCACGCAGGTCGTGCCCCAAGCACCCGGCGCGGCGGCCCTGCATCCACCGGAGGAAGGAGAGGAACATGCTTCTTGCCAGCTCACGCGCGCGCTTTGCAGGCGCGCTTGCCGCGGCGGCCCTGTTCGCAGCAGCAGGCTCGGCCGTCTTCGCACCCCAGGCGCTCGCAGCACCACAGGGCACGCCCATCAAGACCGTGGCGGACTTTGCCAAGATCAGCGCCGATCCCAGCGGCTCCTACTACCTCGCCAACAACATCGACTTCAAGGGCAGCTCCACCACCGTCTGCGCCAACTACGCCGGGCGCTTCACCGGCACCTTCGACGGCAACGGCAAGACCATCAGCAACTTCGCCCTGAGCAGCGCAAACGCTCCTGCTACCGGCGATGTGTGGCTCGCCCTCTTCGGCCGCGCAGAAGGCGCCACCTTCAAGAACCTCACGTTCAAGAACTTCAGCGCCAAGCTGAGCACCGGCGACGACCGCGGCTACCAGCTCGCGGCGCTGCTGGCAGAGGGCTCCGGCAGCTGCAGCATCTCCGGCGTGAGCGTGAGCGGCAGCATCCAGCTCCAGAGCACCGGTGCCTCCTACATCGTGGCAGGCGGCGTGGCGGGCGTCTCGTACGGCACGCTCGCCAACTGCAGCAGCAACCTCAAAGCCACCGCCACGCTCAGCACCGCGGGCGAGGGCACACTGCGCTACGGCGGCGTGGTGGGCCAGGGCGGCGCGGCCAACGGCGGCACGGGCTACGCCATCAAGGGCTGCAGCAGCGCGGGCTCCGTCAAGGTCACGGCCACCGGGTACTCGCTTGAGGTCTGCGGCGTGGCCAACGGCACCACCAGCGGCACCAGCCTAAGCGCCTGCACGAACGCCGCGGGCATCACGGTGAGCGCCAAGCCCCCCAAGGGCGGCAGCGAGCTCGAGACCCTGAGCGTGGGCGGCGTGTGCGCAGACGCGCTGAACCTCACCTCCTGCGGCAACACCGGCGCGATCAAGGTGACCTCCACCGTGCCCGAGGTCTTCGAAAACAACGTGGCAGGCGGCGTGGCCCTGCGCGTAGAGACCGCGAGCAAGTGCTTCAACAAGGGCGCCGTCACCTACAGCGGCAAGCAGTGCGGCGAAGGCGTGGGCGGCGTGGTGTTTTCCGCCGGCACCATGACGCAGTCGTTCAACACCGGCAAGGTCACCGTCACCGGCGGCGGCGAGGTGCATGTGGGCGGCCTGGCCGGCGAGCTCACCACGCGCATGGCCAACTGCTACAACACCGGCGCGGTCACGCTCAGCGGCGGCAAGCACGCCGGCGGCCTGGTGGGCGATGCCGGCGTCGGCACGGTCACCTGCTGCTACTCCACCGGCGCGGTCACGGCCAAGAAGAACGCGGCCAAGTACTCCGGGCAGCTCGTGGGCTGGTACGAGGTGGTGGGCAAGCGCACCATCAGCAACGTCTACTACAGCAAGGCCGGCAAGGCGTTCGGCGAGGTGGGCGTGACGGCCGCCAGCCTGGTGGGCAAGGCGAGCAAGGTGGGCGCCATCAGCTCCAGCAGCTGCCCCAAGCTGAGCTCCAAGTACTGGACCTACTCCGCCAAAGCCAAGCGCCTCACCCTCAAAGCCAACAAAGAATAACCGCAAGCAAAGGTGCCCCTCTGCCGTCATTTCGACCAAGCGAGCGAAAGCGAGCGCGTGGAGAAATCTCGGGTGGAGCCA
>JBJEHN010000092.1:0-4214 GCA_051876105.1 Coriobacteriales bacterium | reverse complement strand
TTCGACTACTACCTGGCGCTCACGGTGAGCGTGGAGGATGGCAAGGTTACGGGCATCTCCAACATCCACGGCTCCTCCACGGGTAACGCGGGCAGTCCCAAGCTGGGACCCTACCTGGCAGAAAACGACCCCTACATCGCCTACGCCGTGGAGGGGCGCAGCAAGGGCGGCAGCTACTACCCGGGCGTGCCCGGGCAGATCATGAGCCGCGCTGCTGCGGGAGCGGGCCTCGACGGGCTCGATGCGGTGAGCGGGGCCACCTACACCTCCGTCTCCATTGCGCGCGCGTATGCTGACGCTCTGGCAAAGTCCGCTGCAGCGGCTGGAGTGCAGGTGAGCGCGGAGGAGCCGAGCATCGCGCCGGCGGCCCTCGCCGAGCCCGATGCCAGCGAGCTGCCGGGCCTGGACATGGGAGCCTCCTTCGTCGACGGCACGTACACTGCGTACGCGTTTTGCCAGGATGAGGACGACCCAGGCGCCTACAGCCCCTATTACATCGGGGTGAGCATCACTGTGGATGGCGGCAGGGTGGTTGAGCTGGGCGAGGTCTTCGGCGATGCGCAAGGCCTGGTGGACCCCGCCTACAAATACGACGCGGCGGAGAACCTCTACTACCTCAACCGCGCAATCAACGGCTACGGCATCTCCGGCAACCACCCCGGCGTGGTGCAGCAGATCAACGCCAAGCTGAGCGCGGGCGCTGCCGTTGAGGGCATCGACACCATCAGTGGCGCCACCTGGAGCTCGCGCTCGATCGTCGAGGCCTTTGCCGCCGCGCTCGAGCTGGCCAAAGCGCCAGAAGAGGCGGAGGGCGATGGGGACGGCAGTTCAGACGCGACCGCGGGAGAGGATGCCGGTGAGCCTGCCGAGGGTGCACAAGCCCCTACGGAGGGTGCAGGTTCGCCAGCACATGAAGGCCAGGACCCCACTACCCCTGCCGCCGCCCCCGCGCCTGCAGAGGACCTCAAGACCGAGGAGGCGCCCGATGAGCTCTAGGTCGGCGCGGATCCTCATGTTCGGCAGCAAGGCGCTGTGCCTGGTGGCGGCAGCGGCGCTGGTGTTCGCCTTCAACTCCTGGGTCAACGCTGCCCAGGCAGCCGATGACGCCGTGCGCCAGCAGATCGCCGAGGCCCAGCGCCGGGCAAGCCGCGGGCCCTACGCGGTTGCAGACGGCGTGTACGAGGGCTCTGCCCAGGGCTACGGCGGGCAGGTCACCGTGGAGGTGACCGTGGAGAACGGCTACATCGAGCAGCTGGTCTGCACAGACCACGCGCACGAGGACGAGGCCTGGTGGGACATGGCCAAGGTGCTGCTGCAGACCATCCCGCAGGAGCAGACCACGGAGGTCGACGTCGTCTCGTCTGCCACCTACAGCTCCGCGGGCATCATCAACGCGACCAGGACCGCCCTGCTCTCCGCCCCTGCGCTCGAAGGGGAGGGGGCATGATGGCGCGCGAAGGGAAGGCAGCGCCCACGAAGGCGCAGCTCAGGGCACGTGCGCAGTGCCGCAGCGCCGTCTTGCGCGCCGTGCTGCAGCTGCTGTTCCTGGTGCTCGCTCCGGGCGCCTTCAGCAGCGCGTTCAACGGCGTGAAGTACCTCCTCGGCCAGGTCGGCAGCCTGCAAGTTGTCGAGCTCAGCTCGTTCTTGCTGACCCTCCTGGCGCTGCTGGCCTACACCGTTGTTGCCGGGCGCTTCTTCTGCGGCTACGCCTGCGCCTTCGGCACGGTGGGGGACGCGCTCTTCTGGCTGTTCGCGCCGCTGCGCAAGGCGCTGCGCGTGCCCGCCCTCAACGCAGCGCCCGGCTGGCTTCAAGCCGCCCTGCGCATGCTGAAGTTCGTGCTGCTGGGGGCGATCGCGCTGCTGTGCTTGGGAGGCGCCTGGGGCGCTGTGAGCGGACACAGCCCGTGGACCGCCTTCGGCCTGATAGCAGGCGGCACCTTCAGCGGGCTCGACGCGCTGGGCCTGGGGCTGCTCGCCTGCATCTTCGTGCTGCAGGGGCTCTTCGAGCGCAGCTTCTGCCGCTACCTGTGCCCCATGGGCGCGGTGTTCGCGCTGATGCCCGTGCTGCCGTTCTCGCAGTTCAAGCGCGTGAGGGGGCGCTGTGGCTTGCGGCCCTGCAACCGCTGCCTGCACGGCTGCCCTATGGGGATCTACCCGGATGCAGATGCGGGCTGCAGTGGCGAGTGCATCGCCTGCGGAAAATGCGCCGGGGCCTGTCCCCTTGCAAACGTGGGCGTGCTGGGGCTGGAGCCCGCTGCGGCGCAAGCAGGCGACCCCGCGCCCGAGGGCACCGGCTCCCGCACCCTGCGGCCCAAGCCCCGCCTCAAGGGCTCCGAGCCCGCGCTGGTGCTCGCCAAGGCTGCCGTGCTGCTCGCCGTCATGTGGGCCTGCGGGCTCGTCCGTTCGTTTTAAATGGTTGGTTTTCACGTATGAAGCACGCACATCTCGATAGACGCGAGTTCATCCGCCTTGCCGTTGGCACCGCCGCCCTGTCTGCGCTCGGCCTGGCAGGGTGCGCCCCCGCGCAGGGTGGGGGCGCCAGCACGGCTGCGCAGGCCCAAGCGGACTACCTGCAGCAAGACCCGCAGACGGCCACGCTCTTCCTCTTCGACACGCAGGTCGTGCTCAAAGCCTATTGCTCGCCCGAGCTCATGGAGCGCCTGGTGGAGCGCTGCACCTACTTCGAGGAGCGCTTCTCGCGCACGCGGCAGGGCAGCGACGTCTGGAACATCAACAACGCAGGCGGCCAGCCCGTGGAGGTGGCGGCGGAGACCGCGGACCTCATTGCGCGCTCGCTGGAGTACTGCCGGCGCTCGGGCGGCGTGTTCGACATCACCATCGGCGCGGTGAGCGAGCTCTGGGACTTCACGGAGGGCGTCAAGCCGGCTGACGAGCTGCTCGAGCAGGCCGTTGAGCACGTGGGCTACCAAGCCGTGCACGTGGACGGCACGCGCGTGTGGCTCGACGACCCGCTGGCGCGCATCGACCTGGGCGGCACGGCCAAGGGCTACATCGCCGACGACCTGGCCGCGCTGCTGGAGGGGGAGGGCTGCCAGAGCGCCTGCCTCAACCTGGGCGGCAACGTCTACGTGCTCGGCTCCAAGCCCGACGGCAGCGCGTGGAACGTGGGCGTGGAGGACCCGAACGCAGCCGGCAGCTCGGTCATCGCCAAGGCAGCGTGCCGCAGCTCTTCGGTGGTGACCTCCGGCCTCTACGAGCGGCATTTCGTGCAGGACGGCGTGGACTACTACCACATCCTCAACCCGCAGACGGGCTACCCCGCCAAGACGGACGTGCTGGCGTGCTCCGTGCTGAGCGCGAGCTCGCTTGAGGGCGACGCCTGCGCGACCACGATGTTCCTGCTGGGCAAGGAGAAGGCGCTGCAGCTGCTGGAGAGCCTTGAGGGCGTCGAGGGCCTGGTGGTGGAGGAGAGCGGCCTGGTGACGCAGTCGAGCGGCCGGGCCTTCGAGCTGTTGGGAGAGGGGGAGTAGCGCATGACGCCTGTTGAGAAGAAGCGCGCCACCTTGAGGCGCGACCTGATCATCGCCGCAGGTATCGTGCTGGTGGCTGCCGCGCTGGGGCTGTGGCAGCTGGCGCAGGGGCAGCGCGGCGGCTACGCGGTGGTGCACGACGGCGAAGGCGGGCAGACGGTGCTCGCGCTCTCGCAGGACGGCACGCACACCATCACCACATCGCTCGGCACCAACGTCGTTGTGGTGCAGGACGGCAGCGTGCGCGTGAGCGAGGCCGACTGCCCCAACCACGACTGCGTGCAGCAGGGCGCCATCAGCTCATCGAGCCAGCAGCTGGTGTGCCTGCCGCACAAGCTGTGGATCGAGGTCGTCGATGACCCCGCCGCGGCCAGCAGCGCTCAGGCAGAGGACGCAGCCGCCCAGCTCGACGTCAGCTCGAGGTAGGCGCAGTGGGTTCGCCGCATTCCCGCGCCGCGCGCCGGCGTGTGCAACACATCGCGCAGGTCGCGCTGCTGAGCGCGCTCGCCCTGGTGCTGAGCTACCTGGAGACCATGATCCCGCTGCCGGTGGCCGTGCCCGGCATCAAGCTGGGGCTGGCCAACGCCGCTGTGCTCGTGGCCCTCTACCTGGGCAGCGCGCGCTGCGCTGCGGCGGTCGCCTGCACCAAGGTGCTGGCGAGCGGCTTTCTCTGTGCGCCAGGCATGGCGCGTTTCTAACGGGTGAAAGTCCCCAGCACGCCCT
>JBJEHN010000091.1:0-22446 GCA_051876105.1 Coriobacteriales bacterium | reverse complement strand
CCCGCGCAAGGCGGGCCCTTAGCACCATTTTTGCATTTGTAAGTCGGAAGTCAGGAAGTATAGCGCTCGCAGGATGCCTGGCCTGGGCAGGCTCGGTTTGCGGTACCATTCACGAGATATAGGCGTACCAGACCGGGCAGTTTTTCCGCGCCCTGCACCATGCAAAGGAACACACATGTGGGATTTCCTCAACAGCTTGCAGGAGGGCACCATCCTCAACGGGCTCTTCGACAAGTTCGGCCTCACAGGCGGCGTGATGATCGTCCTGGGCGTGGGCCTGCTCATCTTCTTCATCGTGGCGGTCGTCGCCGAGCGCAAGACCCGCATCCTCTTCCCAGACCGCAAGAAGCGCCCGGGCGAGTCTGACGGCTTCTTGAACTTTGACGACGACGACGAGGACGACGACTAGAATCCAAGCTGGGCACAGGGCCCTGCGAGCACGAAGGAGGCGCACATGAAACTCAAGGCTATCGCGGCAAGCGCATCTGCACTGGCTCTGAGCGTCTGCCTGCTGGGCGCTGCCGGCTGCTCCGGCAGCACGGACGCCAAGGACCTCGAGGGTGTTTGGAGCGTCGAGGGCTCCGACCCGACGGTGACGGTCGTGTTCACGGGCGAGCAGTGGAAGCTCGCCACCGGCATCACCTACGACTACTCGCTCGACACCAAGGAGAAGGTCATCAGCTACAGCGTCGACGGCATGAGCGGCTCGAGCACTTACGAGTTCAGCGAGGACAAGCAGACCCTCACGCTCGCCGAGGACGCCGGCAACGGAGAGACAAAGACGACGGTTTTCGATAAAGTGTCTGCAGACACGCAGGCCGAGCCCACAGTGGGTGGGGAGTAGGCCGGCAGCGCGCAAGCGCAACGCGGTGCATGCGAGTGCGCCGTATGGGACTGGGCGGCATCACACCTCGAACCTGGTCAGGACGGGGACGTAGCAGCCATAAGGGGCCTCTGGTGGGTGCCCACTCCCATACGGCGCACTCTTTTTGCGTTAAATGGGACAGTGGGGACAGTCCCCACTGTCCCATTTCTGCTCTAGGCCTTGCGCTTGGAGAGGGCGGCCTTGGCTACGCCGATGAGGGTAGGCAGCAGGCTGATGACCACGATGCCCACGATGACCAGCTCGAAGTGCTCCACCACGAACGGCACGTTGCCGAAGAAGTAGCCCAGCAGGGTGAACAGGCAGACCCAGCACACGCCGCCGAGCACGTTGAAGAGCGTGAAGCGCGCGAAGTGCATGCCGCCCATGCCTGCGAGGAACGGTGCGAAGGTGCGGATGATGGGGAAGAAGCGCGTGAGGAAGACGGCGAAGTTGCCGTACTTGTCCAGCATGGCCTGGGTCTTCTCCAGGCGCTCCGGCGTGAGGGCCTTGACCTTGCCGCTGCGGATGATGGCCTCGCCGGCCTTGCGGCCGATCCAGTAGTTCGAGGTGTTGCCCAGGATGGCGGCGATGCACATGAGCGTGATAGCCACGCCCAGGTTGAGCCCGCCCCCGTCTGCGCAGAAGATGCCCATGCAGAAGAGCAGGGAGTCGCCCGGCAGGAAGGGCGTCACCACCAGGCCCGTCTCGATGAAGACGATGAGGAAGAGCGGGGAGTACACCCACACGGGCCCCAGCTGGACGATCCACTGGGCGATGAAGGTGCGGGGGTCTTGCAGCAGAGCGATGATGAAGTGGACGAACTCCATGTGTTCCTCTCATGTGGGGGGGGATTGCGCTGTCCCACTATGCCGCATCATGCAGGGGAGGTGGGGTATCCACATAAATAATTTGCAAGTCCGTTACCACTGGGGCAGGGGCTCCGCGGGGAACACGCTGCAAAAGAGCGGCGGGATGTGCCGCCTTGCGGGTATCATCGGACGCAGCATCGAGGGGCACCGCCCCACCCGTACCAAGGAGCGTCAATGGCGATCTCTCTCTACCGCAAGTACCGTCCCAACACCTTTGCAGACGTCGTGGGCCAGGAGCACGTGGTCAACACCCTGGCAAATGCCGTTGCCAGCGGCGACGTCGCCCACGCCTACCTCTTCTGCGGGCCCAGGGGTACGGGCAAGACCACCAGCGCCCGCCTGCTGGCCAAGGCGCTGCTCTGCGAGAGCGGCCCCACCGCCCAGCCCGACGGCACCTGCCCCCAGTGCCGCGAGATCGCAGAGGGCACGCACCCGGACGTCTACGAGCTGGATGCGGCCAGCCGCACCGGCGTGGAAAATGTCCGCGAGGAGATCATCTCGCGCGTGCAGTTCGCGCCCACCAGGGGCCGCAGCAAGGTCTACATCATCGACGAGGTCCACATGCTCTCGCCCGCCGCGTTCAACGCGCTGCTCAAGACGCTCGAGGAGCCGCCGGCGCACGTGGTCTTCGTGATGTGCACCACAGACCCGCACAAGGTGCCGGAGACCATCCAGTCGCGCTGCCAGCGCTTTGACTTCAGGCGCTTCACCGTGGGGGAGATCTGCAGCTACCTGCAGCGCATCTGCGCGGGCGAGGGCTTCTCTGCCGAGCCCGAGGCCCTGGAGTTCATCGCCGCCAAGGCTGCCGGCGGCATGCGCGACGCCACCACGGCCCTGGAGCAGGTGGCGGTCGCGGGGGCCGGCACCATCACCCTGGCATCTGCCCAGGGGCAGCTGGGCCAGACGGAGGCCTCGGCGCTGTTCGAGCTGGGCGGCTACATCGCCGCGCGCGACACCGCCAACGCCTTCCTGTGGCTCAACCGCCAGGTGATCGCCGGCGTCGACCTCGGGCAGACGGCGCGCGACCTTTCCGCGCACCTGCGCGACCTGCTGGCCGCGGCGCTCACGGGCGGGGTCAACGGCATCATCGCCTGCCCGGTGCAGGAGCTGCCGCGCTACCAGCAGCAGGCCGCTGCGTTCGGCGGGCAGGAGCGCCTGAGCCGCGCGCTCACCACGGCAGGCGCCCTTGTCCAGGAGCTGCGCAGCTCCACCAACCCGCGCCTGAGCTTCGAGATCGCGCTCGTGCGCCTGTGCCGCGCGGAGAGCGAGCTCACGCTCGAGGCCCTGGCCGAGCGCATCGAGAGCCTTGAGGCGGGCCTGCCCGCTCCCCAGCTTTCCGGCGAGCTGCTCTCGTCCATGGCCGCGCAGGCCGTGGCGAGCGCGCTTGCCGCAACCGGCACCGCACCTGTCGCTGCCGTACCCGCGCCGCAGGCCGCTGCGCCCGCCGAGCAGCTGGCCGACGACCACCGCCCCAGCGACGTGGGGCCCACCGGCGTGCCGCACCCGGACATCCCCGCCTTCGGCGAGGAGGACGAGGAAGAGTGGGTGCCGGAAGAGGACGAGCCCCAGGTGCCTTGGGAGGACGACCCCTCCGTGGCGCTGCCCTGGGATGCCGAGCCCCAGCCGCTGGGGGAGGCAACCCCTTTCGGGGAGCCCTGCCCTGCGGGCAGCGGCGCTGCACCCGCTGCGGGCTCTGCTTTTGAGCCGGCGCCTCAACCGCAGCCCGAGCCTGCGTTCGACCCCGCGCCTCAGCCGCAGGCCGCGCCCTCGGCCGGCGATGCCGGCATGAGCCCCGCGCGTCTGATGGCCGCCATCCACGCCGCCGTCAAGCGCGAGGACCAGTCCACAGACGCCCTGCTCACGGGCGTGAGCGTGGAGCAGGATGCGGGCGGCTACCACCTGGTCTTCCCGGAGTCCGGCGGCTTTGCCATGCGCCTTGTGAGCCAGGGAAGCACGCGCCAGCTCATCGAGGACGCCTTCGCCAGCGCGCTGGGCCACCCGGTCGCCTTCGACTGCGTGGCGGGCAGCTGCAAGGTCGTGAACGCAGCTGCGCAGGCGAGCACTGCGGGCTTTGGCAGCGTGAGCGCCGCCGAGGCCGCGGCGCCGGCCGCCTCCTACGACGAGGGCTACCTGGAGGCGCAGGCGGCCTATGCGGACTCCTACGAGGAGCCGCCTTACGGCTACGACGACTACGCCCCCGAGCCCGCCTACGCGCCCGAGCCGGCTGCCTTCGACCCGGCGGCCTATGCGGCGCAGCGCGAGCGGGAGGCGGCAACAGGGGCGGCGAACGTGCCCGCGCCCGAGGAACTGCAGGAGATGGCGGCCCCCGCCCCGCCCGACGACGCGACGGCCAACAGCATCGCAGACGCCCTGAGCGTCTTTGGCGGAGGTATCAAGTTCGAGGAAGTCTAGGAAGCGCGCCGCAGCCTGTGCGACAATAGCGCGCATCGCTCAGCGCCCGCCAGGGCGGCATGCAGATTGGAGACAGCAATGGCAATGAGCCCCCAGGCCATGATGAAGCAGGCCAAGAAGATGCAGAAGAAGATGGAGGAGATCCAGGCCCAGACCGCCTTGGAGACCGTCGAGGCCACCGCAGGCGGCGGCATGGTCACCGTCAAGGTCACCGGCGCCCTCCAGCTCCAGGAGATCAACATCGACCCCGAGGCGGTCGACCCCGAAGACGTCGAGATGCTGCAGGACATGATCGTCGCGGCCGTCAACCAGGGCATCGCAGACGCGCAGGCCATGGTCAACCAGCGCATGTCCGCCGTCACCGGTGGCCTCGGCGGCCTGTTCTAGCCGCCGAAGCCCTGCAGGAGCATATTCGTGAAGCAAGCGGCTGCTATCAGGCATGCACTTGAGGAGCTGGAGCGGATGCCGGGCGTGGGTCCCAAGTCCGCCCAGCGCATCCTCCACTGGATCCTCACCTCGCAGGACTCCTCTGCCCAGCGCCTGGCGGAGGCGATCATCGAGGTCAAGGAGGCCATCCACCTGTGCCCGCGCTGCCACAACTACGCGCAGGAGGAGCTCTGCGAGGTCTGCTCGGACCCGGAGCGCGACCAGGGCGCCATCTGCGTTGTGGCCGAGCCGCGTGACATAGACGCCATCGAGCGCACGGGCGCCTACCGCGGCCTCTACCACGTGCTCGGGGGCGTGATCAACCCCATGGAGGGCGTCATGCCCGACGACCTCCACATCGCCGACCTCATCGCCCGCCTGGGCGCCGAGGAGGTGGCCGAGGTGCTCCTGGCCACCAACTCCGACGTCGAGGGTGAGACCACGGCCAGCTACCTGGCGCGCACCATCAAGCCCCTGGGGGTCACCGTCACGCGCCTGGCGAGCGGCCTGCCCGTCGGCGGCGAGCTCGAGTACGCAGACGAGGTCACCCTGGCCCGCAGCATCGAGAGCCGCAGGACCCTGTAGCGCGCGCCGCGGCAACCGTTCACCCGATGTTGGGTTACGGCTCAATTAAGCTTGGCCCGGCCCCTGCGGCCGCCTGCGTATAATTCGCATTACATATTCCCCATGATTTTCCAAGGGCGCCCGGAAGACGGGCGCTTCGTGCAGTATTCGCGCTGTTCGTGCCCAAGGAGGTAACTTGTGACCGACTCCAGCAACTCCGCCCTGTACCAGAACTTCGGCGCCTACAAGGAAGTCCCGGCCGACTACTACTCCAAGTTCAACGTCAAGCGTGGACTGCGCAACGCAGACGGCACGGGCGTCGTCGCCGGCGTCACCAGCATCAGCAACGTCCACGGCTACCTCACCGACGAGGGCCAGAAGGTGCCCGACCAGGGCCGCCTCACCCTGCGCGGCTACAACATCGAGGACCTGGTCGACAACGCGGCCGCAGAGCAGCGCTTTGGCTACGAGGAGCTCACCTTCCTGCTGGTCACCGGCGAGCTGCCCACCGAGCTGGGCCTGCGCGCCCTCCAAGAGCAGCTCGACGATTGGCGCAACCTGCCGGACGGCTTCGTGGCCAACCTGATCATGAACTCGCCTTCCGCCAGCGCCATGAACATGCTGGCCCGCAGCGTGCTGCTGCTGTACTCCTACGACCCCGAGCCCGACGTCGTCACCCCCAAGCACGAGGTTGACGTGGCCGTGCAGCTGCTGAGCCGCCTGCCCCGCCTGGCGGTGCTGAGCTACCTGGCCCGCAAGCAGCAGTCCAGCCACCGCATGTACATCAACCCGCCCGAGCCCGGCCTCTCCACGGCCGAGACCGTCCTGTGGATGCTGCGCCCCGACATGGCCTACACCAAGCAGGAAGCCCAGATGCTCGACATCATGCTCATGCTCCACGCAGAGCACGGCGGCGGCAACAACTCCACCTTCACCACTCGTGTCCTCACCTCCAGCGGCACGGACGCCTACTCCGCCTACGCCGGCGGCATCTCCAGCCTCAAGGGGCCCAAGCACGGCGGCGCCAACCTCAAGGCCATCGCCATGCAGGAGGACCTCAAGGCCAGCGTGCAGGACTGGACCGACGAGGGCCAGGTGGCCGACTACCTGCGCAAGGTGCTGGCCAAGGAGGCCAACGACGGCTCTGGCCTGATCTACGGCATGGGCCACGCCGTCTACACCCTGAGCGACCCGCGCGCCGTCATCTGCAAGCGCTACGCGCGAGAGCTGGCCGAGGGCACGGAGCACGAGCCCGAGTTCAAGCTCATCGAGACCATCGAGCGCCTCACCCCCGAGCTCTTCGCACAGGAAAAGGGCAGCTCGAAGGCCATCTGCGCCAACATCGACATGTACTCCGGCTTGGTGTACAAGATGCTCGGCATCCCGCAGGAGCTCTTCACCCCGCTGTTCGCCGTGGCGCGCCAGGCGGGCTGGACGGCGCACCGCTTCGAGGAGCTGAGCACGGGGCGCCGCATCATCCGCCCGGCGTACAAGTCCCTCGACGGGCAGTGCGAGTACACGCCCATCGCCCAGCGCGAGCCCTTCACCTCCAAGCTCAAGAGGCACGGCATCGCCCTGTTCGAGGACGCCCCCAACGACTAGACCGCACTGCGCCCCTGCCCGGAGGCCGGGGCGCCCCACTGCCACCGCACAAGGAGAAAGGACCTTGACGCATGTCTGACGAACTCAAGCTCGACACCCCGGAGGAGCGCGAGGCCGCTGCCCGCGCTGCACGTACGAGCGAGGTGACCCTCGGCCTGCTTGCGCAGCTGCTGACAAGCTCCAGCCGCTCCAAGCGCCAGAAGGCGGCCGCCACGCTCTCGCTGGCAGCCAAGGCGGAGCCCGCCGCCGTCGAGCCCGTGCTCGGCGCCGCGCTCGACGCGCTGGCCATGCCCGGCAACCAGACGCGCTGGGAGTGCCTCAACATCCTCTGCGCGCGCGCCGAGGCCGGCCTGCTGAGCGCCGACGAGGCCTACGACGCCGCCGAGGAGGCGCTCTTCGACGAGAACTCCGGCATCGTGCGCGAGGCCGCCTTCCGCCTGCTGTGCCTGAGCGGCTCCACCGGCCCCGAGGCTGCCGAGCGCGTCTGGCCCCTCATCGACGAGGCCATCCAGTGCCACCACGGCAACGGCGAGTTCAACGACATGCTCACCAGCCTGGCCGCCTTCGCCGAGTCACCGCTTTCCTCGGGCGTGGCGCAGGCGCTCGCGTCGCGCATGGAGTTCGACTCCCAGAACGCGCGCGGCACCCTGCGCATGCGCAGCCAGCAGATCGTCGAGGCCTGCAAGGGCAAGTAAGCCGCCTCCGAGCAACGCGCGCGCCCAGCCCGGGCGCTGAAAGGACTGTCCATGAGCACGCACACCATCACCCTCATCCCCGGCGACGGCATCGGCCCGGAGATCACCTCCTGCATGCAGCGCGTGATCGCTGCGGCGGGCGTCGACATCAGCTGGCAGGTCGTCAACGCCGGCGCGGGCGTCATGGAGGAGTACGGCACCCCGCTGCCCCCGCATGTGCTCGAGGCCATCGCGCAGACGGGCATCGCCATCAAGGGTCCCGTCACCACCCCGGTGGGCTCGGGCTTCCGCAGCATCAACGTGGCGCTGCGCAAGCACTTCGACCTCTACACCAACCTGCGCCCCACCTGGTCGATCAAGGGGACGGGCGCGCGCTACTCCGACGTCGACATCGTGATCTTCCGCGAGAACACGGAGGATCTCTACGCCGGCATCGAGGCCGACCTGGGCACCCCCGAGGCCGCCGAGCTCATCGCCTGGGCGCAGGAGCGCGGCTTGGGCAGCATCCGCCCGGACAGCGCCATCTCGCTCAAGCCCATCAGCGTCACCTGCTCCAAGCGCATCGTGAAAGCTGCCTTCGACTACGCGGTTGCCAACGGGCGCCGCAAGGTGACGGCCGTGCACAAGGCCAACATCATGAAGCACTCGGACGGCCTCTTCCTGCGCACCGCTCAGGAGGTGGCGGCCGAGTACCCCGGCATCGAGTTCGAGACCATGATCGTGGACGCGACCTGCATGAACCTGGTCACCAACCCCGCCGCCTTCGACGTGCTGGTGCTGCCCAACCTCTACGGCGACATCGTGAGCGACCTGTGCGCTGGCCTGGTGGGCGGCTTGGGCATGGCCCCGGGCGCCAACATCGGCGAGGACGTGGCGATCTTCGAGGCCGTGCACGGCTCCGCGCCCGACATCGCCGGCATGGGCATCGCCAACCCCACGGCCGAGCTGCTCAGCGGCTGCATGCTGCTCGACCATATCGGCGAGCACGAGGCTGCGCGCCGCATCCGCGCCGCAATCGAGGCCGTCTACGCGGCCGGCGAGGTGCTCACCGGCGACATCAAGAAGATCGTGAGCGGCTCTGCTGCCGGCGCTGCGGGCTCCGCGGAGTTCACGGACGCCGTCATCGCCGCCCTCTAGCGCGCGTGTCCGGCCTGTGTAGAGTCCGTGGCCAAGCCTGTGCAAGGGTTTTTCGCCATAGGAAAGCGCGGTAGAATCCACTGATTGGGGCGCCTTGCAGCGTTTCTGCGGCGCCCCTCACATACGCAAACGAACGGAGCTAAACGTGGCATTGAAATTCGGCAAGACTCCGCGCGGTGCCCATGGGATGACTGGCCAGCAGCGCCAGCAAGCCCGCGGCGCTGCCCCGCAACAGGGGCAGGCGGGCCGCCCAGAGGGCGCTCAGCAAGCCCGCACCCAGGGCGGGGCCCCGGCACAGGGGCGCTTTGGGCGCGGCGAAGACGCAGGCAGCGCAGGCCAGCGCCGCAACATCGTCCCCGAGCGCGGCCAGGGTATCCAGGGCAACCCGTATGCCGGCAACGAGAACCTCGTCGCAACCGAGGCAACCGGCAGCTATGCAGACCTCGCGGCCCAAGACGGCCAGCAGCAGAAGCTCGGCCCCGTGGTCATCTCCCTGCGCAACGTGACCAAGGTCTACCCCGCCCAGCCCGACAAGCCGGCGCTCGCCGGGCTCACCCTCCAGATCAGGGCCGGCGAGTTCGTCTTCCTGGTGGGTCATTCGGGCTCTGGCAAGTCCACCTTCATCCGCATGCTCAACCGCGAGGTGGTCCCCACCAGCGGCGAGCTCATCGTCGCGGGTGAGAACCTGCGCACCATCAAGAACTGGCGCATCCCCTACCTGCGCCGCAACGTGGGCTGCGTCTTCCAGGACTTCAAGCTCCTCCCCAACAAGACCGCCTTCGAGAACGTCGCCTTCGCGCTCGAGGTCATCGGCAAGAGCAAGCACGTGGTAGACACGCAGGTCCCCGAGGTCCTGCGCCTGGTGGGCCTGGAGAGCAAGATGGACAAGTACCCCGACGAGCTCTCCGGTGGCGAGCAGCAGCGCGTCTCCATCGCGCGCTCCATCGTCAACCGCCCGCCGCTGCTCATCTGTGACGAGCCCACCGGCAACCTCGACCCGCAGACCTCGCTGGGCATCATGCGCCTGCTCGAAAGGATCAACCGCACCGGCACCACCGTGCTGGTTGCCACGCACGACCGCGAGATGGTCGACCAGATGCGCCGCCGCGTCCTCGCGCTGGAGAACGGCGTGCTGGTCCGCGACCAGAAGAAGGGAGTGTACGGCTACGATGTCTAAGATCCTCTACTTCCTCAAAGAGAGCCTCATCAGCGCCCGCCGCAACCTGGGTACCACGGTCGGCGGCATCGTCACGCTGTTCCTCAGCCTGTTCATGGTGGGCGTCTCCATCATGTTCTCGGTCATGATCGGCAACGTCACCTCCAGCTTCGAGGAGGAGGTCAACATCAGGGCCTATATCGCCGACAGCGCCAAGGACGCCCAGATCGAGGAGTTCAACGCCTTCCTGGACTCCATGCAGTCTGACGAGGGCAACATCTCGAGCGTCACCTTCATGGACAAGGACCAGGTGCTCGAGGAGTTCAAGTCCCAGACCGCCAGCAACCCCGAGATCGCCGACCAGCTCGACGGCAACCCCTTGCCGCGCACCTACGTGATCGAGCTCAAGGACACCCAGCGCGTGCAGGAGACGGCAGACGCCATCCTTGCCAACGAGGCGTTCGTCGCCATCTGCGACAACCCCGACGACCCGTCCGACTCCATCAAGTACGGCCAGGGCACCGTCGAGCGCCTGTTCCTGATGGTCAACCTCATCCGCTACGCCTGCATTGCCGTCATCGCGCTGCTGGTGTTCATCAGCCTGGTGTTCCTCAACAACACCATCCGCCTGGCCATCACCGCCCGCCGCAAGGAGATCTCGATCATGCGCCTGGTGGGGGCGAGCAACGGCTTCATCCGCGGGCCCTTCGTCATGGAGGGCATCATGCAGGCGCTCGCCGGCGCGCTGCTGGCCATCCTCTGCATCAGCATCGTGAGGGTCACGGTCATGCCCAAGCTGGCCACCATGGTGAGCTTCCTGCCGCTGAGCGTGGACGCCGGCGTCTACACGATGATCTACCTCGTGCTCGTGGTGGCGGGCGTGGCGGTCGGCGCGCTCGGCTCGCTGCTCGCCATGCGCAAGTACCTCAAGATCTAACGCCTGCCGGCCCAACGACCATAGCGGGCGAATTGCGACCCCTAGACAGGCAGGTGACTGCGTTGTCTGGGGGTCGCTGCTACACTGGGAGCTGTCTGTGCACTCACTGAGAAGGGAGCTCCCATGAGCACCATCATCGATATCTACGGGCGCGAGGTCCTCGACTCCCGCGGCAACCCCACCGTCGAGGTCGAGGTCACCCTCGACGACGGTTCCTTCGGCCGCGCGACCGTCCCCAGCGGCGCCTCCACCGGCGCGTTCGAGGCCGTCGAGCTGCGTGACCCCGACGAGCCCCGCTACCTGGGCAAGGGCGTCCAGCGCGCCGTCGACCACGTGAACGAGGAAATCGCCGACGCCCTGCTCGGCATGGAGGCCACCGACCAGCGCGCCATCGACGCCGCCCTGCTCGACCTCGACGGCACGCCCAACAAGGGCAACCTGGGCGCCAACGCCGTGCTCGGCACCTCCCTGGCCGTGGCCAAGGCCGCTGCAGAGTCCACCCAGCTCACCCTCTACAGCTACATCGGCGGCGTGAACGCGCACCTGCTGCCCACCCCGATGATGAACATCCTCAACGGCGGCGCACATGCGGACAACACCGTCGACATCCAGGAGTTCATGATCATGCCCGTCGGCGCGGAGACCTTCACCGAGGGCCTGCGCTGGTGCGCGGAGATCTACCACACCCTCAAGAAGGTCCTCAAGGAGCGCGGCCTGTCCACCGGTGTGGGCGACGAGGGCGGCTTCGCCCCCAACCTGGCCACCAACGAGGAGCCCCTGCAGCTCATCTCCGAGGCCTGCGAGCGCGCCGGTTACACCCCCGGCGAGCAGATCCGCTTTGCCATGGACCCCGCCTCCACCGAGTTCTACAACGCAGAGACCGGCAAGTACGTGCTGGCAGGCGAGGGCAGGGAATTCACCAGCGCCGAGATGGTCGACTACTGGGAGAACCTGGTCAACAAGTACCCCATCGTCTCCATCGAGGACGGCATGGCCGAGGAGGACTGGGAGGGCTGGAAGCTCCTCACCGAGCGCATCGGCAGCCGCGTGCAGCTGGTGGGCGACGACCTCTTCGTCACCAACCCCGAGCGCCTGAAGAAGGGCATCGAGCTGGGCGTTGCCAACGCCATCCTCATCAAGTTCAACCAGATCGGCTCCCTGACCGAGACGCTGGAGGCCATCGAGCTGGCCAAGAAGAACAACTACACCTGCGTTATCAGCCACCGTTCCGGCGAGTCTGAGGACGTCACCATCGCCGACCTGGCCGTTGCCGTCAACGCCGGCCAGATCAAGACCGGCGCGCCCTGCCGCACGGACCGCGTCGCCAAGTACAACCAGCTCATCCGCATCGAGGAGGAGCTGGGCGACTCCGCCGAGTACGCGGGCAACAACGCCTTCTACAGCATCAAGGGCTAGGCCCGGAGCCTGGCATCGGGAGGGGCGGAGCGCTGCTGCGGCGGCGCCCCGCCTTTTGCAGCGGGGGTGCAGCGGCGGGGACAGGCCCCTGTCCCGGCGTGATACAATCCCTGAATGTCCCAAACCCACAAACGAAGAAACCTCATGCCAAACAAGCCCAGAAACACAACCGACAGAACCCTGCGCCAGCAGATGCGCGCCGCCGCGGAGACCACCGCGGAGCAGCAGCGCGCCCGCAACCAGGCACCTGCCGCCAGCGCGGGCGCGGGCAAACGGGCCGAGAAGCCCGAGAAGACCCCCAAGGCCAAGACCGGCGGCGTCACCAAGCGCCAGGCGAGCAAGGTGCAGAAGGAGCGGGCCAAGAAGCAGGACAAGAGCGCCAAGGAGCAGGAGAAGCGCAACTTCCTGGAGACCGTGAGGGACGGCGTCCTCAACATGGGGCTGGGGCTGCGCATCGTGTTGGGCGCGCTGGCGCTGCTGCTGGTGGCGGCGGCCGTGCTTTACCCCATCGGCTGCACCTATTACCAGACCCTGCGCCAGGAGCAGCGCCTTCAGGCAGAGCTCGACGCCGTCAACGAGCGCAACGCGCAGCTCGAGGCCGAGAACAAGGCGCTCGAGACAGACGAGGGCGTCGAGAGCCAGGCGCGCGAGGAGTACGGTTGGGTCAAGGACGACGAGAAGGCCACCGTGGTGACCAACAGCTCCGAAGAGAAGCAGGGCGACTTGCCCTCGCAGGTGGACGGCTCGCAGATTGAGCCGCCGCACACCTGGTATTACGATATCCTCGACGTCGTCTTCAGGGTAGACGTCTGAGCTTGAGAGCCCCGCCGGCGCGCGTGCGCGGCGGGCCCCGGTATGGGGGCGTGGCGGAATTGGCATACGCAGCGGACTTAAAATCCGTCGCCGCAAGGATTGTGGGTTCGAATCCCACCGCCCCTACCACCCTTCTTTTCGCAAATGGGACAGTGGGGACTGTCCCCACTGTCCCATTTTGGGCAGCGAGCCGAGACCCATTGTCCCGCCTAACAAGAGCATTTCATTGCAGTAGAATATCCAGTGTCAGCGCGGGTGCGCTGGCGGGATGCCGTTGCGGGCACCTTGGGGAGAAGGACCTGCGCAGGCATTGCCTGTTCACACTGGACAAAAGGGGGAATAGATCATGTGTTTCCGTCCTGCAGCAGTCACACTCGATCCCGAAGCCAAGGGGACCACTCCTGAGTACCGCGTCGCAGCGTTCGCATCCGTCGACTTGCGCGAGCATATGGAGAAGAACCCTCACAAGATCATCACCGCAGACAACATCACCTGGGAGGTCACGCGCGACTCAGACGGCCTCTACGTCGCCAAGGGCGACCTGAGCGTTCCCGTCGAGATGCGCTTCAAGCTCGACGATAACGGCGAGCTCATCAAGCAGAAGGTCGTCATCGACGGCAAGAAGCGCTTTGATGTTCGCGAGCAGGAGACCAAGACCTTCGATCCCCTGGCCACCGTCAACATCGACGAGGCCCGCGTCCAGGCTTACAGCCGCTACCGCGACAACATGGGCGACTAGGCCCTTTGCACCACCTGAACGCACGAGGGGCGCCCCAGCGGGCGCCCCTCGTTTTTTGTGCCGTTGCCGGCTAGATGTCGTTGTCGATGATGAAGTCGGGGGGCTCGGGCTCGTTCGAGGAACCGCCGTCACCGCCGCTGGGCTCCGGCTCCGGCTCCGGCTCGGGCTCCGCGGGCTTCTGGTAGTAGAAGGTCACCAGGTTGTCGCCGTCCTCCTTGGCGATGGTGAGCTTGACGGTCTTGGAGCCCACGAGCTCGTAGCCCTTGATGCTGGGCGCCTTGAGCGTGATGGCCTGGCCGACCTCCGCGTCTTCCACCACGAGCTGGGCCCTGAGGACCTTCTTGCTGCCCTTCTCCAGGTAGAGGACGGTGTAGGTGGCGTGCGTCTCCTCCCACTCCTGCTGCTCGCGCTGGGCCTGCTCCTCGGCTTGGCGCTGCGCCTCTTCCTCGGCGATGCGCGCCGCCTCTGCCGCCTGCTCTTCCTGGTGGCGGTAGTAGGCGTAGCCACCGATGCCGCCAGCTGCCAGGGCGAGCACGAGGACCACGGCGATGACAGGCCCCTTGCTGCGCTTCTTGGGGGCGGAGTGGCCGGCAGGCTTGCTGCCGTGGTGGGGGTCCGGGTCCTCGGCGTTGACGAGGCCGCCCGCCGCAGCGGGGCCGATGACCTGGTAGCGGCCGCCCGTGGGCTTGGTGCCGGCGTAGCCGAGCTCGACCTTGTTCTCGAGTGCCGCCTGGATGAACTCGACGATGAGCTCGGCGCCGTTTTGCTCGAGCAGGAACGACTCGTAGCCGCGCAGCTCGCGGGGGAGGTCGTTGGGGTTCATGCCGGCGATGAAGCTGCACAGGGTCCCGCCCTGCTTGCGGCCGGTGAGGAGGTCGTCGTGGAAGGAGCCCCACTCGTACTTGACCCAGGGGCTGAGTATGTTGTCGACCGTAGTGCCCACGACGACCATGACCTTGGAGGCGTCGAGGGCCTGGTTGATGGCGTCTTTGTACGCGCCCTGCCCCATTTTGGCGAGGCTCAGCGTGCTGCAGAACGACTTGATGCCCTTGGACTGCAGCTGGTCGTGCAGGGCGAAGGCGAGCTCGGCGTCGCGGGTGCGCTCGCCGTCCTGGCCGGAGTTCTTGTAGCTTATGAAGACCTCGAAGCTGCGCGGGTCGACTGCTTCCATGGCGAGCCTCCCTTCAGACGCATCGTGGCCGCACTAACAGACAATTGTAGCAATCATCGGAGAAAGGGGCAGTGTTTGTCCTGTGGAGTGCGGCGCGGCGCCTCACAGGCCAGAGGCGGGGGCGCCGGCAGTGCGGGGGCGATGTGGCGCAACCACGGCGCGCCTGCCTGCGGCGAGTGCGCTAGAATCCCCACAGACACTCTCCAACAGGAAAGGCAGACCGCCCATGAGCACGCCCATCCTCGTTTTGCGCAACAAGCTCTACGAGCACCGCAGCAACCCCTCCACCAAGATGAAGGACATCGACCGCTGGCTGTTCAACATCAACATGCTCAGCGCGCAGATCGCCGCGGAGCACCCCAGCTCCATCGCCCTGCCCGTGTACGAGAAGGCCACCAGGGACTGGAGCGACAACACCGCCCTGCGCCTCAACGAGAAGTCCACGCCCGAGGCGCTCGAGGTCTTCGAGAAGTACTGCCCGCCTGCGCTCGACAAGGGCATCGCCGCTCTGGAGAGGCTTGTGCCCTCGGACGAGCGCGTGATCGGCGAGCACCGCCAGGTGCTGGAGGAGGCCCAGGCGGCCAACAGCTTCTACCGCAGCATCGCGGGCCTCTACGGCCAGGGCATGGCGGCGTATCGGGAGCTGCTGCCGCTGTGGATCGTCAAGGGCAGCTCGCCGCTGTTCACGCTCGAGCTGTGGGAGGACGAGGAGAAGGTGCTCGACCTGGGCGATGCGCTCTACCAGGAGTTCCTCGCCGCCGGCTACCACCGCGAGGTCTGCGAGCGCTTCAACGAGCTGGTGTACAGCTGCTACAACTCCTACGCGGCCAAGTTCTTTGGGGCCACAGACGAGCAGCTGGCGCAGGCGGCGCAGCTCAAGGCCAAGCCGCTCGACGAGCTCTACCGCATCAAGCACTCCCAGGGCTACCGCGGGCTGCCCTCGTGGCTCGAGGCCAAGGAGCAGCTCATCTGGAATCTTGTGGCCTGCGCGCTCTACGGTCCGGAGAACGCCCGCCCGCAGTACTTCTCGCACACCGAGGTCGCCGTCTCCACCGACTCCCTCAACGCGCTGAGCGCCGACCCGCGCTTGCACCAGGGCAGCGGCACCGCCGTGCTCACGCGCATCCATGAGGGCGGCGCGACGGACGTGGTTGCCACCATCAACTTGGGCCGCGAGGGCGACCCGGCGCTCGAGGACGGGCTCGTGATGGTGCTCGGGCGCGAGTACCAGGGCGTGCCCAGCGCCGACGAGCTCGGCGAGGTGCCCGAGTACGTGTGCCGCCACGCCTCCGAGGAAGACCACCGCCACCACTACGCCACCCTGCTCGACGCAGACAGCGCCCGCCACCTGGGTGTCTACATCATCGACGGGCAGCTGCTGCTCATCGACCTGGGCTCCAAGAACGGCACTTTCATCCGCCGCGGCAAGGGCACCGGCGAGCGCTACCTGGTGATGCCGGGGCGAAGCGCGGGGCTGGTGGACGCCTTCAAGGCGCGCGGCTACAGCTTCGAGGTGGCAACGCGCGTGGTGGCCATGCGCGGTGACCAGGTCTTCCTGGGCGCCTCGCAGTTCGAGCTGCTCTAGCGCGCGGTGCGCCGGTTCTTGCAGGGGAGGGGCCCGGGCCCCTTGGGACGAAGGGAGAGGCAGTGCGTACTGCCACAGTTGACGCGGCGCCAGCGCTGCCCAACCGGTTCGCCTCTGTCGAGGGGGCTGCCGCCAACCCGGTGCTCAAAGGGCGCCGTGGCGTGTTCTGCGCCGAGGAGGGCGCTCAACCACTTGTCTCGTCTGGCGTGAAGCGCATCTACCGCGGCAGCTACGAGGCCTTCGATGGCATCGTGCATGATGCCATCGCTGTGGTCTTCGCCAAAGACCAGGCGCGCCGCTACGGTATGGAGACCGCCACGCTCGCACGCAACGGCCTCATCGACGTGGGCCCGCGCGTGTTCGAGCTGCTCACGGGCCGCATCACGGAGGCGGATGCCCCGGACTCTCCCGTCATCATCGAGGAGGACGCGGGCATCTCGCTCGAGGACGCCGTCTTCTGCGGTGCGGGCATCCCGGAGGCGCGCAGCCGCTCCGGGGCGGGCAGCCGGGCCTCGGCGCACCTCAGCGCCTCCACGGCCGACCTGCTCTCGCAGCTCTCCGCGCTCAGCAGCGGCACCATGCAGCTCGGCGGCCTGCGCCCCCTGCACCCCCTCGGCACGCTCGAGCGCGCCAAGGAGAACGCCAAGATCATGTTCGACGTACTGTGCCAGGCGGCCAACATGCACGAGAGGGGCATCTTCCACCGCGACCTGCGCGCTGCCAACGTCTGTGTCAAGCGCTACGGGCCGGACCCAGAGGACATCCGCGCCACCGTCATCGACTTCGAGATGTCGAGCGGCATCGGCGACGGCGAGCCCGAGGCCAGAGCCAAGACCTACTACGACGCGCTCTTCCGCGACCTGCCCCAGTCGCTGGGGCTGGGCTCTGCGCCCGAGGCCCCGGACGAGCCGCGCTTCAGCCGCGCCGACATCCTGGGCGGCTTGGGTGGGGCCGCAGCGCGCGTGGCGACGCTGCCTGCCGCAGGCGAGGGCGAGCGGCTCGCGCCCACACCGCTCGAGGTCGACCTGGGCTACCTGGCCGCCCTTCGCTACGAGCTCTCCACCGGGCGCAGCATCACCACGGCCACGGGCCCCGAGCTGGCGGTGGGGGAGTGGCCCTTCTTCGCCTACGGGCCGGGCGGCACCATCATCGCCCACAAGATCTGCCCAGAAGACGACATCATCCCCCTGGGCGAGGAGCTGGGGCTCGCCCGCATCACCGAGGGGCTCTTCCCGGAGCCCTCGGTGCGCGACTACCTGACGGGTACGTTCAAGCACTTCGGGTTCTTGGACGCTCACGACCTGCAGATGTACCGGCAGTCCCAGGGCATCTACGGCAGTATCGGGCTCATCGCGCGCGAGCTCTTCCGCCGCTACAAGAACCATGTCAAGGAAGACCACCGCGTACCGGACTACGAGAGCTTCGACGAGCAGCCGGCCGACCTGCAGGAGTCAAACTACGCGCAGGCACGCGCTATCGTCGACAAGGTCGACCGCCTGGGGCTGCGCATGGTTCCGCTCGAGCTCTGCGACCCAGCCGAGCGCGTGACGGAGATCCCCGAGCCCGAGGTGGAGTACCTGGCCTACATCGAGCACAAGCGCTGGATGAGCGAGCGTCTCGCCGCCGGCTGGACGCCCGGACCGCGCGATGCGGAGAAGCGCACCTCGCCCTTCCTCGTGCCCTACGAGCAGCTCGATGAGGAGATCAAGGACTACGACCGCCAGCCCGTGCGCGACATCATCCCCATCTTAGAGGGCATCGGCCTGGCGCTGTGCCGTTAGGCGGTGCGCTGCCCGCACCCCCTGCAGCCGCAGGGGGTGCGGGCAGCGCTATGCGCTATCATTGCGAGACATCTCTACTGCCCCTTCGAGCGCTAGGAGCATCTCATGGCACTCAACACCGTCGTCACCGTCCTGGGCGCAGACCGCACGGGCATCATCGCCGGCGTCTGCACCACCTTGGCAGCGAACAACGCCAACATCTACGACATCCGCCAGACCGTTATCGACGACATCTTCTCTATGACCATGAAGGTGACTCTCGACGAGGAGACGGCAGACTTCAACACCGTGCAAGACGCCCTCAAGAAGACCGCCGACGAGCTGGGTGTGCAGATCCAGATCCAGCGCGAAGAGGTCTTCAGGTTCATGTACAACCTGTAGGGGCCGCCGCCCAGACCTCGGGGCCGGGCGTGTCTGAACACCTGCCTTCGAGAACGCGATTAGTGCCTGTGCTACACTTTTTTCCAGCTCCTCCCAAGTCTGTGGTTGCGGGCGGGTAACCGCCCTAGTCCAAGGCAGACGCGGTCGAAAGGATCCACGTAAGCCGGGCTTCGCGGCTCGGTGAGCATGGCGCGTTCTAGGTGTAAGTCGCACCGCCTTTGACGAGGGAGCAAAGGGCTCCCGGGGCGAGAGAGCCGGGGTGGGGCCGCGGGTTTCCCGTGGCTGAAGCAAAGGCTCCGGTGCGCGAGTGTGGGGTCAAATACCAGGTCAGTTGGGAGGAGTTCCAGCTGGTCGACGAGGATTCGCTGGAGGTTGCACGTGTCGACTCGAACCTGCACAAGGTCGCTTGGCAAGAGGATCATGGCGTGTGCGTGCGCCCTGGCCCTGGGCGCTGCCGCCGCTCTGGGTGCGAGCGGCTGCTCCCAAGTGCAAGAGCAGCTGGGCCTGGTCACAGACACCAAGCTCCAAGTGGAACAGGTCTCGACGCTCCCCAGCGGTGCGCTCATTCAAGACGGCATCCTGACCGTCGGCATCAACGGGTCCAACTCCCCCTACGGCGGCAGCAACTCCAGCGGCGACGTCATCGGCTTCGACGTCGACATCGCCGCTGCGCTTGCAGACCAGCTGGGCTGCAAGCTGCGCATCGTCGACGTGGGCTCAGACGGCAAATCCGCCGTTGAGGACGGCGTCGTCGACGTAGCGCTCAACGCCAAGAAGACCGGCGCCAGCAAGGACCTGAGCTACTCCGCCGCCTACATCAACGACGGCCTCTCCCTGTTCTGCCTCATCAAGAACATCCCCGACGGCGTCTCCTCTGCGGATCTCTCTAAGGAGCCCGTCCTGGTGCAGGGCTCGTCTGCAGCTGCCCTCACCGTGCAGAGCGCGCTCGGCATCGATGCCGTGAGCGCAGCCAGCACTATGCAGGAGGCCTTTGCCTCGCTGGAGAAGGGCGAGCATACCTTCCTCGTGGCCGATGCCGTCATCGGCGACTACTATGCGCGCGACTACTCGGATGTCGTGCGCGTCGACTTCCTCAGCGTCAACGATGTCTCCCCCATGTACGCTGTGACCGCCGCTGGCAACAGCGAGCTTTCCACAGCGGTGGGCGAGGCTGTGGACACCATCATCCAAGATGGTACCCTGAGGGTTGTCGTAGCCAAGTGGCTGGGCAACCAGGGCAGCACGCTGCTGCCGGGTGCGCTGCTTCTTGACGATTTGCCCCAAAAGTTCGATCCCAAGGCCGCTGGCAGCGCAAAGGAGGATACTGGTACCGAGTAGAACGCCTCTCAGAGCGCACGGCAAGATCCAACGGGCATGCGCAGGGACGCGGCCCGTGGACATAGATCCATCAAGGATTGTAGGAGGTTCACATGAGCATCACAGTCACCGGACGCAAAACCACCGTCACCCCCTCCCTCAAGGCCTACGTTGATGAGAAGATCGGCCGCTCGCTCGAGGTGTTCGAGGCTGCCGCCATGGATGCGGAGGTCGTCCTCCGCGTTGGCCACAACCCTGCCAACCCCATCTCGCACACCTGCGAGGTCACCCTCTATGCAAAGGGTGCAGTGATCCGCGTCAGCGAGTCTGCGGACAACATGTACGCTGCCATCGATGCCGCTTCTGACAAGGTCGCCCGCCAGCTGCGCAAGTACAAGACCCGCGTGGTCGACCGCCGCGGTGGCCGCGGCACCATCAAGCGCATGGCTGTCGAGGAGATCGACGCCGTCGAGCTGCCCCCTGTTGCAGAAGTTGGCGAGGACGACGACCTCTTGGTTCGCGACAAGGAAGTCGAGATGGAACCCATGACCATGGAGCGCGCCCTGGTGCAGATCGACCTGCTGGGCCATGACTTCTACGTCTACTTCGATCAGGACGAGCACCAGGTGCAGGTCGTCTACCGCCGCACCAACGGCGGCTATGGCGTCATCAAGCCCAAGGTCGTCAGCTACAAGGACTAGGCGCTCGGCTGGCGCCAGCGGTTGATTGCCGCCCGAGCGGCGCCAAGCTAAGCTGAATCGAGGGTGCGGGGGCCTGCTGCGGGCCCCCGCACCTGCGTTTTGCGCTAAGGTAGCTACCGTGCTCGCCAGCTGCCAAACAGTGGTCCGCCTCTGGGCGCTGCAGCGCGCAGACCCCACACCACAACACCACCAAGAGAAGGGCCAGACTATGGCACGCGTTTACAACTTCTCCGCCGGCCCCGCCGTGCTGCCGGAGTCCGTTTTGAAAGAGGCTGCTGCAGAGATGCTCGACTACCAGGGCACGGGCATGTCCGTGATGGAGATGAGCCACCGCTCCGCAGCCTTCAAGGGCATCATCGAACAAGCCGAGGCAGATCTACGCGATCTGCTCGACATTCCCGGCAACTACAAGGTGCTCTTCCTGCAGGGCGGTGCCACGCTGCAGTTCGCAGGCATCCCCATGAACCTCATGACCGGCAGCGGCAAGGCCGACTATATCGTCAGCGGCAGCTGGTCTAAGAAGGCGTTCAAAGAGGCAGCGCTGCTGGGCAACGCCCGCTGCGTGGCCAGCTCCGAGGACCGCACCTTCAGCTACATTCCCAACGTCGACGAGCTCGAGCTCGACCCCGAGGCAGACTACGTTTACATCTGCGAGAACGAGACCATCTACGGCACCAAGTACCACAAGCTGCCAGACACGGGCAGCGTCCCCCTGGTGGCTGATGTCTCCAGCTGCTTCCTCAGCGAGCCCATGGACGTCTCGAAGTACGGCGTCATCTACGGCGGCGTGCAGAAGAACATCGGCCCGGCCGGCGTTGTCATCGTCATCGTCCGCGAGGACCTGCTGAAGGACGAGTGGCTTGAGAACACCTCCACCATCATGCGCTGGAAGCCCATGGCCGAGGCCGACTCCATGGTCAACACCCCGCCTTGCTACGGTATCTACATCTGCGGCAAGGTCTTCAAGTGGATCAAGTCCCAGGGCGGGCTCGAGGGCATGAAGAAGATCAACGAGGCCAAGGCTGCGCTTCTCTACGACTACCTGGACAGCACCGACTTCTACACCGCCACCGCCGCCAAGGAGGACCGCTCCATCATGAACGTCCCCTTCGTCACCGGTGATGCAGAGCTCGACGCCAAGTTCGTCAAGGAAGCCAAGGCGGCCGGCATCGAGAACATCAAGGGGCACCGCTCCGTGGGCGGCATGCGCGCAAGCATCTACAACGCAATGCCCATGGAGGGCGTCGAGGCCCTTGTCAGCTTCATGAAGCGCTTCGAGGCCGAGAACAAGTAGCCTTGCCTCCAAGGGGGCCGCACCCCATTCCGATGAAGCGGCTGGTCTCTACTTGACCTTGGGAGAGACCTGGCCAGTGCACTTCCAGAGAAGCTTGTCTCCCTTGTATGCGGCAACGTAGACCTCGTAGCGCTTGCCGCTGGAGAGCTTCCTCACGGTGGCGCTCGTCGTTGCGGCCCCCTTCACCTTGAGCTGGCGGAAGGCCTTTGCGCCCTTCTTCGTATGGTGACTTCGAAGGTTTGTCAAAAGATAGTAGCTAGAACCTTAGACAGCCCGGAACTGTGAGCGGAGTCCGCGAACAGGGCCCGAGGGGCCGCAACGACAAGGGCTACGAGTGCAGGAGGTTTGCCGGCCTGGCCGGTGTGCCGATGTTGCCCTCTGTTGGCGGCCCCGGGCTTTCAGTTCTTGCTTGATGCCGGTCTGCCTCCTGCACTCGCTTGTGCTTTTGTCTGCTGAGGGTGCAGAAACGCGCTCACCTCTTGGAAAAGGGAATTACGATGCCAGACGCCTCGATTTCCCCTTTGAGGTCCTTGGGAATCTCCTCAGTGAACTCCATATATCTCTTGACCTGCTCCTTGAGCTTGA
>JBJEHN010000090.1:0-4232 GCA_051876105.1 Coriobacteriales bacterium | reverse complement strand
AAGGTCTTATAAAAATGTCTCAGTAATCCCTTGACATTGTTATAGCTGGCTCTGAAAGCTTGCACGGGCCGGCAGGCGCGCGGCCTGCGAAGTGGGCCGCCCAAGCGCTTGAGAAGCCCGCTGCGGTGCTCCCCGCGCGCACAACCCGCTGTTGAGAGGCGAGTTTTGCCGCGTTGAAATCCCGCTGGTATGTCATTATACTTTGATAAGACTAACCTGAACGAAGAATAATCGAATCAGGTTGCCCGCACCGTCCAAACAGAGAGGACAAGGAACATGAAGAAGAGAACCTGGAGCCGCCTGGTGAAGACCACGGTGTGCTCCGCCTGCGCAGCTACCATGGTGGCAGCCCAGTGCGGGTCTGCCCTGGCAATCGGCAGTATGAGCAAGTTCGAGGCACCCACTTCGGAAACCAGCATCAACAAGAACGTGATCACCATCGGCGCCCATACCGTGGGCGTCGGCGCCGAGATGCTCGGCCTCAACCAGGTCACCGAGTCCTCGATGTCCGGCACCGGCCTGGCCGCCTGCGAGACCAGCAGGTTCTACGGCCTCTACGGCACCAACCTCAACGAGGCTCCCGATCCCTATGTGGCCAACTTCTTCTACAACGCCTACGCGGCCGAGAACGGCAAGGCCCAGACCGCAGCCCTCAACGCGTTGGGCAACGCTGGCAGCAAGCCCGACCGCGCAGACCTCACCGCTGTGCCCGAGTACGGCAATGTCTCGTTGACCCTGGCCTACCGCCCCGACATGCTGATGGGCTGCGACCCCAAGTCCTTCACCTCTGGCAACGTCATCGTCCTCAAGTCCTCCGGCACCCCGGTCGCGGCTGCCAAGTCCTCCGTAGCGACCTCCGGCTACACCGAGATGGTCGAGATGATCAACAACTTCAAGGGCACTGAGTTCTACCAGACCGGCGACGAGAACTACGACCCGTACTACATCGAGTTCGCCCTGTGGTTCGGCGATGCCTCCTTCTCTGCTGACGGCAAGGCCCACTACGGCAACTACAGCCTCTACTCCCATGTGCTGAACGGCTACCGCATGGCCGGTGTAGCCGAGGAGATCCTCAAGAGCAACAGCGCCAAGACCACCCGCTACGAAGACAGCCCGATGGAGATCGCCCAGGACTTCGAGTCCTACGTCCGCGGACTGCAGCTCTACATCCTCTCCGCCATCGACAAGGGCGACGTGGAGAAGCGCAGCTTCGCCTCTGTCTACACGGTCGACACCGACGCCAAGACCGTCCAGCTCTACAAGAGCTCCAGCGAGGGCAGCATCGAGTGCACTGAGGCCGATGTCTCCTCCAACTTCATGGGCTACTACACCGAGTCCCTTGAGAACGTGGCAACCAACATCGCCGGACGCCGCGACGCAAGCTCCACCAGCACCGACGGCAGCGGCATGCTCGCCACCGTCGACGCAGCCGAGCTCGCCAAGGCAGACGTCATCATCCTGAACACCGCCTCTGACGAGTCCGCCCTGCGCTCCCTGATGGCCGGCGCCGGCATCACCCAGGACAAGATGCCCAACATCTGCCTCTCCAACGCTGCTGCCGTCTCTGGCCGTTGGCACGCAGAGAGCGCCCAGGTCGTCGGCCCGACCCTCGGCTTCGTCTACCCCGAGATCCTCAACGGCATGTACGCAACCGCCTACTTCTTCGAGAAGTTCTACCATGTGAAGTCCGACCTCACCTCGCTGTCCAACGCCATCGGCCTGGCCTTCAGCGGCAACCTCTCCCTGGCTCCCGGCGTCACCGACAACCTGTCCGGTTACAACGCCGCCAGCATCGAGAGCAAGATCAACAACGGCCTGTGGTACTACGCCCAGAACAAGGCGAGCATCGACAAGACCATGCCCAAGCTGACCATCGACGCCAACAACAGCCTGCCCACCAAGAACCCGGCAACTGCCCAGACCGTCAAGGTCACCAAGAACGCCACCAAGACCGTCAAGGCTTCCTCCGTCGCCGCTAAGAAGACCACCTACACCGTGAACCTCTCCGGCGTTAAGACCGCTGTGACCGCCACCCTCGGCTCCGCCGCCAAGAAGGCTGGCGTCAAGGTCACCGTCAACTCCAAGAAGAAGCTGACCGTCACCGTGCCCAAGGGCATCAAGGCCGGCACCTACAAGTTCACCGTCAAGGCCAAGGTAAGCGCCGACTACAAGGCATCTGCCGCCAAGACCGTCACCCTCAAGGTGAGCTAGAACTAGGGGAGGATCCGGCCCCTTCAGCCGGACCATGTTCTGCCGCGGGCCCGGGAGCCAACTCCCGGGCCCGCACAGCCTTATTCTCTAAGGAGGACGATTATGCAGCGAGTTGCAGCCGTGCCCGCGTTCAAGCTCCTGTTGAGCCTGGTGCTCGCATTCACCTTGGGCGGGGCCGTGTGCGTGCCCAGCGCGCTCGCCACCAGCAGCTACACCATCGTCTACCACCTCAACGGCGGCACCAACTCGCTGGCGCAGTACCGCACCATCCCCGCCGGGACCACGATGAAGGTCTCCAAGCTCAAGAAGCCCACCCGCACGGGCTACAGTTTCCAGGGCTGGTTCAAGGACAAGGCGCTCAAGAAGAAGGCCACCACCGTCACCGGCAAGCCGGCTGCGGCGGGGCGCACGCTCTACGCCAAGTGGAAGGCCGTGAGCTACAAGATCAGCTACGAGCTCAACGGCGGCACGCAGGCGGCCGGGCAGAAGACGAGCTACACCGTGGCCGCCGCCTACACCTTGAAGGCCCCCACGCGCGAAGGCTATGCCTTCCAGGGCTGGTGCACCTCGGCGGACCTCAGCACAGCGAGCATCATCACCAAGATCAAGAAGGGTTCCACCGGCAAGGTCACGCTCTACGCCAAGTGGAAGAAGGCGTGGAACGGCGACGTCAACGTGGCCGGCGTGCCCGTGCGCGCAGACGTGGAGAGCTACAGCTGGGAGGAGTTGAGTGCGCTTTCGGCCGCGCTGGCGGAGTGCCTCTCGCATGACGACGCGCTCAAGATCGCCGCCAACTACCACCTGTGCTCGGCTGCGGGCACCCTTACCGGTACGGAGCGCAAGAGCGTCACCCTCAACGCCGGCACCTCGCGCGAGCTGCAGTCTGCCGTGCAGATCGTCGGCTTCTGCCACGACGCGATCGACGAGGACACGGTGGCCGGCATCTCGTTCATCTTTTGCGACGCAGTCGACGTCACCCTCAGCTCCAAGAACCGCTGGGAGGGCTGCGAGCTGCGCCGCTTCCTCAACGACGGCAGCATCCTCACCCTGCCCGCGGACCTCGCGGCCGCAGTTAAGCCCGTGCTCAAGCTCACAGACAACAATTCCATCTCCTTCCCCGTGCGCGATGCCTCCGGCGTCAGCGCCACGGCAGACAAGCTGTGGCTGTTCTCTGTGGCCGAGATGGTGGGGGAGGTGCCGCCCAGCGGCTGGATGGGCGACTACCAGGGCTTCCTCATCTACCCCAAGAGCCAGTGCGTGGCCTACAACGCGGAGGGCACGCAGTACCAGCTGTTCCACGACATAGGGTTGGGGCCCAACAGCGCCTCCGAGCAGCTGGTGCGCACATACCAGGGCGAGAAGGTCTCGTGGTACCTGCGCACGCTCGACCCGCAGGACGGCTGCCGCGCCTTCGTGAACGCCGACCCGAGCATCGGCTACCCCGTCGACATGGTGATCGGCGGCTTCAACCCCTATGGCAGCAAGGGGCTCGTCCCCGGCTTCAGCATCTGATGCGCGCGCAGACGCGCCCGCTTCTCATACGTTAGGAAGGAAGTTGATGTGAAGAAGATTGCTCGCACTGTTGTGGCCGTTGCATGCTCGGCCTCGCTGGTGTGCTCGTTTGTGCCGGCGGCGGCGCTGGCTGCGGACGCGGGCGCGGTGGGGACGGTGTTCGCCCAAGGTGGCCTGACCTTCAAGGTCACGGGTGAGGGCGAGGTCTCGCTGGGCGACGGCTCGGTGGCCGGCGCGGCAGACACCTCCGTCACCGGCACCCAGGTCCGCATCCCCGCCAGCGTGAGCTACGGCGGCGCCGAGTACGCGGTGACCTCCATCGCCAGCTACGCGCTGTGGAACGACACCAGCCTGCGCTCCGTGACCATCCCCGCCACGGTGCGCAACATCGGCTCCTTCGCCTTCAGCGGGGACGGCACCATGAACGAGTCCGGCGCTGTGCCGGTCTACAGCGGCCTGGAGCACGTGTACCTCGAGCCGGGCTCGCAGCTGCGCTTCATCGGCGAGAA
>JBJEHN010000089.1:0-4259 GCA_051876105.1 Coriobacteriales bacterium | reverse complement strand
GTCAGCAGTCCTTCCTTGATCATCCTCCCTATGGCCGCGTCAAAGATTTCGGTTATGCGGGCCTTGACTCTCTTGTAGCCGAATCTCTTAGCGCTGGCCTTTACAAGCTCTTCTCTCGGGCATGCGCCCTTTCCCCTGAGGGCCATGAGAACAGCGGCCCTTATCTCCTCGTATGGGAGCTCGGTTGCCTCCCTGCTGCACTGCTGCGAGTTGGGTCTGTAGAGCGCATAGTCGTTGGGCTTCTGGCCTTTTCTCCAGATGTATTCCCGGCCGTTCCATGTGGTTGTCTTGTGCGGAACGTGCCTGTCGAGGATCTCTTGGTTGCGACGCTGGATTTCCGAGCCGCTTCTCCCGATGCCGAAGCACTCCCTGACGTCGTTGAACAGCTTCTGCTTGTCGATCGGAGCCTCGGCGTTGAGGATCTGGGTCATGCGCCTGGCAATGAGAGTTGTGTATTGTGAGCTGACGTAGCCCGAGCTGCTCAACATGGTAAATGGAACATTCGCTTTTTCATAGGCTTTTGCAGTGACAGTCGAGGGCCCCACATTGGCCTTGCCTGGGGGTTCTTTGACTGTCTGCGCAGATTCCTTTTGAGCGGGCTTCTCGTCCTTGCCCCTATCCTTTGAGGAGGTCCGCTCAGCGTTCCTCGCGTCGATTTCCCGGAGTATCTCCTCAGCGCGTGCCTGCAGGTTGGCCCGGCCCTCTTCTTCAGATCGCCCGACAGCGTTCTTGTCGGCGCTCTCCCTGGGGTTATTCGCTTTGCAGGCGTTCTCCACGTCTCTGTCAGCAGCAGGTTTCTTCAGAGCGCCGCTGCTTGGAGAGCCAGCTGCCGCATTCTCCTCAGCTGGGCGCGCGCTCCTCGGCTCATCGAAGCTGGGTCTCCCAGGCGCGGACGTGTTGGACGGCGCGGTATCGTCACCGCGCATGGCGCCAACATGCGAGGGGCTGCCCGAGAGTGCCGCCTCCACGGCGTCTCTGCGCTCCCGCACTTCTGGCGAGGAGCCTTGCTCGCGCATTTCCCATACTCGCCGCCTCACGCGGTCGAGGAGGTCGCTTGAGACAGCTTTCCCTGCGGCCTCCGCAGCGTCGACCGCTTCAGCAGGCTTGAGCCCGAAGGCAGACAGCTCTTCGACAACCCTCTCAATGGTCTTGTCAGGGTTGCGGTAATACTCGCTTCCGCGGATGCGAACGAAGCGCCAGCCTAGGCGCTCGAGGATGGCTTGGCGCTCCATGTCGGCGCAGATCGCGTCCTCGCCGCTGTGCCAGCGCTCCCCATCGCATTCGATGGCGACCTTCCCGTCATCGTCATGGGCGACCATGTCGATGCGGTATGCCCCCACTTCCCATTGCTGGGAGACTCTGTACCCGCGGGCGACGAGTGCTTTGCCGACAGCCGCCTCAAACGGGGACTCCGCCCTGGCCTCGACCTCGTCAGCCAGCTTCTGGAAGGCCGACGGGCAGCGGGCGTAGTCGATCAGGCCCTTCCTGATATCGCCCGGCTTGAGCTCTGAGTCTGGGTCCATGGAATAGACGACCCACAGCTGGTCCTTTGCACGGCTTGCGGCAACGTTGTAGCGCTTCTTCGTCCTGTCGTCTGCCCCCGGTCCCACGAGGTTCATCGGCGCTCCTGGGGTCCTGGCGCTGTCGACCATGCTCAGGAAGATGACGTCCCTCTCGTCGCCCTGGAAATTGGCCGCGTCGCCGATGAGGATCTTCCTCTCTTCCTTGAGCTGGGGGTCAAGCTCTCGGAGGGCGACCTGCTGCAGCACCTTGACCTGCTCGTTTCCCAGCATTGAGATAACGCCGAAGGTCTTGCCCTCATACTCGGGCTCGGCGGCACAGGCCTGGATGAGGCGGACGATCTCCTCGGCTTCTCCGTAGTTGACCTTCCTGGTCAGGTCGCGGCTCGCGCCATCAACCCTGTGGGGGACAACGGCTGGGAGAAGGTTGCTGGAGCTTGCATCCCTGAGGGGCTTGATCTTGTAGTCGTAAGAGAGCTTGTTCGAGTAGCCGATGATGTCCGGAACGCATCTGAAGTGCTCTTTCAGCATGAGCGGCTGGAAGGTCTGGAGGGCAACGTCGTACAGCGATAGCTTGGAGCCGTAGAGGTGGGCGTTGGGGATGATGCCCTTCAGGTGAATCTCCGAGAGGGCGTCCTCAGCGGCGATCTCGACGCCGACTGCCAGGGGGCTGACCTGCTTGTCGTCGCCGACGACGACCAGCTTCTTGGCCATATACGCGACGGCAAGCGCCGTAACATCCGATTGGCTCGCCTCATCGACTATGACGATGTCGAACTTGTTCGACCGCGGGTCGAGGGTGGACAGAGCCCTGCTCATCGGCATGATCCACGCGGGGACCGCCTCCTGGCAGCTTGCCATGAGGGTGCGCGCCTGCTTCCTGTACTTCGGGGCGCGCTTCCCAGTGCCCCTGCCGATCCTCTTCACAGTCTCCTTCCAGCCCACGAGCGCCTGCTTGAGCGAGATGTCCCTCTCCGTCTTTGCCAGGAGATAGCCCCAAGCCCTCGCCTCGGCGAGCTCGGCGGTCTTCTCGCGGTACCGCTGCGCCAGTTCGGTCGCGGCGTTCTGGAGCTCTGCGACCGAAGTGCTGCAGATCTCTCTGAGGATGCCGTCGTACTGTCTCCACAGCCACGCTTCCCTGACGTTGCCTGGGGGAGTCGGCAGCCCGTGGATGCCCGTGCGGCTCTCAACAGCGCCTGCCCAAGAGGGCGCGACTCCGGCAATGCGCTCCAGCAGGGCCCGCCTGCTCTCCAGCAGGGAGCCCTTGTCGAAAGTTGCCTGCAAAGACCAGTACGCGCGCTTGTATGCAGCTGCATCTCGGCCCGCCACCGCCCCTGCGAGCTCCCTGCAGAGAGCGGAGCCGAGGCGAGGCCCCTCCTCGAGAACGGCCCGGAGAGCATCGAGCCTTCTCTGGGCGCGCAGCGAGCGCTGCGCGCAGAGGGCCAGCTCCAGGAGCGCTGGAAGGAAAGCGCCCGTGAAGCGGAACGCGTGCTCGACTGCTTCCAGATCAGTGTGGATTGGGTTCTCCGCGAAGAGCCCACTCGCCCCAAGGCCAGCGGCGTCGGCTGCCATGAGGAGCTGCGGAAGCTCTTCTCTGTACCAGGACAGGGAGTTCTTGATCAACGGCACTCGGCGTGAGGCGGCTCTCTCGGGCTCTACCGGGTCTAGCTCCTCGAAGGAGGGGAGGCCGCAGCTCGTAGCGAGCTGGTTCCAGAGGCGGCCGCACTTCGCGCGCTCGTCCTGCGCGATGATCCTCGCCCGCGCGGCGTCGAGGGCCTTCTCGTCCTTTATCAGTCCGCCGTCAACCCTCACTGCCAGGAAGTCTGGCTCCTCCTTTTGGCGGAGCCTCGAGAACAGCCCCCTCTTCTGGGGCTCGAGCGTCCCGCATGACTCCAGGCGCGCTTTCGCAGCGCCGAGCAGCTCGATCAGCTGGGCAAATCCCAAGGAGCTGTCGTATTCGATCTCGTAGCCGAAGGTCTTCTCGAGGTCCTCCTCGCTTGCCCTTGTCGCTGCGTCGATCTGGTCGAACAGCGTGTTCCAGTGGTCTGCGATGGCTCCGCCGCGCCTTCCCTGTGCGGCTACAGCTGCCTGCCATGGCTCTGCACGCGAGCTCTCGGCGAGCCTCCTCGCGAGGTCATCGGTGCCGCCGATGCTGTCTAGCTCCAAGGCGATCGGGCCTTCCCCCGTCTTGACGGACAGGGATGCGCCCTCGCCAGCGGCAGACCATCCGTTCTGGGAGAGAATGCCTTCTAGCGATGATTCCGCGGACTCCAGAGAGGCGCAAAGCTCCCCGAAGGCCGTTGGGTCGAGCAAGGTGGACGGGTCGGGCAAGCTCTTGTCGAGCTCCGCCTCGTCAATCGCCTCAAGGCCGCTGTTGCTTCGGTACAGGTCGACAAGCTCGGCATCGGAGAGGGGGAAGGGGGCCCTAAGCGCAACCTCCCCGGGTATTATGCGCTCCAGGCTCTCGGCGTTATCCGCAACGAAGCGCGCCGCCTCTGCTGGGGAGGTGCTCTCCCCGCAGATCACGATGGATTCGTACTCCTGGTTGAGGGCTTTGAACAGGCTCTTCCTCGTGCATGCAAGGCGCTCGATTATGCCCGCCCTCTCTCTCGAGAGCTGCTCGGCCCTTGCTGCCATCTGGCGGGAGGTGTTGCTCGCTGTGTATTCCGTTATGCCGTCGATCGAGCGCTCCATGTCCTCGTTTGTCCCATCGAGGACAGAGACGCACAGATTCTGCAA
>JBJEHN010000088.1:0-4276 GCA_051876105.1 Coriobacteriales bacterium | reverse complement strand
GCCTCCGGTCGAAATGACGGCCCGGGGGCACCGCTGCCGTTCTGGCCAGCGTGAAAACTGGACCGCTAGCGGAGGCGCTTGAGTTCGTAGGTTGCGTCGCACTGGGCGGCTACTTCGGGCGAGTGGCTCACCAAGATCACGCATTTGCCCTGCTCAGCCAGGGTGCGAAAGATCGCCAGTATCTCCGCCTGGGTCTCGCGGTCGAGGTTGCCGGTGGGCTCGTCGGCCAAGATGACCTCGGCGTCGTAGGAGAGCGCCCGCGCGATCGCCACGCGCTGCTGCTGCCCGCCAGAAAGCTTCAGCACGCGCCGGTTGGCCTCCTCCTCGCTCAGCCCCACGCTGCCCAGCAGCTCGAGCGCCTTCTCGCGCTTGCCGCCGCCGCGCACGCCCGCGATGTCCATGGAGAGCATCACGTTCTCCAGCGCGGTGAACTTGGTGAGCAGGTTGTAGCTCTGGAAGATCACGCCGATGTAGCGGCTGCGGAACTCGTAGCGGTCGATCTCCTTGATGTCGCGGCCCTTGTAGAGGATGCTGCCGCTGATGGGCGCCGCCAGGCCGGAAAGCACGGAGAGCAGCGTGGTCTTGCCCGCGCCGGACTTGCCCACGATGCAGTACATCCTCCCCTCATCGAACGTGTAGGACAGGTCCTTCAGCACCGGCGTGCGGTCGTAGGAAAAGCAGACGTTGTTCAGCTCGAGAACGGACATGCCTCCCCCTCTCTAGTCTCTGTTCGCAAGGATCTTGAGCGGCTCGTAGCGCATGACGAAGAGCATCGACACCGCGCCCGCCACGAGTGTGAGCAGCAGCGCTATGCCGAGCATCTGCGCCACCACCGTCAAGTTCATGGCGGAGCTCACCTCGCTCACGTACGAGGCCTGCGCGTCGGCGCCGGCACCCGCGTCCAGCCCGCCGCCAGCCATGCCCTTGCCGCCGGCGTCCATGCCGCCGCGGCCGAAGTTCTGCTCGACCTGCTCGCTCTGTTCCACCTGCGAGGCAACCTGGCCCTCGAGCAGCTGGTTTGTCACGGGCACGGAGCTCAGCGCGCCCACGCCGGCGCCGATCGCCACGGCCAGCAGCGTCACGACGAAGATCTCTGCCAGGAACTGCAGCGCCACCTTGCCCTTCTTCATGCCGATGGCGGTGAGGACGCCGATCTCGTACTTGCGCTCGCGGATGTTGAAGATGTTGAGCACCACCAGGATGATGGCGCCGATCACCAGCACCACGATGAGGAAGTAGCCGGCCATGGTACTCAGCGTGTTGAGCGGCACCAGGCTGTTCTCGTAGGCGCTGACGTCGGCAGAGGTGACGGTGTAGGTCTCGTCGAGGCCGAGCTCGCGCGCCTGGGGCTCGAAAGCCTCGTAGTCCTCGACACTGGCGAACACGTAGGTGCCGGCGAGCATGCCGCTTAGGGCGCTGACGGTGCTCTCCGCGTCGTCTTCGAGCAGGGCAGCCGTCGTGTCTTCGGAGGCGCTGATGAGCTCCTGCAGCGTGGCGGCGCTCACGTAGATGCGGTTGGCCGGGTCTGTGGAGGTCGAGCCAAAGCGCGAGAAGCTCTCGCCGTTTGCAGAGGAGTCCGTGTAGAAGCCGGTGACGGTGAGGTTGTAGGTCTCGTCCTCGTTGTTGGGGTTGGCGATCGCCACCGTGTCGCCCACGACAAGGCCGTTGAAGGTGGCCAGCTCCTCGCTGACGATGCACTCGTTGGCGGCGGTGCCAGCGGTGAAGACGGCGCCCTGCGTGACCTGCGCCGTTCCGTCGAGGAAGGCGGTCATGGCGTTCTCGCCGCTGTAGCCCACGAGCGTGAAGTCGCTGCTGGAGCCCATGATGCGAGCCGCCTTGCCGCCGGCTTCTGCGCCGCCCTGGCCCTGGAAGCTCGCGTCGAAGCCCTCCTGAGCGCCACTGCTGGAGCTTGACTCGGCGGCATCGGTGTCTTCCTCGGTCTCCGTGCTCACCGGCTCGAAGCCGTCGCTGCCGTTGACGTAGGAGGTCAGCGAGTAGTAGAAGTCCGCAACGGAATCCGCCGCGGCGTAGGTCTGGTACTCGTCTAGCGTGAGCGACGACGAGCTGCCCATCTTGTCCGCAAACCCGCCGCGGTCAAAGCCGCCGCCGTCTTGCGCGCCCTCGGCGCCCATCTGCGCCATCATGGCTGCGCGGTCGAACGAGATCGTGGCCGTGACCTGCATCGACGCCAAGGTCTCCTGCTTGGCGCTCTCCGCTGCCTGGCGGATCGAGAGGCCGATGCAGCACGAGAGCGCGATCACGAACACGATCACACCGATGAGGATGTTCCTCCCCTTCTGCCGGCCGATGCACCTCAGGGCATTCTTGAGTATGTACACACTGGGCTCCCTTCTTGTTCCGTAGCCGCCTCGCCCGCAGTGGCATATGCGGCTCCCAGCATGACCAGAGAGTACCCATGAAAGTTGAAAACCACCTGAATGCCCGCATTAAGCGGCGATTAAACTACCCCTGCGACCTGCGGGTATCGGGAAAACCGAAGGCTGGTGATTTCCTTTCGGCATATAATTCCTACTTCACAGCTAGGAATTAAGGCGTATAGTTCAGACCGTCATCAAACGCCGCGCGTTCAAGCGGCACGATCATGCAGAGGAGGTGGCAGATGGCAAGTCTCAGCCAAAGGGAGCCAGGGCAGGCACGCATGCAGCGCGCGCTGGGCGCCGGGTTCGCTCAAGGCAGGCGATGTACGCACGGAAGCTGGCGCATCGCAGCCACCGGCTCATGCATGATGTGCGTGTAGCCCGGCTCCGGTGACAACGTGCTCGCCTCACTCGGATTTCCAGCGAGCGCGAGTCCAGCTTCAGCAGGCTCGAGGCGCGGGGCGTTGAGATGTTCTTTCTCTTCCTCCCCTTCCCTACGTTCGGCGACCCGCGCCTCAGGTCAACCACCGCGGGGGCGCACCCCCGCACCCCTCCAACCGCCAACCCTCCAACTCTCCCTCATCCCTCATACGGCGGGCAGCAAATGCCATGGGCTGCCCGCCACCCTCTTCAAAAACACAGCGCGGCGCGCGAGAATCTAAGGCGCCAGCTCGACCAAGGAAAACCGCCCATCCGGGCCCACAAGAAAGAAGGAACACCATGACCCAGCCTAAGATTCTCGATGCAAACATTGCACAGAACGTCGTCGAGCTCATCGGCAACACCCCGCTCCTGCAGCTCAACCGCTACGCGCAGGCAAAGGGCGTTGCCGGCAACATCATCGCCAAGCTCGAGTACTACAACCCCGCTGGCTCCGTCAAAGACCGTATCGGTTACTCCCTGATCGCCCAGGCCGAGAAGGACGGCATCCTCAAGCCCGGCGGCACCATCATCGAGCCCACCTCCGGCAACACCGGCATCGCGCTGGCCGCCTACGGCGCCGCGCTGGGCTACAAGGTCATAATCGTCCTGCCCGAGAACCTCTCCATCGAGCGCCGTGCCCTCATCCGCCAGTACGGCGCCGAGCTGGTGCTGACCCCCAAGGCAGACGGCATCAAGGGCTCCATCGCCAAGGCGGAGGAGATCCACGCTGCAACACCCAACTCCTTCATCCCGCAGCAGTTCGAGAACCCCGCCAACCCTGCCATCCACGCCGCGACCACCGCTGAGGAGATCTGGCGCGACACCGCCGGCCAGGTGGATGTCGTGATCGGCGGCGTGGGCACCGGCGGCACCATCTCCGGCATCGCCCACGCACTCAAGGGCCGCAAGGAGGGCCTGAAGTTCATCGCCGTGCAGCCCACCGAGTCGCCCATCCTCGACGGCGGCAAGCCCGGCCCCCACGGCATCCAGGGCATCATCCCCGGCTTTGTGGCGAAGAACTACGACGGCGATGCAATCGACGAAGTCGTCTCTGTGCCCACCGCCGATGCGATCACCGCATCGCAGGAGCTGGCGCGCATCGAAGGCGTGAACACCGGCATCTCCTCTGGCGCTGCGCTGGCCGCCGCCGCAATCGTGGCCGCCCGCCCGGAAAACGCCGGCAAGAACATCGTCGTCATCCTGCCTGACACCGGCGAGCGCTACCTCTCCACCGACCTCTTCCCCAAGGTCGACTAGCCCTCACGCAAGCCGCCGGCTTGGGATGCCGGCACACAGAGCACCTCACCCGCAGGGGCCCGGCACAACGCCGGGCCCCTTTCTTTGCGGAGCTGCCAAACCAGAACAGAGCTGCTGATCCGCCCCCCTCCCCGACATTCCAAGCGCAAGCGCCATGAGGTTATTTACCTAGGTTTGACTTGTTTATTCCTTGCATCATAGTGCATACTGAATCTTTA
>JBJEHN010000087.1:0-4283 GCA_051876105.1 Coriobacteriales bacterium | reverse complement strand
AGAGGGATAACTAGTAGACTGAGTCATCTACCAACTGCAAGGGGGGATTTATTGTTTAACCGACGGGGTTAAGGGGGTCTGGGAAGAGCGAATCGTTTAACGGACGGACCTAAGGGGCGCTTAACCCCGTCCGTTAAACGCCCTTGTCGAGAATCATTTAACGGACGTACTTAAAGGAGTGTGCCGCTAAACCTAAGTGTTGAAGATCTGCGCGTCGTACAAACGAGCAGATCAGAGACCCGTTAAGCCGCCATTGGCAACGCCTGCACTAGAGAGAGTTGCATGGCCGACACCGGCCTTCTCGTGAGCCTGGCGCTAACGCACGCATGCACAACTCTACAGCGCTTGCCGCCTTGGGGCGTTGTGGGCGCCGTGAGGCTGGGGGCGGTTGGCGCTTTGGTCAGCGGGAGGGCAGGGCATCGGTGAGCTGGGTGAGGGCCTGGTGCAGGTAGCGGCGCTGGGTGGCGATGTTGATGCGGATGAAGCCGTCGCCGTCCTTGCCGAACATGGTGCCCAGGTCCAGCCACAGGCCGGCCTCGTCTTCCACCAGGTGCCGCAGCTCGCGGCCGTAGAGGCCCAGCGCGCGGCAGTCGATCCACGCTAGGTAGGTGCTCTGGCTCTCCATCAGGCGCAGCTGCGGCGCGTGCTGCGCTAGGTGCCGGCGCAACAGCTGCCAGTTGCCCTCGAGGTACTCCTTGAGCGCTGCGAGCCATGGCCCGCAGCGCTCGTAGGCCGCCTGGCAGGCCACAAGCCCCAGCGTGTTGCCCTGGCTGTAGCCCGCCGCCGCCACCTGGCGCTTGAAGGCTGCGCGCAGCTGCGGGTTGACGATGAAGATGTTGGAGACCTGGGTGCCGGCCAGGTTGAAGGTCTTGGACGGGCTGGTGCAAATCACGGCGCGCTCCAACACGTGCGGCCCCAGCGTTGCCAGCGAGCAGTGCTCGTAGCCGGGGCGTGCAAAGTCCTGGTGGATCTCGTCGCTCACCATGATCACGCCGTGCTCCAAGCAGATCGCAGCCAAGCGCTCCAGCTCGCTGCGCGTCCACACGCGGCCGCCGGGGTTGTGCGGGTTGCACAGCAGGAAGAGCGCGGGCTGGGAGGTGACAACGGCGGCTTCGAACGCCGCGAAGTCGATTGCGTAGCTGCCGCCGTCTGCCGCGAGCACCAGCGGCACGTTCAGCACGCGGCGGCCGTTGTCTTCCACCACCTCTGTGAACGGGTAGTACACGGGCTGCTGCACGAGCACGCAGTCGCCCGGCTTGCTGAAGGCCTTGACCGCCATCGCCAGCGCGAAAACCACGCCCGGCGTCACCACGGTCCACTCGCGCCGCGGCTCCCAGCCATAGCGCTCAGCATGCCAGCGCGCTACCGCGTTGAAGTACGGCTGCTGGGGCTCCGTGTAGCCGAAGATCCCGTGCTCCACGCGCCGCTGCAGCGCCTCTAGGACCTCTGGCGCGGTGCGGAAGTCCATGTCCGCCACCCACAGCGAGAGCAGCTCCGGCGAGCGATGCCGGCTTTCCGCGCAGTCGAACTTCAAGCAGTCCGTCCCATGCCGCTCCACCGCAGTGTCAAAGTCATACGTCGTCATCTCATCATCCTCACTCAGGGAATTCCCTGGCTCCTTCGTTCGCGCTTCATTGCCCAGATCACTCTGCCAGGAATTCCCTGGCTCGTCCTCGGCGGGAGTTTCCGCCTCATCCGCGCGCCAGGAATTCCCAGGCTTGTGCGGCTGCTACGCTAGGGCTTGGGCGAGGTCGGCTATCAAGTCGTCGGCGCTCTCTAGGCCCACGCTCAGGCGCAGCAGGGTCTCGCCGATGCCCAGGTGCTCGCGGATCGCGGCGGGTATGGAGCCGTGCGTCTGCACCAGCGGGTAGGTGATGAGGCTCTCCGTGCCGCCCAGGCTTTCCGCGAAGGTGATCAGCTGCACGCGCTCCAGCACGCGCAGCAGGCGCTCGTTGCTGTCCACGTTGAAGCTGATCATCGCGCCCGCTCCGCTGGTCTGGCGCTGCATCAGCCCGTAGCCGGGGTGCTCTTCGTCGCCCACATAGAACACGCTCGTCACGTGCGGGTGGGCCTTCAGCCAGGCGCAGATGCGCTTGGCGCTGGCCTCCTGCTGGCGCAGGCGCACGCCCAGCGTCTTCAGGCTGCGCAGCATGAGCCATGCCTCGAAGGGTGCCAGCGCGCCGCCCTCGCTCATGTAGTCCATGAAGCTGCGCTCCAGCAGCTCCTCGCTGCGGATGACCACAAAGCCGCAGGTCACGTCGTTGTGGCCGCAGAGGTACTTGGTGCCGCTGTAGACCACGACGTCTGCCCCCAGCTCCAGCGGCTGTTGGAAGAAGCAGGTGAGGAAGGTGTTGTCCACCACCAGCAGCGCGCCGCGGCTGTGGGCCAGCTGCGCCAGGGCGGCGATGTCTGCCACGTGCATCATGGGGTTGGTGGGCGTTTCCACGAAGAAGGCGCGCGTGTTGGGCCTGAGCGCGCGCTCCACCTCCTCAAGGTTGCTGAAGTCCACGAAGTCGAACTCCAGCCCGTAGCGCGTGGCGTAGACGTCGTGGAACAGGCGGTAGGTGCCGCCGTAGAGGTCGTCGCTCACCAGCAGGTGGTCGCCCGCCTGGAACATCTTGAGCAGCGTGGTGATGGCCGCCAGCCCGCTGGTGTAGGCGTAGGCCTTGAGGCCGCCCTCCAGCAGCGCGACGGTGTTCTCCAGCTCCAGCACGGTGGGGTTGCCGCAGCGGCTGTAGGCAAAGCCTGTGCTCTCGTGCAGGGCCGGGTGGGCGAAGGTGGCCGTCTGGTAGATGGGGTAGCTCACGGCGCCGGTGCGCGGGTCGCGGCCCTCGTAGCCGTGGATGGCGCGGGTCTCCAGCGACCACGCGCTGTGGCGCTGGCGATCGATGCCCAGCAGCCCGGCGATCTCCTTGGCCATGGAGTCAAAGCTCGAATCATCCATGCTCGCTTGCCTCGTGTCTCCCTGCCGCGCGTGCGGGGCGCGGCGCCCGCCACTTCCAACGCAGTGGCCGCGTGTCTTGTGCAGCTTGGGGGACAGGCCCCCGCGTTGCCGCCGCTACTCGCCTTCGTCCATGTGGAACTCTTCGGTGCCGGCCAGGTTGAGGTCGTAGGGGGTGGTCTGGTACACGTAGTAGTTCAGCCAGTTGGTGTAGAGCAGCTGGGCGCAGCTGCGCCAAGTGGAAAGCGGCTGCTTGGAGGGGTCGCCCTGCGGGTAGTAGTTGACGGGCGCCTCGATCTCCAGCCCGCGGCCCACGTCGCGCTTGTACTCGGCGTCCAGGGTGAGCGTGTCGTACTCCGGGTGCCCGAACACGAAGAAGCGCCGGCTGTCCGTGCTCTTGACGATGTAGGCACCCGCGCAGTTGGACGTGGCGATCAGCTCCAGCTGCGGGCAGGCGGCGATGTCTTCGATGCTCACCATGGAGTAGCGCGAGTGCGGCGCCCAGAACAGGTCGTCGAAGCCGCGCACCAGCGGGCTCGAGGGCTTGACCACCTCGTGCGGGAACACCCCGAAGACCTTGACCCCGGCCTCGAACTTGTCGATGCCATAGTGGTGGTAGATGCCCGCCTGCGCGCCCCAGCAGATGTGCAGCGTGGAGTGCACGTGCGTGCTGCTCCAATCCATGATCTGGCAGAGCTCCGGCCAGTAGTCCACCTTCTCGAAGTCAAGCCGCTCAACCGGCGCGCCGGTGATGATCATGCCGTCGAAGTGCTGCTCGCGCACCTCGTCGAAGGTGCGGTAGAACTCCTCGAGGTGCTGGGCGCTCACGTTGCGGGCCTCGTGGCTGGAGGTCTGCAGGAGCTCGATCTCGATCTGCAGCGGCGTGTTGGAGAGCATGCGCAGGATCTGCGTCTCCGTGGCGATCTTGGTGGGCATGAGGTTGAGGATGAGCACCTTGAGCGGGCGGATGTCCTGCGTGATGGCGCGGCGCTCCGTCATGACGAAGATGTTCTCTGCCTCGAGCTGGGCGGTGGCGGGCAGCTGCTCTGGGATGCGTATGGGCAAGGCGGGGCCTTTCTGCGCGAAGAGGGGCGGGGAGGGGTGCGGCGGCGCGGCGCGGGCATGCGGCGCGGGCGCACAGGCCCCATTGTAGGCGCGCCCCGCGCGAGCTGGCCGTATGCGTTCCCGAGAGCCTGCCACAGCCAAATCCGAAACTTGGGATTTCGCACTTGTTTGGCGCTTGTCTGCGCACGCGGCCTCGGTGAATTGCGGTGACTGTTAAACTGAAGGATCAACCTATAAGGAGATTTCTCTGAAAACAGTTCCAGTGACCGATTCCCTC
>JBJEHN010000086.1:0-24176 GCA_051876105.1 Coriobacteriales bacterium | reverse complement strand
GGCACCCTCTCCGAAAGCCGGGACGGCAAAATCACCTTTCAGTATGACCCTGCCTATGGCGGCGTGCCGTTGTCGTCATCGATGCCCTTGGGCATCGAGCGTTTTGGAGACCGTGTTGTCAGGCCGTTCCTGATGGGGCTTCTCCCCGATGAGGCCAGTACGCGCAGCGCAATCGGTGCGAGGTACGGGGTGTCTGGAAACAACCCGTTCCGCTTGCTTGGCGTTTTGGGTTCCGACTGTCCGGGCGCTGTGCAGGTATGCCCCAGCGGCACGGAGCCCCCGCCTCAAGACGATACGAGCTGTCTGATCCCTCTATCTGAGGGAGAGATCGAGCAGAAACTCGCTGCAATCAGGGAGAACGCAGCGGCTGCTTGGCTTGGTGGTGACCCCTCAGAGGGGCATTGCCCCCTTGTACGATGTTGCTTCGATTGCGCCATACCACTCCCTTTCGCCCTCAAGGCGCAAGCCCCTGCGCGCCGCGCTCTCCATTGGTGGCGAGAACCGCTTTGGGATGCTGAGTGCGAACCACATCGAGGCGCTGGTGAGCAACAGTTCTCTTGGCGAGCTGAGCCTTGGGAGCGATTTGCTCAAGGAGAGGATGGCGGCGATGGCGCGGGTCGTTCCCCATGCGCTTGAGGAAGTAGCCGGCGAAGCGCGACTGCAAGGGGTAGAAGGCGCGGCTGATAGCGCGGGAAAAATGCTCAGTGAGATAGAAGCGAACTGCAGGCGCACGCTCGAGCGCTTGTGATTGGTGCCGAGGGGCCTGCTGGGGTGAGGTTCAGGACGCGGAGGGGCTTTATTTCTCTTTAACCTCTGGCGAGGACAATTTGGGGCCGACTTTTGGCTTCGGTTGGGGGCGGGTTCGCTTCGCCTCTGCAGCGTTGGTGCCTTGCGCCCTGCGTTTGCGCATGGGCGGCCCACGCATTGAAGTGCTGGGGTGCCCTGTGCTCGCGCGGGGTGGCCTGCGCACTGCACTCTTGGCAGCACGCCGCCCGCAAGCGGGGCCTCGCAGTCGCTGATATATACTATAAACAGAATAGTCCAATTGAAGTATAAAGACGCACGGCGGGCAGCTGCCAGCGCGTCTGTTGGCGTTAGGGGTTGCGTTGTCAAAGGGGAGAAGAGTAGCCAGGGCACTGCTCGCGCTTGCGTGCGCCGCTGCAGTTGCTCTCACGCTGGGTGGCTGCCGCGTGAGCGATGCCTTGAAGGAGGTCGTCTACCTCCAAACCGCCGATGCCATCGACTACGACAACCCCAACAAGTACTACATCAACGATCCCACCGCCACCGAGTACAGCGACCAGGTCTCCGCCTCCGAAGTCCAAGGCGACATGAGCGCTTCCGAAGAGGTGCAAAACCTGGTGGTCTACAGCTCCAAGCCCAACACAGACACGTTCACGGCACGCCAGTCCCTCTTCTCGAGCACGCCCGACTTCAACGGCATCGAGGCCAGCTCTACGGTCAACTTCGTCAAGTCCGACGACAAGGATGCCTTCGACCACGAGGTCACCAAAAAAGACGACGAAGACGATGAGCAGAAGCAGCAGGAGGAAGAGGAAGAGCCCGAGGACGCCGGCCTGAGCGGCGAGGGCATGGGCCTCGAGGCAGCCGGCGGGGCCGCTGGAAACGGCTCAACCCAGATCCAGAACGAGACCCCGGACGACACCACCAGCGCCGGTGCCCAGGCAGACGAGACAGCGGGCCGCGAGGCACGCAAGATCGACCCGACCAGGGTCGCCTACGACACCTCCGACCCCTCCCAGCAGCCCCCGCAGGTGGAGAAGGTCGCCGCCTACGGCCCCTATGCCGTCATCGTCCAGATGGTGGCGGGCACGGGCGCGCTGGTTGCCACAGATTCCAAGACGCTTTCTAGCAGCTTCTCCTCGGTCTTCGACACCAGTAAGGTGACCAAGGCCTGGAGCGACGGCGGCACGGCCAAGAAGATGGACGTGGACAAGATCATCTCGTCTGGCGCCCAGGTCATCCTGACATCGAGCTCGTCGTATTTGGAGAAGCTCTCGGACCAGGACTTCGGCAAGCTCGTGAAAGCGGGCATCGAGACCGTGGTCCTGCGCCCCATGGTGTGCTCGCAGTACATCAAGAAGAACGTCACCACAGTCGGCGACATGCTGGACGGAACCTCCGCAGGCTCCTACGCGAAGAGCGCCGCCAAGCGCGCCCAGCAGTACGTCGACTTTCACGACCGCGTGGTGAAGGCCTGCATCGACGCCAACGGCGGCCGCTACGCGGGCAAGACCGTGTACCAGACCAGCGGCAAGTGCGACGTGAGCGCCAGCGGCACGGATGACGCCAAGAGCACCTATACCCTGCTGGTAGACGCCTACGAGGAGAAGGCCGCCTACAAGGGCGCGAGCCTCGGCACAGGCAGCTGGTCGCCTGCGAAGGGTCTGGCCTTTGCCACCGGCGGCTTTGCCACCTCGCCGGCCTCCTACTACATCCAGTGCGGCGGCCTGGTCAACAACGCCGCCGCGACCACAACCAAGACAGCCTCCGGCGCTGTGCCGCTGTGGCAGTTCAACTACAACTCCTTCGGCTTCAACTCCACGGAGTGGACGGGCATCAGCCTCACCCTCATGGACGACAAGGCGATCAAGAACATGTCGCGCTCGCTGCTTGACAGCGGCATCAACTCCTCCAACCGCACCGGCCTGGGCTCGGGCCTGGGCAGCGAGAGCTTCCCCAAGCTCATCGCCACCTCCAAGTCCATCAAAAAGTCCCTCATCGAGAACTCCACCCTCTCCAATGGCATGTACACCCCCTACGGCTGGGTCTCTGCCGCGGGCAGCAGCCGCAACATCGAGGCCTTTGGCGTGAACCTGGGCAACACCGTCCTGTTCTCGACCATCGGCGTCGACGGCACCTCCAGCGGCGAGGACACGGAGAACCTCCTGGGCACCTCCATCCCTGAAAGCGCCATCGCGGTCAACCCCAGCGGCCTGTTCTGCGACTGGACCGCCGGCTCCGTCGAGTCCTTCCTCGAAGCCGCGTGGGTGAGCGACGAGGTCAACGACGCCGCTGAGGGCGTGGACTGGCAGCAGGAGGCCAAGGACTTCTACAAGACCTTCTACGATTACGACCTGAACCCCAGCTCACTGGTGAAGTAGCGGGGTGGCGAGCATATGGCGAAACTGATGATCAACAGCGGCGGCGACCAGCACGCCGTGCCCGGCCAGGCAGAGGCTGGCAAGCGCAAGGAGCGCGCCGAGGCCGAGAGCGCGGCCGGCCTGCCCTTCAGCAGCGCATCAGCGCCCGAGGACCAGGGCCCCGACTACGGCTACAGCAAGATCCGCTTCCACAAGAAAGACGAGCTCAACCCCTACGCGCAGCAGCAGGACGCCCGCTATGCGATGGACCCGCGCGCCAAGAAGCTCGTCGCCCTGGCGGTTGCCGCCGCGGTGGTCTTCTTCCTGGCGTGCATACTGCCCACGAACGTCTTCGACGTGACCCGCGCGGACCGCACCATCGGCACGCTGGCAAGCGAGGTCGCGACTTCCGTCCAGGGCTTCGTCGGGTTCTTCCTCAACCCCAACAGCATCTTCGGCACCTACATGCTCACGGTGCTCGTCACGCTGCTGGCCGGCGCGGCCATGGGTCTTTCGGGCGGCGTCTTCCAGGGCGCGCTCAAGAACGCGCTGGCCTCGCCGAGCACCCTGGGCGTCAACAGCGGCGGCTCCGTGGGCGCCATCATCTTTGCCGTGTTCGTGTACCCCAACGTCGCCGCCACCACCTTCAACGGCTTTGCCAACGACTACATCGAGTTGCGCAGCCAGATGAGCTGGGGCCAGCTGGTGTTGGAGACCTACGGCTCGTTCCTGTGCTCGCTGTTCGGCTGTCTGGTGGTGGTGCTCTTGGTGATGCTCATCGCCGTGCTCGCCGGCAGAGGCAAGGTCAACAACGTCTCGCTTGTCGTGGCCGGCCAGGTGTTCGCCTCGGTCATCGCCGTGGTGCTCTCCTTCGTCCGCTACTGGCTGAGCAACCACGGCGACGTCAACGCCGTCACCTTCCTCGACCAGTACACGACCGCCAGTTTCTCCGGCGCCTACACGCTGCAGACGGTGCTGCTCTTCGCCGTGCCGCTGCTTGTGTGCATGGCGGTGATCTTCGCGTACTCGTCCAAGCTGAGCCTGCTCGCCTTCAAGGACGAGGAGGCGCGCTCAATGGGCATCTCGACCGCCTTCACCCGCAACTTCATGGTTTTCATCTGCACGGTGATGACGGCGCTGGTGGTCTCGTTCTGCGGCATGGTGGGCATGGTCGGCTTCCTCGTGCCGCACATGGCCCGCAAGCTCATGGGTCCGGACTTCCGCTACCTCCTGCCCGCCTGCTCCCTGATGGGCGCGATCCTGGTGACCGCCGTGTTCTACGTCACCAACCTGGGCATCCCCTTCATCGTCAGCGGCAGCACCGGCGTCTTCACCAGCCTCATCGGCTGCATCGCGTTCCTGATCATCGCGCTGAGGGGAAGGAGGTCCTCCGGTGGCGAGTGGCTTTAAGCGCAAGCGCGGAGACGACGAGTACGTCTTCATCGACGGCATGGCCATGCGTGCCGAAGAAGCGGTCCGCATCGACGTGGACGAGGCCTCGGTCCCCGGGCAGGCCGAGGCAGCGGCGGTGCCCGGCCAGGAGAAAGGCAGCCCCCGCCGTGCGGGTGGCTTGTGGAAGAGCGGCAAGTCCGCCAAGGCCCTGAAGGCAATGGGGGAGGAAGACGCCTTCGCCCTGAGCGACGACGTCCTCAACGGCGCGCTGCCCATCGAGGGCGCCGGCAGCCTGCTGGCAGACGACCGCCGCAAGACCCGCCGCAAGTACATCGCGTTCGGCGCGCTGCTCGCGCTGCTTGCGCTGTTCTCCCTGTGCCTGAGCAGCCAGCACCCCGGGCAGCTCAAGAGTCCCGCTGTCGTCGCGGCCTCCCTGGCCAGCTGGGTGCAGCTGGGCTTCACCTACCTGTTCCAGAACGGCAGCTACCACGCGCAGTACCTCGCCACCACCTACGAGAATCCCTACTTCGCAGACTCGGTGCTGCAAGTGCAGGTGGTGTTCAAGTACCTGGCCTGCGGCGCGCTGCTGGCGGTTTCGGGCATGCTCTACCAGAACGCCTTCAAGAACCCCATTGCCGCGCCCTCCATGCTCGGCGTGACCAACGGCATCAACGCGGCCCTGCTCATCCTGGTGCTGCAGTTCGGCTACGAGGCCTACCAGCACATCGGGCTCTACTACCTGTACTCCGTCGTGGGCGGCGTTGCGGTGCTGGTGCTGGTGATGCTGGGCGGCAAGTGGATCAGCGGCAAGGGCCAGTTCAACACCGTGAACATGATCCTCATGGGCACTGTCATCTCGCAGCTGCTGGGCGTGGTCATCCAGTACGTGCAGACCAACTTCATGGACGAGCTGCAATGGGACGCCTACTACCTGCTGCAGAACGCGACTGGCGCTAACGGCCCCTGGATGTACATCACCCTGGCGCTGGGCGGCGCAGCGGCGCTGGTGCCCATCGTCATGTTCCGCTTCAAGCTCAACCTCATCTCGTTTTCCGACGACGAGACCCGCCTGCTGGGCGTCGACCCCACCAAGCTGCGCATCCTGGCGCTGAGCTGCGGCTCCCTGATGATCCTGGCCGCCCAGCTCAACGCCGGCCAGGTGGCCATGGTCTCGCTCATCGTGCCGTTCTTAGTGAGGGCGGTATTCGGCTCGGAGTTCAGGCGGCAGCTGGGCGGCAACCTGCTGATGGGCGCGCTCGTGCTGCTCGTCTGCGGCGACCTGGGCACCGCACTGGTCTTCGACGGGCTGCCCGTCGGGCTGGCGCCCGTGGTCTCCATCGTCGCCGTGCCGCTGTTCGTGTGGATGATGGCGATCCGCCAGAGGAGCTGGGAGTAGGGCATGGCGATCTTCAAGCGCGCACAACAGGCGGCGGCTGCGGCTGCCGCCAAGAAGAGGGACGCCTCTGCGGAACCCGGCCGCGCCAAATCGGTAGCGCAGCGCGTTGCCCTGGCGGTGCTGGCGCTGCTGGTCTGCGCCGTGCCGCCGGTGTTCCTGGACGACGTCATCGGCTACCTGCCCCTGCTAGCGCTGGTCATGGCGCTGGCGCTCTCGTTCGCCTACCTGCAGGTTCTTAAGCGCAGCCTGGTCTACAGCGAGGAATCCCTCGTGCCCTCGTGCGAGCGCGGCTCCGAGATAGAGTTCGTGCTCAACTTCGAGAACAAGTCCCCGCTGCCCTTCCTGCGGCTGGAGCCCTACATCTACATCAGCGACCTCTTTGACGACGTGGACACCATCACCCCCGTCTCCATGCCCCTGATGCCGCGCGAGAAGCGCGACTTCACCTTCACGGCGCGCTTCGACCACATCGGCACGTATTCCGCCGGCGTGAAGAAGATCGTCATCAGCGATCTCTTCCTGCTGTTCACCCACACCGTTGAAAACGCCCACCGCCACCGCGTCGAGGTTCTGCCGCGCATCACGGAGCTCGAGGACCTGCCCCTCACCAGCACCGCGTCCTCAGACAGCCAAAAGCCCCTGCAGACCCTGGTCACAGACGACCTCGACTACGCCGGCGTGCGCGCGTACCTGTGGGGCGACCCGATTAAGACCATCCACTGGAAGCTCTCCTCGCGCCTGGAAGACGGCGAGTACCTGACCAGGCTCTTCGAGTGCTTCAACAACCCTGGCATCAACATCATCATCGACACCACCGCGCCCGCCTACGACCCGGAGTCGCTGATGTTCGTGTTCGACGGCGTGGTGGAGGGAGCGCTCTCCATCAACAGCTTTGCCCGTGCTGCCGGCCTGGACTCGGTGCTCGCGTTCGTGGACAAGTACGGCGAGGAGCGCCGCATGCGCATCGCCGACTACAAGGACTTCGCCGACCTGACCGACGAGCTGCCGCGCATCAGCGCTGGCGAGGGCGACCGCGCGCTCGAGCTGCTGCGCAGGGAGGGCAACTCCATCCACGGCCAGGACAACATCGCGTATTGCTCCGCCCATACGGACGAGGCGATTATCACTGCCCTGTGCGAGCTCAAGCTCCGCAAGCGCAACCCGCTGTTCCTGCTGGCGCTGCCGCCTGCCCTGGAGGGGGAGGAGCTGAAGGAGCGCCTGCGGCCGCTGCGCCGCCTGGACGCAGCCCACATCAGCTACTTCGCCTTCACCCCAGCTGGGCCGGGGGCAGAGGGGAGGGAGGCGTAAATGATCGAGTACCTCAAAGCATCTGTGTGGGACCTGCTCCTGACTGCGGCGGTCTCCATGGCTCTGTGCTACATGGCGCTGGACGGCTTCTACGTGAGCCCGGCGCTGCAGCAGGGGCCGCTGCCCGCGTTGCTTTGCGTTGTGTGCTGCGCCGCGCTCTTCGCCGTGGCACGCAACGGCAAGACGGCCCGTCTGGGCGGCCTGGCCTATGCGGCGTGCATCGTGGTTGCGTGGGTGGCTGCTGGCGCGTTGACCCCCGGCGGCGACATCTTCACGGACAACGAGTCCAACTACCTCATCTTCGCCATGGTCTGCACCGCGGTGCCCACGCTGTGCTTCCTCGTCTCCAGGCGCAGGGCGGGCGCGGCACTGCTGTTCACAGGCGGCGTCTTCCTCTGCGCGCTGGTGCAGCTGCTGTACGAGCGCGACCAGGTCGTGTGGCTGGCGGTGTTCGTCGTGGCGGCGATCGCGTTGGTCGCCTTCAAGAACTACCAGCTCTCGCTGCGCGCCGCCACCACCGTGCGCACGGCGGCCATGATGCCGGGCTTTGCCGCGGCGTTGGCCGTGGCGCTGCTGGCGGTTGGCGTGGGAGCGGGCGTGTGGTGCGCGATCATCGCCCCCCTTGACCCCGGCGCGGTGGAGATCAAGCTGGTGACGGAGTACCGCGCGCTCGAGACGCGGCAGGTCATCGGCATCTCGAACATCTTCCAGACGCCCAACCTCGACGTTACCAGCAGCCAGACAAACGACGCCGTCCGCACCACCGACGACATACAGGAGGACCCAGAGGGCATGGTCTGGCCGGCAACCGGCAACGAGGAGGAGGAAGACGACCAGGACCAGGAGAGCACCTTCCTGGGGCTTGACCTGGACTCCCTGCAGAACTCCTTCGACCTGCAGCAAAACCCCCTGGTCATGCCGCTGATGATTGGTGTGATCTTGCTGCTGGCCGCCCTTGTGGCCGCCTACTTCCTCGGCAGGCGCAGGTGGCGCGCTGTGCGCTTGGAGCGCCTGCGTCAGCAGGGCCCGGCGCGGGAGTTCCAGGGGCTCTTCCTGTTCGTGCTCAGCCGCCTGGGCCGCCTGGGGATCGCCGTCCCCACGGGGCAGACGATGAGCGAGTTCGGGCGCAACAGCCAAGGCGCGCTCGAGCCTTACGACAAGGGTGCCCAGGGCCGCTTCTCTACGCTGGCAGAGCAGTACTGCGCCGTCGTCTACGGCAACGCGGAGCCCTCACAGGAGCTGCTCGAGGCCATGGAGCGCTACTACTGCAGCTTCTGGAAGACCTGCAGGGAGCAGCTGGGCAACGTGAGGTATCTCCTCAAGTCCTTCCGCCTGTAATGCGGCAGCTGAACGGCAGGCCAAATCATTTGCTTTTAATCAGAATATAGTTTTCCAAGTCTAGGATGAACGGCGCTAGTGCAGATTCGCTAGCGTCAGGGCGCATGGGAAGATGCCATGCGTCTCCTTGATATGAGAGGAGCAAGATTTGAGAAACCGCAAATGGACGCTGGGCGTCTCTGCTGCAACCGCCTTTGCGCTGAGTGCCGCCATGGGCACTGGCGTGGCCTTTGCTGCGGGCACCACAGACATCAGCGACATCGACGGCGGTGCCGGTGCCAACTGGACCGTGCCGGTCAACCCCATGACCAACACGATCTGGAAGGACAAGAACGGCAACGTCGTCGACGCCAACACCGCAGGCGCCACCCAGTACAAGGTCCTGACCACCTGGGCAGAGGCCTGGTCTACTTCCGGCCCGGACTACCTGGGCGTCTCCAACAGCGCTTACTACGGCAACGGCGGCAACGGCAACGCCAAGGTCACCAACTACGTGCAGGCGCAGAAGAGCTCCATGGTCGGCATCTGGGCTACCAGCGCAAACATCAGCCCCAACGCCTACAACTGGAACACCTTCTACAACTTCTACGCCGAGCAGGCCAACAAGACCGCTACCGACTGGGCATCTGCCTCCACCACCACCAACGGCGGCTCCGACTGGGATAGCTCCGCCGGCGTGTGGTGCGGCTTCAAGTACCGCCCGGAGGTCGTCTGGCTCAACAACAACCTGAGCGCCAGCGCCGCTGCCACCTACATCAAGCAGATCCAGGACGGCCAGTACTCCGCCACCGCCTCCAAGGGCGACACCTACGTGCCCGATGCAGCTGAGGACGGCTCCTACGACAGCAGCTTCGCCCTCTACGGCGACTCCAGCTACAACCCCCAGATCATCCAGCCCAACAACAACAGCCCGTATTCTTTCGTGGCCTCTGCCTATGAGCTGGCGGATGCGTCCGAGAAAGTCATCAGCAGCACCGCCTCCAACCCTGGCCTCTCTGCCGGCGAGACCCTGAACTGGAAGACCGTCAACAAGCTGCCGCGCTCCAACCGCTACACCGAGACCCCCACTGAGTGCGCCCTCAACATCGAGAAGCTCGCCCGCGGCTCCGTGTACTACACCCTCTCCAAGATCGCGGACGGCACGGTTGCCAAGAAGAAGGTCGCCTACGTGGCCTATCCGCCCAACTATTCCGTGGCCAACCGCGACGGCTCTACCACCACCTACACCGACGCCACTCAGGTCATCGTCGCAGTGTATGACTACACCGAGAACATCGGCACCGGCCCCCTGGACGGCCGCGCAAGCTGGTCCCCGCTGGTTGCCGACCAGCTGACCACCTCCAATGTCTACGCTGCTCGCACCGCCGGCGGCGCTGTGAGCAGCAACGACAACTCCACCACCACCTACACCCTGTACTATGCAACCGCAGACGACCTGGCTGACTGCGATGTCATCCTAAGCCCCCAGATCTCTGTGACCGCGTCCGAGTGGCAGGCCTGGATCGAGAAGAACGCAACCCCCACCAAGGCTAAGAACGCCTCCAAGATCAGCTACATCGCTGCTTCTCCTGCCGTCACCAACGGCTCTAACTACACCATGGAGAAGCTGCTCTACGGCGCCTTTGCCATGGATACCATCTACCCCGAGCTGTTCCCCAACATGCAGCTGTCCACCTACTGGTTCAGCCAGGTCTACCACATCAAGACCGCCAACATCGCTGAGACCATGAGCTGGGGTTACGCCAAGGCATCCCTGCCCGCCGGCACCTCCCTGGCCACCATCGGCACCAGCTTCAACTTGAACAACGTCCTGGGCAAGTTCGAGGCCGGCTACCAGTACTACACCGCCAACAAGGCCAAGGACGCCACCATCAAGCGCGTGCTCGCGAACACCGCCCTTGACGGCTCCACCACCGGCACCGATGGCAACGCCTACGCGTTCAACGGCTTTGCGCCCAGCAGCGTTTGGACTGCCGAGGACCACTCCGCTTACAGCCTCGCCCAGCCCATCACCGTCACTCCCGCATCCAAGTCTGTGAAGAGCGGCAAGAAGACCACCTACAAGCTCGCTGTGAGCGGTGCTGTTGGCAAGGTCACTTACACCTGCGCCAGCAAGTACGTCACCGTCAGCGCCGCCGGCAAGGTCACGGTCAAGAAGACCGCTCCCAAGGGCACCTACAAGATCAAGGTCAAGGCAGCCAAGTCCGGCGTCTACAAGGCCTCCAGCACGGTGACCGTCAAGGTCGTCGTCAAGTAAGGCGCTCTTTCGCTGAGCACTGCCTGCAAGGCGTGCGTTTGATCGAGATGAGGAGGGCGAGCGCTCCGGCTGGGGCGCTTGCCCTCCCGTTTGCCAGAGAGGGGATCCATGAGAACAACATCTGCCGGCGCCAAGGTACTGCGCTGCCTGTGCGCCGCTTCACTGGCTTCTGCCGTCGTCTGCTCTCCCAACGTTGCAAGCGCGCTTGCAGGGGAGCTCGAGACGAGGGCTGCCGGTGACGCCGCCGTCCAATGCGGCAACGGCTGGGCGGTCAACTACTCCGTGCTCAACTCCAAGATCTGCATCACTGGGGTTGCCTCGGTGGGCACGGGGAAGCTGACCCTCCCAGAGACGGTCGAGGGGATGCCGGTTGCCGTCATCGGCGCCGGCGCCTTCAAGGACTGCACCCAGCTCTCTGCGATCACCCTGCCGAGCTCTGTGAGCGTCCTGCAAACCGAGGCCTTCTGCGGCACCGGGCTCACCAGCATCGAGATACCCGCTGCCGTCTCGGCCCTGTCATACCGCTGCTTCAAGAGTTGCACCAAGCTCGCGGGTGTGAGCTTCAAGGGGCAGTCGATGCTCTACCTGGGCCAGGAGGCGTTCATGTACTGCTCTGCGCTCCAGAGCATCACCCTGCCTGCGCTAACCTCGTATCCCATCGTTCGCGATGATGCAGACATCACAGACGCACCTGGCACGGAGCTCTTCGGTGACACCTGCTCCATCGGCAAGAGCTGCTTTGCGCAGTGCACCTCGCTCAAGACGATGACCTTTGGCGGTGTCGTCGAGCACGAGACCCCCGAGTACTTCCTCGACATCAGCTGCTTCAACGGCGACAACGCCCTGGAGACCTTCATCTGGGCCTGCAAGAAGGACACGGTCTCTGGCGGCACCAGCGCCAACAAGCAGTTCACCATCGCCAACAGCTACTACACGCTGGACTTCTACAACTCCAAAGCAGACGCCGCGGCCCTCAAGAACCGCGTCGCCTCCGTCACGTACAAGCCCCAGAAGGCGGGCGATAGCTACAACATGGTGAAGATCCTGAGCCTCATCAACGGCACGGAGGACTACAGCGCCTACAAGCTGCCTGGCAGCACCGGCTCCATCCCCGCGTGCCCGGCCGGCAAGGTCTGGGGCGTTGCGGACAACGGTGTCATCGGCGACTTCAGCACGCTTTCTGACTCGTTCCAAGTCATCGCCGTTGATGCGGCGGACCTGGAGTACGGCTGGGTCTCCACGCCGGAGGTCTACAAGTACTACGCCGCCACCGAGATAAGCGGCAACCAGCTGACCATGAACTCCACCAACCTCCCCGTGGCCTACCTGGAGAAAGACGGCTCCCTGCCCGACTTCGAGAAGCTCACCGTCCACAGCGCCGACGACTCCGTGCTGCCCGCGTCGAGTTACCGCCTGGTCATCGAGAAGGCAGACATGCAGCGCGCCGGCAGCGGCCAGAACCTGCAGGTTGCGGGCTGGGACGTGGTCAGCGGGATCGAGGGCACCGGCAGGTACCAGGTTCATGCGGTCAGCACAGTCAACGGCACCCAGACCCCGGCCATCATCTTCGAGGTGCAGGAGTTCGAGCCCGCCGTCCACGCGTACGGGAACTACAGCCAGGTGGACGTCCTGGGCGCGATCGACTGCGACCTGGCCGCCCTGCTGGGCGGTGCGGCTGAGTACAGCGTGGTCGTCCCCAGCGGCAGCTGGGCGGCCCAGCTGGTGGGCGCGGGCCTGGCTGGCGCCGGCAGCGGCCTGATGCTCTACGACGCCGGCACGCAGGTCTCGAGCGACGCCTACCGCGCACACAACCTGAGCGGCGCGGACTCCGTCCAGATCATGGGTTCCACTACGAGCATCCCGCAGTCTGTGAACGTGAGCAACAACACCTACCTGAGCGACTGGCTGCTGGGCAGCATCACGGGCGATCAGACCCGCTACAAGGACGACGCAACACCCCAGCAGCTGGCGGCGCAGGTCTACGCCGCGCTGAGTCAGGGCTACTGGGGCGCGCAGTGGGGCAGCAGCGCCGTGGTGATGAGCGGCAGCGATGCTGCGCTGGCCCTCCCGGTTGCGCAGTACCTCTACCAGAACCGCGCGCCCGTGTTCTTTGCGGACGAATCCGGCAACCTGAGCGCGTCTGACCTGAGCGCTTTGGCGGCCGGTAGCTTCGAGGAGGTCTTGATCGCCGGCGACGAGACGGCGGTCTCTGCCGCGTGCGAGGCCTCTGCCAACAGCGCTACCGGGGTGACGGCCCAGCGTGTGCTCGCCACTGGCGCGAGCGCCTACGAGGCCTCCTTCGAGTTCGCCCAGTACATGCTGGGGCAGGGCAACAGCCTCGACTACGTGGCGATCGCAGACGGCACCAGCTGCGCAAACGTCAGCCTGGCTGCCCAGGCAGCGGCCCTGGGCAGGGGCATCGTCTTGGTCTGCACCACTAGCCAAGACGTGAAGCAGGCCCAAGACTACCTCTACGGCATCCTGAAAGCCCAGGGCTCCTCCACCGTGAAGGAGCTCTACGTGGCGGGTAGCTTTGCAGAGGTCGACCCCAATGCCGTCACGCGCCTCAAGTCCATCTGGGCAACCCCGCTTTCCACTGCGGCGGAGTCCTCGGACACCTTCCAGGTTGGCCAGTGCGTCTACAAGCCCACGGGCAGCAGCACTGCCACCCTGGTGAAGGTGCTCGACACGGCAGGGGGTGTCGTCTCGGTCAAGGCGGTTGAGAACGGCGGCACAAGCTGGAAGGTGACCTCCGTGGGCGCCAACGCATTCGGCGCAAACGTCACCAAGGTGACTTTGGGCAGCGCTGTGAAGAGCGTCAACGCCGCCGCCTTTGTGAGCTGCCCCAACCTGAAGAGTCTGGACATGAAGGCCAGCGCCGTCACCAAGCTCGCAGCCTCGCAGCTGGCAGGCCTGACCAAGCTGAGCAGCCTGACGCTGCCTGCGGGCCTCACCACCGTGGGCAAGAACGCGCTCAAGGGCTGCACCGCTCTGGCGAGCATCTCCCTGGGCGCCAAGCTCAGCTCTATCGGGGCATCTGCCTTCCAGGGCTGCTCGGCCTTGAAGACGATCACCATCAAGAGCACCAAGCTCAAGGCAGCCAGCGTGGGCGCCAAGGCGTTCACGGGCACCCCTACCAAGGCGACCGTCAAGGTCCCCAGCGCCAAGATGGCCAGCTACAAGACCATCTTCCAGAAGAAGGGCCTCTCCAAGAAGGCCGTCTTCAAGAAGGCGTAGGCACCCGCAGCCCGGCTTTGCCGCAGCGCCGGCCAGCCGCTGTGCCGGACGGCGCTGCCCCATCGTGATATTGACAGCGTTTTCGATAAAGGTGGTTCCATTCCATGGCAGATCCAAGCATGACCGCAGCACAGGCCGCGCCTGAAGGGCAGGAACAGCGGCCCGGCCGCCGGCGCGCGCTCAAAGTGCTCGCCGCAGCGGTCATCGTCATCCTCCTGGCTGCGGCGGCTGTCCTCGGCTCCTTGTTCTACAAGGGTGCGCTGGCGCCCGGCGACGCGGCAGCCAAGTACGGCACCTTCGAGTACGTTACAGAGACCGAGGTGACCGAGTACATCACCACTTACAAGGAGCAGATGGGCTACGGGGACGCCACAGACGAGGAGTGGGCCACCTTCCTCGCCGCATACAACATGACCCCGGAGCGTCTGCGCGCCTCGACCATCGACCAGCTGGTCACGGACAAGCTGGTCGAGAAGAAATGCCGCGAGCTGGGCCTTGGCGTTGAGGACAGCGAGCTGCAAGACGCGCTCAGCTACTACAAGGGCCTCTACGCCAGCGGCAGCGACGAGATCTGGGAGGAGACGCTCGGCGCGTACGGTCAGACCGATGAGGGTTTCATGGAGATGATTGAGCTCAACATCCTCAAGGAGAAGCTCTGCGAAAGCCAGGTCGAGACCCCCGAGCCCACCGACGAGCAGGTGCGTGAGGTGATCGCCACCTACATCGACACCGCAGTCAGCAACGAGCGCCCCCTCACACTCAAGCACAGCTACTGCTTCAAGAAGGCCAAGTCCTCGAGCGAGGGCTCGCTGGAGGAGCGCGAGGAGGTCCAGAAGATCAGGGACGGCCTGGTGGACGTGGGCACTTCTCAGGAGAGCTTTGCCTCTATCATCGACCTCTACTGCGACGACGACGAGCTGCGCAACACCGGCGGTGCCAACGGCTGGGACGCCGACGCCACCGTTTACAGCGACGAGTACGTCAAGGCGCTGGGCACGGTTGGGGAGGGTGGTGTGTCTTCCGTCTTCGCAGACGACGACTGCTACTTCTTCATCTGGGTCAGCGCCACCTACACGCTGCCCAAGAAGAGCTCCAAGGCCGCTGAGCTCGACCTGAGCGCCATGCCGGAGTCGCTGCTGCAGTACTTCGAGGACACAGCGGCCTACACCCTGTGGAGCGCGGATTCGCAGGAGTACCTGGCGTCGCTGAGCTCCCAGGTGAGCGTGATCTACTACGACATGCCGGCAGACGTCCCCTACAACGTGGACATGAGCCTGGCCTCTGTGCCAGAGGAAGATACCACCACCGCAGAGCCGCAGGCAGCGGAGGGTGAGGAGTGAGCGAAGGCAGGGCGCGGCCGCGCGGTTGCGCTCGCGACAAGCTGGATCGAGGCTGATAGATGACTTCACGACCAGACGAGAACTACATTGCGGAGCCCGTGGGCGAGCCTGTGCCCGGGGCCGCTGCCGCGCCCGCAAGGCGCTCCCGCAAGCGCATCGTGCTCGCGGCGCTGATCGCGCTGCTCGTTGTGGCAGCGGCGGTGCTCGGCTTCATGCTCTACAAGGGTGCGCTCGCGCCCGCCAGCGCAGCGGCCAAGTACGACCTGCTCAGCTACATCAGCGAGGAGGAGGTCACCGAGTATGTGGAGACCTACCGCACGCAGGTGGGCTGCGCCGATGACGACGAGACCTGGGGGCAGTTCCTGGCCGCCTACGGCATGACGCCGGAGCTGCTGCGCGCCGCCACCGTCCGCCAGCTCATCATCGACGACGAGGTCGCCAAGGCCGCCAAGAAGGCGGGCATCAGCGTCTCGAGCGAGGAGCTTGACAGCTACGTCGAGCTCATGAAGGGCAACCTGGCCTTCGGCGATGACACGATCTGGGAGCAGACGCTCTCGAACTACGGGCAGACGGAGGAGGGCCTGCGCGAGGCCTACACCCGCACTCTGCTCGAGGAGAAGCTCTTCGAGGCCAACGTGCCTGTGCCAGAGGCCAGCCGCAGCGACGTGCTGAGCTACCTGGAAAGCGCGCTGCCCACGGGCGGCAGCTACAAGCACATCTACTACCTGACGGTGGAGGGCCTGGACGAGGGCAGCAGCTACGAAAAGCTGGCCAACGTGCAGAAGATCCGCTCGTTGCTGCTCGAGAGCGGCGAGGTCACGGCCGAGACGTTCGGCGCGTTCGTGAGCGCGTACTGCACAGACGACGAGCTCGTCGCGCGCGGCGGTGCCAACGGCTGGAGCATCGACATGGCCGACTACAGCGAGGCCTACCAGGGCGCGGTCACAGACACCAAGGTGGGGGAGGTCTCGCCCGTCTTCAAGGACACGAACGGTTATTCCTTCGTCTGGATCGACACCAAGTACAAGCTGCCGGACATCAGCGCCGAGCTGGATACCGACGACTTTGACAGCGACGCGTACTTGGACGGCATTCCCGAGACCCTGTTCCAGTACTTCTCAGACCTGGCGGCGCGCGAGCTGTGGGCGGACGACTGCCAGGACTACCTGAACGAGCTCTACGAGCAGAGCAACCCGGTGGTGTTCGGCATGCCCGCCGGCCTGAGCTACGCCGTTGACATGACCCCCTACTACAGCGAGCAAAGCGATGAATAAGCGAGCTGGGGACTATATCCTAATGCGAATAGTACGGACGAAGAATAGAGGTTCAGCGTGATCTCACTCGGCACCATAAGCGACGGGCGCCGGCTCTCGTACGACGCCAAGCTCTACGAGTTCCGCATCGAGCGCGAGCTCGCCACCTACGCAGAGCTGCTGGCGCTCGACAGCCGCGGCCACGTGCGCTGGGCCGCCCCGGAGCAGCGCGACTGGTTCCGTCGGCTCAACCCGGCCCTGCTCGACCGCTGCAACCGCCGCGCCCTGCGCACGCACGGCAACGGCTACGGCGCGCTCACGGCAGAGGAGCAGGTGCAGGCAGACGCCAAGCGCGACGACTCCGTCCTCGCCGGCAAGATCGTCGAGGCGGACCCGGCGCTCGTCCACGCGGTGGCCCTCTCGCTCGAGGAGCAGGGGCTGCTGGGCGGCGGCAGCGGGCAGCAGACCGTCATCGGCATGCCGGAAGGCATGGAGGCGCTCTCGCAGCTTCAGAAGCAGCGCGGCCGCAAGATGACCGTGATGGAGCATTTTCTCATGCGTCAGATTCTCAAGAACGACGATAAGGAGAAGGCCCGCCGCCAGAAGCAGGCCGAGGCCCTGGAGGAAGAGGCTCTCAAGGAGGAGGCGCGCAACAAGGAGGAGCTGGAGAAGCGAGGCAAGATCAGCGCCGGGCAGCGCCGCATGGAGAAGAAGGAGGCCCGCGAGGAAGCCGCCCTGCGCCGCCGCTCCGCCAACATGAAGGTGGAGAAGACGGCCGAAGACGAACCCGGCTACGCAGACCCGCTGGAGCTGGAGATGGCGCGCCTGGAGGCCGCCACCGCCGCCCGCGCCGCGCAGCGCTACGACTCCTTCGGCAACCCCATCGCACCCGAGCCGAGCGCCATCCGCCCGTCCATGAGCCAGCAGGCCTACGGCATCTCCGAGGAGGAGAAGGCGCTTTCCGAGATGCGCGCTCGCAACCTGGCTGAGCAGGCCCGCTACGAGAACCAGGCGACCGACGTCCCCGGCATGGAGAAGGGCGGCCGCCGCCGCAACGAGGGAGCCAGCATCAACGGCCGCGCTGTCAACCCAGACGGCACGCCCAAGCGCGAGGGCTTCCGCAAGTTCCTCAAGGGCGCCGGCGAGGTCGCAGACGCCTTGGCGCCGATGGCCGGAGGCGGCCGCGGCGGCGGGGGAGGCATGAGCGGCGGCGCCGGCATGGTAGGCGCCGGCATGGGCGGTATGGGTGGCGGCCGCATGTAGCGCCGGCACCCGAGCACCGCACGCGCCCCGCGCCCGCAGTGCACCCGTATTCGCAGGTAATTCGCAGCCGCAGGGCTGCTGGAGAGAAAGGCAGACAAGACAATGATCGCAGGCATCATCATCGCGGTGGTCGTCGTAGTGCTCTTCGCACTCGGCATCCGCATCGTGCGCCCCTACCAGAAGGGCGTGGTGGAGCGCTTCGGCAAGTACAAGCGCACCGCAGAGTCCGGCTTCCGCTGGATCATCCCCTTTGTCGACCGCATGACCAAGGTGGACATGCGCGAGAACGTGGTCGACGTCCCGCCCATGGAGGTCATCACCAAGGACAACGTGGCCGTCACTGTGGACGCCGTGGTCTACTACCGCGCAACAGACGCGGTGAAGCTCATCTACAACGTCACCAACTTCTACTTGGCCGCCACCAAGCTGGCGCAGACCAACCTGCGTAACGTCATCGGCGAGCTGACGCTGGACGAGTCGCTCACCAGCCGCGACGCCATCAACACCCAGCTGCGCGACATCCTCTTCGAGGCGACCACCCAGTGGGGCGTGGAGATCGTGCGCGTGGAGCTGCAGCGCATCGAGCCGCCCGCAGACGTCACCAACGCCATGCACCGCCAGATGAAGGCCGAGCGCGAGAAGCGCGCCGTGATCCTCGAGGCCGAGGGCGAGCGCCAGGCGGCAATCGCCAAGGCCGAGGGCGTCAAGCAGTCCTCGATCCTGGAGGCCGAGGGCAAGGCGCAGGCCATCCGCGAGGTCGCAGACGCAGAGAAGGCGCAGCGTGTGCTGCAGTCCGAAGGCGAGGCCCAGGCCGTGGCCAACGTGCTCGCGCAGCTGCATGAGGACGACACGGACATGTACCTGGCTGTGCGCTATGTGGAGAGCCTGAAGGCCATCGCAGACGGCAACGCCACCAAGATCTTCATGCCCACCGAGATGTCCGGCCTGGCCAGCGCCACCGGCGCCATCGGCGAGCTGTTCCAGAGCACCAAGGTCACCCCGCAGGTCAAGGCTGCGGCAGGCGAGGTTCCCCTGCCCCCGCAAGTCCTCTAAATGGGACAGTGGGACAGTGGGGACAGTCCCCACTGTCCCACACTAGCGGTCGAGGGTGTGGAGGGACTCGTAGCGTAGACCGTGGGCGGTGACGAGGGCGCGCAGCGATGCCTCACAGGCGCGGGGCTCGTGCCAGGCCAGGCCGCAGCTGGCCGAAAGCTGGCGCGGGACAGGGGCGAGGCGGCCGGCCAGGCCGAGCGGCCCGGCAGCTGCCTGCAGCGCAAGGGCGTCCGTAGTGGTGGCGAAGGTGACGACAACGGTCCCCGCCGGCTCTGTGGCACCGCCACCCGCCGGCTGCGCCAGTGCGGCGCCCTCCTTTTCGCCCATCGCTGCCCCTCCCCCCTGTTCTCTCGCGCGCATCCAGCGCTTACTGGATGGTGATGATGAAATCGGCGCCGCTCTGCTCGACGGTGGCGCCGCGCTTGGCCTTCTTGGCCACGCCCACCACGTTGTCGCGGGCGTTGGTGGAGCTCACCAGCACGCGCACGGGCTCGCCGCCGGAGTTCTTGACGGCGTCGCGCGCCATGAGCATGGGCTCGGGGCAGGAAAGCCCGCGTGCATCAACTTCGATCATGGTAGTCCTCCTACTCGGCTTGGGCGGCGGGCTGGGCGGCAACCGCAGCCTGGCGCTTCTTGATGTTTGCAACGCCGATGATCAGCAGCACCACGATGCTGCACACCAGCACGATCTGGCCTGCGACGGCGGGGCCGCCCACCACGGCGGGCGTGGTCTCGGTGGCAGCTGCGGTGGCTGCGCTTGCCAGGCCGAAGTTGTGGGCGAAGGCAGCGCCCACCAGCATGCCCAGGAAGGTGACGGCGCCGTCGCAGGAGCCCTGGCCGGCCAGGATCATCTGGCGCAGCGGGCAGCCGCCGGCGAGCACGGCACCCAGGCCCACGGCGTAGAGGCCGAGGATGTTCCACAGGTGCTGGGAGTGGGCGATGGGCTGGCCGTCAAAGCTCAGCTTGAAGCCGCCGGTGACCAGGTTGTAGACCAGCATAACGGCGAACAGGCCGGCGATGGGCAGCAGCATCTCGAAGCTGCGGGCCAGGATGGCGTTGCGCAGGCCGCCTGCAAAGCAGATGCGGGAGCGCTGGGCCAGGGCGCCCAAGATGAGCGCGACCACGAAGGCCATGATCCAGGGGGCGTGCTTGGAGCCGGGGCCGGTCTCGCTCACGGCGAAGGCGGCGGTGGCCACGCTGACGACCAGGCCGATCACCAGCAGCACGGGCAGTACGGCGCCGGCCATCTTGTTGGTGTCGTGCTCGCGGCCAAGGGAGAAGCCCTTGGCCAGGAACAGCGCGCCGGTGGCAACGCCCAGCGCAAAGCCGATGAGGCCCACCCAGGCGTTGAGGTCGCCGGCGGCCATGCGGATCACCATGCGCAGCGGGCAGCCCAGAAAGACCAGTGCGCCCAGCATCATGATGAAGCCGAGCACAAAGCGCGTCATGGGCGAGGAACCCGCCGTGGAGCGGAACTCGCGCGTTGCCAGGGCGATAAGGAACGAGCCGACCACGAGGCCCACGATCTCTGGGCGGTAGTACTGCACCACGGGCGCGGTGTGCAGCTTGAGGGAGCCGGCCATGTCGCGGATGAAGCACGCGGCGCACATGGCCATGTTAGATGGGTTGCCGAAGTAGGCGAGCAGGGCAAGGCCCAGGCCCACGATCAGGCCAGAGACGACAAGCCCCTTCTTGTCGCTGAAGAAATCCATACTGTGCCTTTCTGCCGGGGCCAGCGCGCACAGCGCCAAGGGCACGTGCCCTGCAAGCCCCGCTTGCATTCGGTTTGGTGTGGAGAAGCGCGCAGAATGCTCCTCGTGCAGGCCGCTGTGTGCAGAAGGGAAGCGCGGGCGGTGCAGAAGGAAAGCTCGCGTTGCGGCATAGTTAAGGTAACAAGAATAAGCGCAGTTTGGAAGAAAAGGTTGTCGCGCCCTCGGCCAGCGGTGGCAGCCCACCCCTCGTCATCCCGAATGGGACAGTGGGGACTGTCCCCACTGTCCGGCTGACAGCTCGCCGTCCGGCTGCCTGGTGCCGCTGCCCGCGCCGCCCGGCTGACAGCTGGCCGCCCGGCTACCGTTGCCTTCGCCGGCCTTAGCTGGCATCTGCTGCGGCCTACGCACGGCATTCGCCCTGCTCGCAACGCTCGACTCAAGGGTGCCGAGAGGCCCAAGGCGGCTTCAATGTGGGGGCGCTCCGGTCGTCTTGTTCCCAAGGCGCCGCGCGGCTCTAGGGAAACACTGAAAAATACGAGGCCCTCATCATAGCCCGAGCCCCCCGGTCCCGCCGGGCCGCCCCGCAGGGGCCGGGGAGCCGCCCGGCGCGCCGGCCGCGGCTGCCCCCGAAATCGACCGAACACCCCTCTTGACCTGACGCTCCTATAATATAGGCATCGTTTGCAGCGCTTTTCAGGGAGGCATCCGCATGGGCAACCAGACCACCTTCGGCGACCTCGAGGCCATGGGGCAGCGAAAGAGGACCAGGCGCGAGGAGTTCCTCGAGCAGATGGACGCCATCATCCCCTGGGACAGCTGGGTCGCCCTGATCAGGCCCCACTACCACCCCGGCACCCGCGGCAGGCGCCCGCGCGACCTGGAGCTGATGCTGCGCATGTACCTGCTGCAGGTCATGTTCAGCCTCTCCGACGAGGGGACCGAGGACGCCGTGCTCGACTCGCGCGCCATGCAGCGCTTCATGCGCATCGACCTGATGGGCGAGCAGGTCCCCGACGCCACCACGCTGCTCAAGTTCCGCCACCTGGTCGAGGGCCGCGGCCTGGGCAAGGCGATGCTCTCCGACCTCAACGGAATCCTCGAGCGCGCCGGCGTGACCATGCGCGGCGGCTCGATCGTGGACGCCACCTTCGTCGAGTCGCCCAGCTCGACCAAGAACGCCGCCGGCAAGCGCGACCCCGAGGCCTGCCAGGGCAAGAAGGGCAAGAACTGGCACTTCGGGTACAAGGGTGCGACAAGAAGTCGCTGATTGCAATGCTTGGGGAGGTTCTATGACATAGGACATCCGAACAGCCGCCCGTTCCGTTTCGGGTGATCCCATCCGAGCATGCGTCGCTGGCAACGGCGGGGTGTGAAGCCTCGGACACAAAGCGACCCTGGGAGCCAGCCGAAGGCGAGCAGGGTTCGTGAAGGGGTGAAGGCTGCCATGGTGAGCGAGAGCGATACCACCATCTGAGGGGCCGTGACCGAAGAAGAGCGTAATCGGCTGATACGCTCTGGCGAAACCAGCCAAGGGCCCTGCCAGTTGTGCTCCCTTGTGCACAGCTGGAAACGGACTGAGAGGCCCTCGGCCTAGAGGTGGCACCTAAAGCAGCCGCGTTATCCGTGCAATCTGCGGAACTTGGAAAACCCTACGCGCTCCCCGCTGCGTGGCGGGGTATGGAGCCCATAGGGCCTAGCAGCCTAAAGGTGAAAGACGGCGCGGAGGGCGAGGATGTGGCAAAAAGCGAATGCCAGCAGGGGGAAACCCCACGCGAAAGCGCGCAAGCGTATAAGCGGCTGGACAGGGGTTCGAGATTTGCCCCGACCCGAAAGGGTGCTGACTTGCCACTGGTGTCTCGAGGCAGGAGAGGAGGAGGGCCTGTGAATGGCGAGGACTTGAGAACCGATACGGCGAGCACGGCAGACGGCTTGAGCCTGGCAGAGCAGTGGGACACGTTCGACTGGTATGCGGCTGAAGAGCACGTTAACAGGCTCCAGACCAGGATTGCCGAGGCAGAGTCTGAAGGAAAGACGGAGAAGGTGAGGAAGCTGCAGAGGCTCCTCACCAACTCGCACGATGCGAAGATGCTGGCCGTCAAACGTGTCACCTCCAACAAGGGCAAGAAGACGCCTGGGGTGGACATGGTCAAATGGACATCTTCTGCGCAGAAGATGGAGGCTGCAAACTCCCTGACATCCAAGGGATACAGGGCCACGCCCTTGCGGCGGGTCTACATCCCGAAGAGGAACGGGAAGAAGCGCCCCCTGGGGATTCCCACCATGTACGACCGCGCCATGCAGGCGCTGTTCGCGATGGCCCTGGAACCTGTGGCCGAGGTCACGGGCGACAAGCACTCCTACGGTTTCCGCAAGGGCCGCTCCGCCCAGGACGCCAGCGCCGAGCTGTTCAGTGTCCTGTGCAGAAAGGACTGCGCCCAATGGGTGCTTGAGGGCGACATCAAGGGCTGCTTCGACCACATCAGCCATGAGTGGCTGATGGAGCACATCCCGATGGACAAGAAGGTGTTGAAGCAGTTCCTCAAAGCTGGCTTCATGGAAGAAGGCATCAGGCACGACACGGACGAGGGCACACCGCAAGGCGGCATCATCAGCCCCATCCTAGCCAATATGGCCCTCGACGGCCTGGACGACCTGCTGGACGCGAGATTCCACGTCAACAGCGAAGGCGAGCGGAAGAGTTACATCGCTCGGCGCAACAAGGTCAACCTCGCAAGATATGCCGACGACTTCGTCATTACGGCGAAGACGCCCCAAATCGCCAGGGAGGTAAAGACCCTCGTGGCTGCCTTCCTGGCCGAGAGGGGACTGGAGCTCTCCGAGGAGAAGACCCACATCACCCACATTGACGAAGGGTTCGACTTCCTGAGCTGGAACTTCCGCAAGTACGACGGCAAGCTCGTCATCAAACCCTCCAAGGCTTCGGTGAAGGCCTTCCAAGAGGAAATGCACTACACCATCCTGAGAAGGTGCAGGACCTGGAAGCAGGAGAACCTCATCAGGGAGCTCTACCCGAAGATAAGGGGATACGTCAACTATCACAGGCACATCTGCGCCGCCGAAACCTTCAGCGGAATCGACCATGCGCTCTTCCAGCAACTGCACAGATGGGCCAAGCGGAGGCAGCCGAACAAAAGCGCGGCATGGAGAAAGAGGAAGTACTGGTGCAAGCTGGACAACCGAGATTGGATTTTCGGGACCCCCAAGTGCTACCTCCCTTGTCTGACTTGGCAGCATATTGTCAGACACCCCAGGCTGAAGGCGGACATGAACCCGTTCCTGAACGCTGGGTACTTCGAGGACAGGAAGGCGGGCCTCCAAGAGAAATACGCCAATTCCTTCAGGCGAGCCCACTGCTAGGGGCTGTCGGCCCACTCGTTGGGCAGGGAGCGCCGGCAGGACGAGACGCTTGAGCCGGATGCGGGGAAACTCGCAAGTCCGGTTCTCAGATTATACAAACCTCTGAGGAATCCAAACCTTTGACCGCCATTCGGCTGTCTTGCAG
>JBJEHN010000085.1:0-24494 GCA_051876105.1 Coriobacteriales bacterium | reverse complement strand
CACGGTGGTGTGAGAGGACGGCGCGCCAACTAATGACGCGCCTCCTACTCGATTGTTGCCGCCCAGGCTCGCCCGAAGCGGCGGACCCCGCTCCAAGCCTGGGCGGGAGGCATTTCACACGACATGGGGGAGGGTCCTGTGTGCTACGGGTGCAACCTGTGCAATAGGTGCGGCAAGGTCGACCAGATGAGGCGGGGCAACGCCCAGAGGCGATGCCCCCGCTGCGGGACGGTGCTGCCGCCCGGAGAGACCGGCTGCCCCTCATGCGGCCTGGCAGTCCCTCCGCTGCGCGCAAGGCCAGGGGAGAGCTCTGGCCGAGCAGGTTCTACTCAACAGGGGAGCACATGAGCTCCACAGCAGGGCCCTCGGCCCGATTCTCGCATTCGCCAAGCTGTCCTCATGGACGCTCCGACATGGCTGCTGGGCAAGCCGCCTGCGCGATCGACGGCCCCGAGGCCTTCTAGCCCGCTGCGGGCGCCTAGGAGCGTGTGGCCCTCGCAGGGTCGATGCTCATGGTCTCGAAGTGCTCCGCCATGAACTCGTTGTCGTAGTGCTCTTCGAAGAACTTGGCCACCGCGGTCTGGCTCTCCACGCCGGCCACGCGCTGGTACCAGCAGTCGAAGCTCAGCATCGTCATCACGCCGTTGAAGACCATGAACGTTGTGCAGACGGCGGTCACGCCGTAGCGCCAGTTCCAGGGGATCTGGTTGATGAGCTCGAGCAGCTTGGGCAGACAGACCCTGATCCAGAACAGGCCCAGCGCGCCCCAAGCGATCATGTGGATGACGTCCGTGCGCCCGCCGATGTTGAGGGCGGCGTTGGAGTAGTCCCAGGCCACGATGCCGAAGGCGAACTGGAAGAACCAGCTCACCGCGTACTCGAAGGCGCCGCCGATGAGGGCGCTGATGAGGAAGGTGAGCGTCCAGTGCTTGTTGTAGAAGCGGTTGAGGGCCACGGTCATAAGCAGCGCGCCGAAGCCGTAGATGGGACTGAAGGGGCCCCACAGCATGCCGGTGCGGTTCATGAGGTAGCCGCCGGAGACGCAGTACACGTAGATCGTCTCGATGAGGTCGCCGAGCACGCAGGCAACGACGAAGATCCAGAACACGTTGAAGAAGTTGAGGGTGATGAAGCCCTTGCCGCTCTTGTCGCGCCCCAGGGTGCCCTCCTCGGCGTCGCTGCGGTCCTCGAGGGCCTGGAGGTGGCGCTGGAGCTGGCGCTCCTCGCGCAGGGCCGGATCGATGGCGGAGGACATGACCACCATGAAGACGATGCTGGCAGACGGTACGGCCAGCCACAGCTGGAACCCGAAGATCATGATGCAGAGCACCAAGATGAGCACAGCGACGGCGATCATGGCGTTGAGCTGGCCAGCCGCGCGGCGGCGGTTGTCGAGGATGAGGCGCACGCCGAGCACGAAGGATTGGACGAGGAGCACGAAGACCGACGCCAGCAGGGCGATGATCAAGCCGAAGGTCTGCCCGGTGACCAGGTCGGAAAAGTCCGGCTCCTGGGTGTAGGGGACCAGCTCGAGCACTGCGAGCACCATCGTGGGGATGAGCAGGGTGGAGAAGACGATGGTAAGGATGCCGAAAAATTTGTAGATCTTGGGGACGGTGTCGGACACTGGGCCTCCTTCTGGGGGTTGGATTTGCCTCCCTATGGTACTCCGCGGAGGCAAGAAACGCCCGTGTGCAGGTAGACGGCGCTATACTGCTCCCCATGAGTAAACTAGACGACATCGAGGCCCTGGCAAAAGAGGTCAGCGCCTCCACAATCACCATCCTCCCCAAGCGCTGCAGTTACATCCGCAACTGGAACAGCAAGTGCCGGGCCTGCATGAACGCCTGCCCCCACGACGCCATCTCCCGCAGCATCGGCCACCTCGACATCGACGCCGAGCTCTGCACCAACTGCGGGGCCTGCACTGCCGCCTGCCCCACGAGCGCCCTGCTCACCAGCTCCCCCAGCGCCACCGACATCGTTCGCAGCGCCCAGCGTACGGCGCAGGCCTACGGGGGCATCGCCGCCTTCATGTGCCAGCGCGATGCCGACGCGCTCGATATCGACCAGTCCCGCGTCACCGTGCTGCCCTGCCTGAGCTACCTGGACGAGTACCTGGTCTGCGGCCTGCTGGCCATCGGGATCGACAGGGTGGCCCTCCTGAGCCGCGGCTGCGCCGAGTGCCCTGTGGGCGGCCCGGAGCCGTACTTCCCCGCCGTGGTCAAGAGCGCCCGCTCGCTGATGAGGGCCTGGGGCACAGAGGGCAAGGTCAAGGTGTTCAGCGAGGTGCCCCCCAACCTCTGCAACAGCGGCAACCGCCAGCGCTATGCCAAGAGCGACCGCAGGGAGGCCCTCGAGCACGCTGGCGGCACGGCGATGGGCTACGTGGCAGACACGGTCGACGAGCTCATCACCGGCAAGAAGAAGGCCAAGCCGGACGCCTCCAAGCAGGTCATCGTCAAGCCCGACGACGTCTTCCCCTCCAACACTTACCGCGGCCCGCGCATCAAGGCCATGCTCGACAGGGTGGGCAGCCTGCCCGAGGGCGCGAGTTTGGAGTCGCGCTTCTGGGCGACGATCGATCTCGACCCAACGGCCTGCCACCGCTGCGGCTGCTGCGCCACCATGTGCGCCACCCGCGCCCTGGTCTACACCCAGGACCTCCCGGAGAACCCCACCCGCGTGCAGCGCAAGCAGGCACCGGGCACCCTCACCTTCACGCCCTCGCTGTGCATGGCCTGCGGGCTGTGCCAGGACTCCTGCTTCCGCAAGGCGCTGGTGATGGGCACGAGGGTCCCTGCGAGCTATCTCGACCCCAGCACAGTGGTGACGCTCTTCGAGAACGAGCAGCAGGTGAACCGCAGCAAGTTCGGCTTCTGAGCCGCAGGTGCGCGCCGCCCCCTCCGGCACCCTCCCTCCCGCCAGGCGCCGCGCAGCCTGTGAACAGCAACGAGTGTTGAAAGGACCGCATTGATGAATGACAACGCAAACCCCGCAGCCAGCGGGCCCTCCCGCCGTATCTGCGACATCTACGCCTCTGCCAAAGCGCGCGGCAAGCAGGTGCTGAGCTTCGAGATCTTTCCGCCGCGTGGCGAGTTGAGCGACGAGAGCGCACGCGCGGTGGCTAGCGTGCTGGCGCCCTTGCAGCCCGACTACATCTCCGTCACGCACTCCGCGGGCGGCTCGGGCAGCGACGGGCGCTCTTACAACGCCACCAACCAGGTCTCCTCGCTCATCCAAGACGAGTTCAAGGTCCCCAGCATGGCGCACCTCACCTGCATCAACACCACGCGCGCTGACCTGGAGCGCGCCGTGGAGGACATGCGCGAGCGCGGCATCGAGAACGTGCTCGCCGTGCGCGGCGACGTCACGCCCTCGTCCAAGCCCGGGGAGTTCGAGCTTGCCAAGGACCTCGTGGCCTACCTCAAGGAGCAGGGCTTCTGCGTTGGCGCGGCGGCCTACCCCGAGGGCCACATCGACTGCGACGACCCCAAGACCACCATCGAGCACCTCAAGGCCAAGCAGGATGCCGGTGCGGACTTCTTCGTCACCCAGCTCTTCTTCACCAACTCGCTGTTCTACCGCTTCAGGGAGGACGCCGTGGCTGCGGGCATCACCGCACCCATCAGCTGCGGTGTCATGCCCTTCATGAGCAAGAAGCAGGTGCAGCGCATGGTCTTCATGTGCGGGGCGAGCCTGCCTGCGCCCATCGTCAAGCTGCTTGCCAAGTACGAGGACGACAAGGAGGCCCTGCTGCAGGCGGGCATCGACTACGCTGCCGCCCAGCTGGTGGACCTGGCAGCCCACGGCGTCGACGGCCTGCACCTCTACACCATGAACCGCCCCCAGGTGGCGGCGGTGGTCAAGCAGCGCCTCAAGGCCGCCGAGGCCGTCCGCGGCTAGGGCGGGGGCGGCTGTGAGCGGCGAGAGCGGCTTCGACGTCTTGGCGGCCCTGGCAGCCGCGGGCTCCACGGTGAGCGTGGGGCGTGGCAAGCTGCGTGCGCGGGTCGACCGCGAAGACGCGCTCATGTACCTGGGCTATGCGGGCCAGGAGATCGACGCTGCGCTCAAGCAGCGCCTGGAAGAGGCCGCGTGCAGCTGCGAGGAGGACAACCAGGTCCTCTACACCTGGCGCATCGAGGACATCGACGCCTCCCGCCGCTTTGGCGAGCTCGTGCCCCAGGTGGTGCTCGCGGGCAGCGGGCTGGTCTTGGAGGGGGCGGACATCGCGCGCCACCTCAAGGGCGCGCAGAAGGTGGCGCTCTTCGCCTGCACGCTGGGGCAGGGCTGCGACCGCGAGCTGCGCCGGCGCGGGGCGCTGAGCGCGCTCGACCAGATGCTCTACGACTGCTGCGCCTCGTCTCTGGCGGAGGCTGGGGCGCAGGCGGTCCAGGAGCTGCTGGGCGAGGAGGCGCGCACGCTGGGGCTCGAGGCCCGCGCGCGCTTCAGCCCGGGGTACGGCGACCTGCCGCTTTCTGTGCAGCCTGCCCTGCTCGAGGCGCTCGACGCCATGCGCGCCACAGGGATGGCCGTCACAGAGAACTGCTTCCTGACGCCCACCAAGAGCGTGACCGCCATCCTCGGGCTCTTCGAGCCGGGGGCAGGCGACAGCGCTGTCGAGCCGTGCGAGCTCTGTGCTGCGCGCGAGTACTGCTGTTACCGGCAGAGGGGGACCACCTGCCGCGAGTCGAGAGAGAGGGGCTGAGCGATGGGCTCTGCCTTCGACCCCCTGGAGGGGCTGAGCATCAAAGACGGGTACCTGGAGGCCGTGCTGAGGGGCGAGGCGTTCCTGGTGATGGACGGGGCCATGGGCACGATGATGCAGGCCGCCGGCCTGGCGGCCCCCGGGGTGGTCCCCGACCTGCTCAACCTGAGCGAGCCCGCCGCCATCACCGCGATTCACCGCGCCTACGTGGAGGCGGGGGCCCAGGTCATCACCACAAACACCTTCGGCGCCAATAGACTCAAGCTCGCCGGGCGCGCCGGCGTGGAGGAGGTCTTCGCCGCTGCCGCGCGCTGTGCGCGCGATGCCGGGGCGCGCTACGTTGCCGGCGACATCGGACCCTTGGGGGCGCTGCTCGAGCCCATGGGGGAGCTCTCGTTCCAAGAGGCTTATGAGCTCTTCGCCGAGCAGGCGCGCGCCGCGCAAGCGGCCGGCTGCGACATCCTGGCGATCGAGACCGTCTCGGACCTGCGCGAGGCCAAGGCCGCTGTGCTCGCCTGCCGCGAGAACAGCCCGCTGCCCGTGTTCGTGACCATGACCTTCGAGGAGGACGGCCGCACCTTCCTGGGCACCACGCCCGCCGTTGCAGCGGCGACGCTCTCTGCCCTGGGCGCCCACGCGGTGGGGACCAACTGCTCGCTGGGGCCCGCCCAGATGGGCGCTGTTGTGGAGCAGCTGGCACGCACCTGCCGCGTGCCCCTCATGGTGCAGCCCAACGCGGGGCTACCGCGCATCGTTGACGGCGAGACCGTCTTCGACGTCACACCGCAGGAGTTCGCCCAGGCGATGGAGGGCATCGTGGACGCGGGGGCGGTGGTCGTCGGCGGCTGCTGCGGGACCAGCCCTGCCTTCATCGCCCAGCTCACCGCGCTGGTGCAGCGCAAGGGCAGCCCTGTGCGCCGCGAGCCGCCTGCGGACTTCGTGGTGACCAGCGCCCAGGAGGCAGTGCTCCTCCCCGCCGGCAGCGCAGACATCGCCGTCATCGGCGAGCGCATCAACCCCACGGGCAAGCCCAAGCTCAAGGCCGCGCTCCAAGAGGGGGATCTCGACTACCTGGTGGGCGAGGCCGTGGGCCAGCAGGGCTACGGGGCAGACGTGCTCGACGTGAACGTGGGCCTGCCCGGCCTGGACGAGCCCGCGGTGCTCGACGCCGCCGTGCAGCGCCTGCAGGCCACCTGCACCCTGCCGCTGGTCATCGACTCCAGCGACCCGGAGGCTGTCGAGCGCGCTGTGCGCGGCTATGCCGGCAAGCCCCTGATCAACTCCGTCAACGGCAAGCGCGAGAGCCTCGAGGCGATCCTGCCCATCGCCAAGCGCTATGGCGCCGCCGTGATCGGCCTGACGCTCGACGAGGACGGCATCCCTGCAAGCGCGCAGGGGCGCTTTGCCATCGCGCAGCGCATCGTCGAGGCTGCCGAGCAGATGGGCATCCCGCGCTGCGACGTGGTCATCGACTGCCTGACCATGGCCGTTGCCACCAACCAAGACGAAGCCCGCGAGATCCTGGCCGCCATCCGCATGGTCAAGGAGCGCCTGGGGGTGAGGACCACGCTGGGCGTCTCTAACATCAGCTTCGGGCTGCCGCAGCGCCCCCTGATGAACGGCAGCTTCCTCTCTGCGGCGCTGGGGGCGGGCCTGGACCTGCCCATCCTCAACCCCAACGCCGCCCGCTACCGCGACGCCGTGGCCTGCCATCGCGTGATCACGGGCCAGGACCGCGGTGCCCGCAGCTACATCGAGCGCTGCGCCGAGCAGCCCGACCCCTACGAGGCGCCGGCGGGAGCTGCTGTCGACGGCGAGCTTTTGGAGCGCGGCCTGCAGCTCATCTGCCAGGCTGCCGGCCTGCAACCCGGTGAGCTGCCTGCAAGCGCCCGGGAGCAGGAGGCGCCCGCCCCGAAGGCAGCCGGGGCCCTGCCGCTGCCCGCAGCCTTCGAGACGAGCGCCCAACAGGCCGTCCAGGTGCAAGAGCTCATCCTCAGCGGCCGCGCCCAGCCCATGGCCGCCGCCGTCTGCGCGCTGCTGGAGCAGCACAGCCCGCTCGACGTGATCGACGGGCTGCTGATCCCCACCCTCGACGAGGTGGGGCGCCGCTTCGACGCGGGCACGTACTTCCTCCCACAGCTCATGGCCTCGGCAGAGGCGGTGAAGGCGGGCTTCGACGTGGTCAAGGAGCGCTTGGGGGCCGAGCCCGGGCAGGGTGCTGCTGCGGGCGAGAAGCGCGTGATAGTCGCCACCGTCAAGGGCGACATCCACGACATAGGCAAGAACATCGTGAAGATGCTCTTGGAGAACTACGGCTTCACCGTGATCGACCTGGGGCGCGACGTGGCCCCGGAGGCGGTGCTCGCCGCGGTGCGCGAGCACGGGGTGACCCTGGTGGGGCTCTCCGCGCTCATGACCACCACCGTCAAGGCCATGGAGGAGACCGTCGAGCTGCTGCGCCGCGAGGAGCCGCAGGTCGAGGTCATGGTGGGCGGCGCCGTCCTCACCGAGGACTACGCGCACCAGATGGGCGCTGACTACTACGCCAAGGATGCTGCGGCCAGCGCGCGCATCGCCGAGTCGCACTTCGCGCAGCGCGGATAGGGTATGCTGGCTGCCATGAGAGTAGTACGGGACAACAGGGGCCTTTCGCGCGTCGAGCTGCTGTGCATCGTCGGCATCGCTGCCGTTGCCGTCGTGGTTGCGGTGGCCCTGGGCGGCTTTGCGCTGGGGCTCTTCCGCACGGGAGACGACTCCGGGACTATGCGCTCTGCCGAGGACCTGGCCCAGGTCTCGGTTGCCGGGGCGTGCCTGCTGCCGGGCTGCCCCGGGGGCGACAGCCCCGAGCACGCCGCGCACACAGACGCGCTCGGCACCATCACCGTGTACTACGACAAGGGCGCCAACGTCCTGGTCGAGAAGATGCCCCGCGGCTACAACGAGTCGACCTCGCTGGTCATCGGCAAGACAATCTGCTCCGTGCCCAAGAACAGCTGCGTGGTCCAGGTGCAGCGCAGCGGGATGGAGCTCGAGCTGGGCTGGGTCCCGGTCTCGCCGCTCTCGCAGGGCTGAGCCGCTGGAGGAAGGCACCCTATGCTGCTTGACATGCACGAGCTCATGGCGCTTTCTGCGCCGCTTGCCGCCGCGGTGCTGCTGCTGGCGGCTGTCTGGGGAGCGGTCTTCGGGAGCTTTGTGAACTGCCTGGCCTGGAGGCTGGTGCACGGTGAGAGCCCCTGGAAGGGGCGCAGCCATTGCGCCGTATGCAACCACGAGCTGGGGGCGCTCGACCTGGTCCCAGTGCTGAGCTGGCTGTTCCTGAGGGGCAGGTGCCGCTACTGCGGCGAGCCCATCTCCGCGCGCTACACGCTCGCCGAGCTGCTGCTGGCCTCCTACTTCGCCTCGGTGGTCTGGGTCTACGGCCTTTCCGTCTATGCCCTGGCGCTGTGCGCGCTGGGCTGCCTGCTGCTGGGCCTCTCGCTCGTCGACTTCGACAGCTACATCATCCCCAACGGCTTCATCGTCGCGGGCATCGCGGTGTGGGCGGTGAGCTTCGCGTTCTACGGGTTGCCGGCCCAGGGCACGGGCCTGGGCAGCCTTTTCTCCGGGTGGCTGGGCAGCCCCGCTGCAGCCGTGGCGGCAGACGCCGCAGCCGGCGCGTTCGGCGTTGCCGGGGCGCTGCTGCTCTTCAGCATCGCCTTCGAGGCCCTCACCGGCAAGGTGGGGCTGGGTGGCGGCGACCTCAAGCTCATCTTCATGGCGGGGCTCTACTTGGGCCTTGCCGCCAGCGTGCTCAACCTGCTGGTGTCTTGCGTGCTGGGCCTGCTCTTCAACGTTGCTTGGGCGAAGGCCCACCCCCAGGGAGACCCCCAGGCCCCTGCGCCGCGGGCCTTCCCCTTCGGGCCGGCCATCTCGGCGGCGGTGTGGCTCACCCTGCTTTTCGGCGGCCCGGCCCTCGACGCCTACCTCGGCCTCTTTCTCTGAACGCCCGATTCAATGCATGTGTGAAACGATGCGCGTGTAGCAAAGGAGCCTTTGAAGGTTGCGAGCTGCGGCTCTGTCCTATAATGGCTCATCAGGTCCAAAACACGGGCCCAACGAGGAACACGCCACTTGATGCGCAGGTGAGGACAGTTTATGGCAAAGCAGTGTATCGGCATCGACATCGGCACGGGGCATGCCAAGCTCGCCGTCTTAGACGGCCAGCAGGTAGTCCAAGCTGTGCTGTGCGAGCTGCCCGACGGCCTCGTGCGCGACGGTCGCATCACCTCCTTCGAGGCGATGTCGGACGTCATCAAGGCCGCGCTCAAGGAGAACAAGATCTCCGCCCGCGACTGCGCGATCGCCCTGCATCCCTCGGACGTCCTCATGCGCCGCGTGACCATGCCCGCCATGACCGTCGACCAGCTCGAGCTCAACCTGCCCTACGAGTTCCGCGACTACATCGCGGAGGGCAAGGGCCGTTACAACTTCGACTACGCGGTTTTGGACATGGTGGAGGACGAGGGCGGCAAGCCCCGCGAGATGGACCTCCTCGCCGCCGCGGCCGAGAAGGACGTCATCGAGAGCTACTCGTCCATGCTGCGCCGCGCCGGCCTGCGCCTCAAGGTCGCTGCGCCAGACGTCATGGCCTACATCAAGCTCGTCGCGCGCGACCAGGAGCTCCACCCCGTTGCAGAAGGGGAGCCCCCGCGCGACTACTGCTTCCTCGACATCGGCTACCGCAACACGGGGCTCTACCTCTTTCCCCAGGGCCGCTACGAGATGATGCGCCTCATCGACCTCGGCACGTCCAACTTCAACGCTGCCGTCGCAGACGCGCTCAACATCGACCCGGCCATGGCGCGCACCTACGTGCTCAGCAACTACGAGGGTGCGCAGACCCTGCCCACCTGCATGGACCTCTACGACCGCCTGGCGACAGAGATCGCCCGCGTGGTCAGCTTCTACAACTTCAACTTCCCCAGCAGCGACCTCGAGGCGGTCCACGTGTGCGGGAGGGGCACCAACATCACCCCGCTCATGGAGACCCTCAACGAGCACATCCCCGTCCAACTCATCGACATCTGCAAGCTCCTGCCCCCCTCGGAGCTGCCCGCAGACCTGCTGCGCCAGTGCGACATCGCAGTGGGCATCGCTCTCTAGCAGAAGGGAGAAGCGGTGAACCTCAGCAAAGAGATCAGCCTCAAGGGCCTGAGCCCCAAGAACCTCAAGGACCTCAAGAAGCTGGGCCTCAAGGGCTCCAAGGCGGCCCAGTACCCCAGCAAGACCTCCATCAACCTCGTCGTCACGGACATCTCAACGGAGTTCACGCCGCGCACGGCCGTGATGCTCGTGCTCGTGTTCGTGTTGGCGGTGCTCTTCTGCAAGTTCGCGGTCATCGACGTCATGGGCGCCGCCTCGCAGGCTGAGTCGCGCGTCTCCGCGGCGCAGTCCCAACTCGCCACCCTCCAAGCATCCAACGCCGACTACGACCAGGTCCAGGCCGAGTACGACAAGATCGGCGTCTCCGGCCTCACAGAGACCGAGCGCGGCCTGGCAGACCGCGAGCAGGTCATCAAGCTGCTGGAGAACACGGCCGCCCAGCTGGGCTACCTGCAGGCGGCGCGCGTGAGCGGCAACACTGTCGAGCTGCAGTTCTCGGACAAGAGCCTCAACGATGTCTCGCGCCTGATGCAGACGCTCGAGGACAAGGACATCGTCGCGTCTGTGAGCGTGTCGATGGCCAAGACAGACGACAAGTCGGACGTGGTCTTCGTTGTGACGGTGGTGCTCCAGCCCCAGGTCTCGGCAGCTGCCACCGCGCCGGCAGAAGAGAACTAGGAGGGCGAAGGTATGAACCGCACGTTCACAGCGCGTGAGAAGATCCTCCTCGTCGTCCTCGCCGTGCTCGTCGTGGCCTGCGTGTACTTCCTGCTGGTGCTGCAGCCGGCCCTGAGCTCGGTCGCCACTGCAGACGAGCGCGTCTCGACCATCGAGAGCGAGATCGCCGTCCAGGAGACTATGGCCAGCAAGAAGCTCGCGATGGAGGCAGAGATCGCCGCCGCCAAGGCAGCCGGCAAGCAGGAGAGGATCCTGCCCGCCTACGACAACTCCAAGGCCGAGGTCAGGGAGTTCGACTCCATCCTCTCGCAGGCCAAGAGCTACGACATCTCCTTCGCCCAGCCGGACACCTCGGCAAACCCGGTCAGGCGCTCGGTGAGCATCTCGTTCACCACCAGCAGCTACGATGCCGCGTACTCCACGCTTAAGAAGCTCGTCAACTGCCGCTTCTCGTGCCTGGTCACGGACATCTCCGTCACCGGCGGGGCCTCCGCCGGGGGAGGTGTGCGCGCCACTGCCACGGTGGTGTTCTTCGAGAGCATGTAGGCTGCCATGCCCCTGGCCGTATAATGATGTGCTGACGCCGCACCGAAGCGGCGGAACCGCTGGAACACGGCCTGGGAGCAACCCATGAGATTCGACAAGTCCTCCAAGCTCGACAACGTCCTCTACGACGTGCGCGGCCCCGTTGTAGACGAGGCGAACCGCATGGAGGAGATGGGCACCCACATCCTCAAGCTCAACATCGGCAACCCGGCGCCCTTCGGCTTCCGCACGCCGGACGAGGTCGTCTACGACATGGCCCGCCAGCTGCCCGAGTGCGAGGGCTACTCCAACTCCAAGGGCCTCTACTCCGCCCGCAAAGCGATTATGCAGTACGCCCAGAACAAGCACATCCCCAACGTCGGGATCGAGGACATCTACACCGGCAACGGCGTCTCCGAGCTCATCAACCTGTGCATGCAGGCCCTGCTCAACGACGGCGACGAGATCTTGATCCCCTCGCCGGACTACCCGCTGTGGACCGCCTGCGCCACGCTCTCCGGTGGCAAGCCCGTCCACTACGTCTGCGACGAGGCGTCCGACTGGTTCCCGGACATGGACGACATCCGCTCCAAGATCACCTGCAAGACCAAGGCCATCGTCATCATCAACCCCAACAACCCCACGGGTGCCCTCTACCCGCGCGAGGTTTTGCAGGGGATCATCGACATCGCCCGCGAGCACCAGCTCATGATCTTCTCGGATGAGATCTACGACCGCCTGGTCATGGACGGCTTGGAGCACATCTCGATCGCCTCGATGTGCCCGGACCTCTTCTGCGTGACTTTCTCCGGCCTCTCCAAGAGCCACATGATCGCCGGCTACCGTGCTGGCTGGATGATACTGAGCGGCAACCTGCGCTGCGCCAGGGGCTACATCGAGGGCATCAACATGCTTTCCAACATGCGCCTGTGCTCCAACGTGCCGGCGCAGTCCATCATCCAGACCGCCCTGGGCGGCCACCAGAGCGTCAAGGGCTATGTGGTGCCCGGCGGCCGCATCTACGAGCAGCGCGAGTACGTGTACCAGCGCCTCAACGCCATCGACGGCATCACCGCTGTCAAGCCCAAGGCCGCGTTCTACATCTTCCCCAAGATGGACACCGCCAAGTTCAACATCACAGATGACGAGCAGTTCGCGCTCGACCTGCTGCGCGAGCAGAAGCTCCTGGTGGTGCAGGGCAGCGGCTTCAACTGGCACGAGCCCGACCACTTCCGCGTGGTCTACCTGCCGCGCATCGAGGTGCTCAAGGAAGCCATGGACAAGCTGGAGGCCTTCTTGGCCACCTACCAGCAGTAAGGAGCGTGCAAGATGAAGCTCGAGCTCTTCAAGAAGGACAGCTGCCCCTATTGCCAGAAGGTCATGGCGCTCGTCGACGAGCTGGGGGTGGGCGAGCAGGTCGAGTACCGCGACATCGTGCGCGATTCCCAGGCCCGCCAGACGCTGGTCGAGGTGGGCGGCAAGCAGCAGGTGCCCTGCCTCTTCATCGACGGCGAGCCCCTCTACGAGAGCGCCGACATCATGCGTTGGATGAGGGAGAACCTCTAAGCGCCCTGCTGGCGGGCTGTTGAGCTGGTGTTTTAATGCCCGCTGGCCGCTGTGCGCGCTTTTTGCCCCCAGGGTTTAACCTGAGCATGAGATACTGACAGCTCGATAAGAGAAAGGAGCAGCATGGCTCAAGCGATGCAGCCGCTCTACTTCGCGCTGTTGATGGTCTCCATAAGCTTCGTGCTGTTCCTGCTGGTCAGGTTCCAGAAGCACATCTCCATCTACTACACGCTCATGACGCTTGCTGTCGTCATCGTGAACCTGGGCTACCTGCAGATCGCCGGTGCCAAGACGGAGGAGGGGGCCCTGCTGGGCAACCAGGTGTACTGCCTGGCCTACCCGTTCTTGCTGCTGTTCACAATCCAGTCGATCGCGGACCTGTGCAAGACGCGCATCCCCGTGGCCCTGAGGGCGCTGTGCATCGTCATGAGCCTCGTCATCTTCTTGGGTGCGTCCTCTGCCGGCTACTCCGACCTCTACTACCGCAGCGTGGAGATGGTCATCCGCGACGGCTACACCTTCCTACAGAGGGAGTACGGCCCGCTCCACATGCTGAGCCCCATCTACATCGTGATCACGCTGGGCAGCGGCCTGGTCATCGTTGTCAACGCGCTGCGCAAGAAGAAGCATGTCTCGCATGTTGTGAGCGTGGGCTCGATGTGCCTGCTGCTCCTGGCCGCCCTGACCTTCGTGGGCGAGCGGGCGGTGGGCCTGCAAGTCGAGCTGCTGCCGCTTGCCTACACCATCTGCGCCGCCGGCATCCTCCTGATGCTCGACCGCGTGGCAACCTACGATGTGGAGGGTATCTCGAGGGACTCCCTGGAGGAGAGCCGCGAGTACGGCTTTGTGATCTGCGACGACAAGCTGCGCCTCTCCGGTGCGGACGAGCAGGCCAAGCTGTGGTTCCCCGAGCTGAACAAGCTCAAGATCGACTATCGCATCCAGGAGTTCTCCACAGACTTCCTGCATCAGCTGAGGAAGTGGGTCTTCGACGCCGACCCGCAAGACGTCGTCTTCTTTGAGCGTGGGGGCAGGGTGCTGGAGGCAACGCATTCCTCCCCGAAGGTGAACCGCAGGACGCTTCACTGCATTCGCCTGCGCGATGATACAGCCCAGCAGCAGTACCTCAAGCTGGTGGAGCGCTACAACGAGAAGCTGGCCGAGCAGGTCGAGGAGAAGACCGCCCGCCTGGTCGAGGTGCAAAACGACATCATCGTCAGCATGGCGAGCATCGTCGAGAACCGCGACAACAACACCGGCGGCCACATCCGCCGCACCAGCGACGTGGTGAGGGTGTTCGTGGAGCACTTGCTGGACAGCAGCGCCGCCCCGGGCCTCACCCGGGGGACCGCCGAGCGCATCATCACGGCCGCGCCGCTGCATGACTTCGGCAAGATCGCCATCCCGGACAGCATCCTCAACAAGCCGGGCAAGTTCGTCCCAGAAGAGTACGAGGTCATGAAGCAGCACGCCCAGAAGGGAGCGGGCATCGTGGCCCAGATCCTGCAGAACTCAGACGACCTGCAGTTCAAGGACATCGCCGTGAACGTGGCCCACTACCACCACGAGAAGTGGGACGGCTCGGGCTACCCTTGCGGCCTTGCGGGGGAGGAGATCCCCCTCGAAGCGCGCATCATGGCGCTGGCGGATGTCTTCGACGCCCTGGTGAGCAAGCGCGTATACAAGGAGATGTACAGCTTCGACAAGGCGTTCCGCATCATCGAGGAGTCGTCTGGCAGCCACTTCGACCCGCAGCTGTGCGGGGCGTTCCTGGAGTGCCGCGAGCAGATCGAGGCTCTGTACAGCGGCAACCTCGACTAGGGGCCTACACCGCAGACAGCGCGAGGAGGAGGGGCTGTGAGGGCAGTGATCCAGCGCGTGAGCAGCGCGCGCGTCGACATCGAAGGCCAGACGGTGGGCAGCATCGGGCAGGGCCTGCTGGTGCTGTTGGGCGTGGGCCAGGGCGATGGCCCCGAGCAGCTCGAGCGCCTCTGGACCAAGATCCTCAAGCTGCGCATCTTTGCAGACGAGCAGGGCAAGACCAACCTCTCGCTGGCCGACGTGGGCGGCGAGCTGCTGGTGGTGAGCCAGTTCACGCTCTATGCGAGCTGCCGCAAGGGCAACCGCCCCAGCTTCACCCAAGCGGGCGAGCCGCAGCTGGCCGAGCAGCTCTACGAGCGCTTTGTGGAGCGCGCGCGGCAAGACGTTGCGCGCGTCGAGACGGGGCGCTTTGGCGCGGAGATGCAGGTGTCGCTCGTGAACAGCGGCCCCTTCACCATCGTGCTCGACACCGACGAGCTGATGTAGGGGGCGGCGATGAGGCTCTCAAAGCGCGTTCTCTGCGCCCTGCTGGCCCTGTGCCTGGCCCTGCTGGGGGCCCTGCCCTTGACGGGGTGTGGCAGCCAGGAGCTGGGGGCGCTGGCAGGAGCGGTTGCCGGCGGGGGCAGCTCTGCGGGCAGCGGCCAGCAGCAGGCGGCAGAGCCGGACAGCTCGCTTGCCAGCCAGGGCGACTCCTATGCCTACACCTTCCGCACGCAGCGGCAGCTGAGCGAGCACTTCGACAAGCACGGCCGCGAGATGGGCTTTGCGAGCCCTGGCGAGTACGAGCGCGCCGCCAGCCGCGCGGCGACCAACCCCTACGCCCTCCACAAGCTCGAGAAGGAAGACGGGGGCGACGTCTACTACCTGGTGACCACGAACGAGTTCGTCGTTGTGTCAACGGACGGCTTCATCCGCACTTACTTCTGCCCGAACAGCGGCAAGAGCTACTACGACCGCCAATAGCCGCCGCAGGGCCGCCCGCCCAGGCGCGATCCTTGTGGTTGGCATTTGGGCCGCTGAGCAGCCCTTATGGTTGTTCTTCGGGCACAAAACACCAGCCACAGAGGCCAAAACCGCCGCGAGAGAACAACCACAAGCGAAGCCCGGGAGGCGAGGACCCGCTAGAAGCTGACCTCGGCCGTTCCCGCAGCGCCGGTGAGCTTGCCCTTGTAGGCGCTGACAGAGACCGTGAGCTTCTTGCCCTTGCACGATGCCGGCACGGCGAGCTTGGCCGAAGACGCCTTGTAGCCGCCGCTTGTTGCCGTGGTGCTGGCAACAACCTTGCTGCCGCGCTTGACTGCGATCTTGTAGCCGGTGATGCCCGAGCCCTTGTTGGCGGCGGTGTTCCAGCTCACCTTGAGCTTGCCCCCGCTCTTGGAGGCCTTGACCGCGCGCACCTGGGCTGGCTTGATCTTGAAGGTGCACGATGTGTTGAAGGCGCCGGTGTAGCCGCTGCTGGGGTCGACTGTCACCGCCACTTCGTACGCGTAGGTGCCCACCTTCTTGTAGGTGCTGCGCTCTGCGGTGTAATCCACCCCGTCTTGGAGGGGGCCCCACGGCGTAGACATGCTGACCGAGGGGGCCTGGCTCTTCTTGTTGAAGACAGCGGTCTTGCCCGCAAAGGCGAGGTTCTCCTCGTCTAGCACGGGCAGGTGGCCAGGGTAGGAGAAGATGCAGTTCAGGCCCAGGGAGGCGGCGCCTGCCGCCAGCTGCTCGTTGCCGCTTAAGCGGTAGCTCCTGTAGCCGTCGAGCCCTTCGTCTGCCTTGCTCACCAAGAAGCGCTCTGCATCGTAGATGCTGAAGGCGTAGTCGATGTCAGTGGCGCGGAACAGGAGGGTGGCGAGCACCCAGCCGGTGGTGTCGACGTCGCCTGCTCCCTTGCCGCACTCGTACTGCCAGCCGCCATCGCTGTGCTGGGTGCCGAGCAGCGCTTGGATGGCCTTGTTGCGTGCAGCGGAGGCTGACGCACGCGCTTCGTCCGAGAGTATTGCGTTGTAGTCGCAGGTGCGCAGCATCAGCGCCGCCTGAGCCGTGGTCTGGGCGTCGGGGATCAACAGATTGGCGCCGGTGACAGGGTTGGTGACCCCACCGAAGTAACCGGACTCATCCTGGAAGCCCAGCAGGCGCTCAACCGCCCAGTCGAGGCACTCTGCGCTGCCGCCCAGCAGCGCAAGCGCCGGGACGACCCAGACGAGGTCGTAGGAGCTAACTGAGGTTGCCTGGGCGTCGAGGAGCTCATCGAGCTTCTGAACGTAAGGGGCGACTTTCTCGGGCTCGCATGACGCGAAGTTCGTGGCCGAGAGCATGGTGAGGTACTTGGCGACCCTGCCGCACCACGGGGAAGGGGACTCGAGGTAGGCATCGAGCTCGCGAAGGACCCGCGTGTAGTCGAGCTCGACGCCAAACGCCAGCACCGCGGCGTCATCGTTGTTGTCGAGCGCCCCGCTGGAGCCGATGTAGCGCTCCGCAAGGTTTTGGTAGAGGCGGGAGGCGCGGGCCTCTGCCTGGGCGTTGCCCGTACCCGCCGCAGCCTGGGATGCCAGGCCTGTTTCGCTTGCCGGGGCCTGTGCCCAGGCGCTGGCGCAGAGGGGGGAGAGGCTTGCTGCAAGGGCGAGCGAGAGCATGCTTGCCAGGGCGTTTTTGAGTCTCACGGGGTCCTCCTCGCGATTAGGGTGCATGTGTGTAGGGTGATTATGACAGGCGATGGGGTACGTGTCTGCACGCGACGGCTCTCAGAGCCCGGCGGCTGGCGGCAGGGCTCCGCGGCTTTCCAGCACCAGCAGCGCGGTCACCAGCGCCACGGCTGCAAGCGCCAGCGCGGCCGGCAGCCAGGTGCGCGCCTGGGAGCGCGTGCTCAAGCGCTTGAGAGCGGCGCCGTCGACGAGCTTCACCCCGCACGGGCGCGCCTGCTCTACGGCAGCGGCGGTGAAGCTGGCGTTCGTGACGACCCAGGCATCGGTGCACTGGTAGTAGGCCTTGGCGGCGAAGACCTCCTGCACGGCGGCGTTACCCACGGGCTTGGCGTAGTGCTTTGCCTGCACGGCGACGCGCTTGCGGCGGCGGGTGAGGATGAGGTCGGCGCCGTGGTCGTTGCTGCCTCCCACCCTGCGCACGCCGTAGCCCAGGCGCCGGAACATGCGCGCCAGGCGGCGCTCGAACTTGGCGCCCTCGTCTGCTGCTTTGCGCGAGCTGCTCTTCGTCAAACCGTTCTTCATGGGGCAAGAGCCTAGCACAGTCCCCGGCATGCCTGCACGGCGGGCTGCGCACCCCGCGCCAGCTGTCTAAACTTGCGGAAATCTCCCAAACTGTCTGGTAGCCGTATAGCGTAAGATAGGCGCCGATGTGAAGACAGCGCGGCTCCTTGGTGCGCCGCTGTGCTTGGAAGGATTGAGCGATGAGGATCTTTGGTCTGGGCATGCCCGAGCTGGTGGTCATCCTGCTGATCGTGTGCGTCATCTGCGGCCCCGCCCTGTTCAAGAAGCTGGGCAAGCGCGCCAAGACGGTGGGCAAGGCAGCCACCAAGGGCATCGAAGACGGCGCCAAGAACGCCGGTGTCGACGTCGAGAAGATCAAGGAGGAGAACAAGGGCAAGAGCGTTGCCGAGCGCGTCGAGTCCTTCCAGGACAAGGTCGACGAGCACCTGGAGTCCAAGCGCGACATCGACTTCGGCGAAGGCGAGAAGGAAGCCTGAGCGCGCCCTGCCTCCCTCCCAATACGCATAGCAAGAGCGGCCCTGCGGGGCCGCTTTTCGTTGCCCGGGCTCGGGGGCCGCCGCTTCTTGCGGCTTCGCTTGTGGTTGTTCTTTTGCGGCGGCTGTGGGGCCGCGGGGCGTTAGGGCAGCAGGAGGGTGAGGGCGGCCAGCACGGCGAGGAAGGCGAGGTTGTAGGCGCTGAAGACGGCGAGGAAGCGGGCCGTGTTGCCGGGGAGGCACTTGTTGTACTCGGCCAGGGTGATCAGGCTCGCCAGGCTGGCGACCACCGTGCCCACGCCGCCGATGTCCACGCCCAGCAGCAGGCCGCTCCAGTCCTGCGTGAAGGGGGCGAGCAGGATGGCCGCCGGCACGTTGGAGATGAGCTGGCTGGCGAGCAAGCTGGGGACGAAGGCACCCCCTTGCAGCAGATGGCCCAGGAGCTCCTGCACGGCGGGCACGGCTGCGAGGTTACCGCTGAACACGAAGAAGCAGCAGAAGGTGGCGAGCAGGGCGTAGTCGACGCGCCGCAGGGCCTCGCCGCAGCCCAGGGCCAGCAGGGCCGCGCAAACGCCGATGCTGCCCGGCAGGGCGGGGACGAGCCTGAAGACCATGGCGATGACCAGGGCGAACAGCGCCATCAACGCCGCAAAGCGCCCCGGCTCCAGCTTGTGGCCATCCAAGCCGGCGCCCACGAGCTCCAGGCGCAGCGGCTTGGCGCCCGCAAGGCAGCAGGCCACGATCAGCACCAGGGACGCCGTGAAGGCCGGCAGCAGCGCGGCCACGAACTCCCCCAGCCCCAGCTGGTAGTGAGAGAACAGGAAGAGGTTCTGCGGGTTGCCGAAGGGCAGGATCATACCGCCCAGGTTGGCCGCCAGAGTCTGCATGACGAAGGTGAAGAGGATCTTGTCCCCGTGCCCGCACGACGAGAGCACCATCGCGCTCAGCGGCAGGAAGGTGAGCAGGGCCATGTCGTTGGTGAGCAGCATCGAGCCGAAGAAGGTCACCATCACCATCACGAGCACCACGGAGCGCAGGCTCGCAAAGCGCTGCACCAGCCGTGCGGCGAGTATGCGGAAGGCCCCCAGCTGGCGCAGCCCGTTGAGCACGGCGAGCATGGAGAACAGGCACAGCAGGGTGTGCCTGTCGAAATAGCCCGCATAGGCGGGGGAGGGCGGGACGGCGGCCATGCTCAGCAGGGCGGCTGCCGCAGAGACGAGCAGCACGGGCTGCCCCTTGAGCCAGCCCAGCACTCGGTGGGCGCGCTGCGGCGCGGCAGAGGCGCCGGCCACCTAGTCGACCACCAAGTCGACGGCCTCGACTTCCATCACGCTGCGGAGGTCGTCGAAGGACATCTCGATCTGCGTGCCGATGCGCCCGCCGCTGAAGATGATGGTGTCGAAGAGCACGCAGGTCTCGTCGCAGAAGGTGGGGAAGGTCCTCTTCATGCCGATGGGGCTGCAGCCGCCGTGGATGTAGCCGGTGGTGGGCAGCAGGTCGCGGCTCTTGATCATGGCGACCGCCTTCTCGCCGCAGGCCCGGGCCGCCTTCTTGAGGTCGAGCTCTTTGGCCACGGGGATCATGAAGACGTAGTGCTCGCCGCTCTTGCCCTGGGTAACGAGGGTCTTGAAGACGTGGTCTGGGTCCTCGCCCAGCTGCGCTGCCACCTCGACGCCGCTGACGGCGGTGGAGTCATCGTAGCTGTGGAGGGTGTGGGGCACCTTGGCTGCGGCCAGGATGCGCATCGCGTTCGTTTTATCGAGTTTCTTAGCCATGGCCGCAGATTATACGCCCCCGTGCCCGCGCGCCTCCACCTTGAGGGCGTACTTGTCGCGGATGCGCGTGAGCTTGCGCACCCAAGGGGCGTAGAGCAGCAGCAAGAATAGCTCGGTGGCAACGCTGTGGAGGATGTCGAGCGGCAGGCCGGCCGCGTAGGCGAGCAGCACGGTGGCGGGCTCGATGGGCCGCACGAAGCCGATGACGTACCAGCCGTTGAGCAGCGCGCCGAAGATGAGCGGCGCGACGAAGCCCCAGGCGTACACGGCGCGCGGGTGCCGCTCGAACACGCCGCGCGCTGCCAGGGCGCCGGCTACGTAGCCGCTGAGGCCCCAGGCGTACATCTGCCAGGGTGTCCAGGGCCCCTGCCCGAAGAAGAAGTTGCTGGCCAGCGCCGCCAGCGCCCCCACCATGAAGCCGCTGCGCTTGCCGAACATGATCCCGGCGATGATGCAGATGGCCGTGACGGGCTTGAAGTCTGGGATGGGGGCGAAGAGTATGCGCCCGGCTGCGGCCAGCGCGGCCAGGACCACGGTGGGCATGACCTGGCGCGGGGTGGGCTTGGAGGTCTCCCACCCGCCCATGAAGACGAGCAGCGCGGCGCAGGCCACCAGCACGGAGAGCAGCGCCGCCTGGTCGAGCTGGAGCACGGCGCAGAGCACGAGCGCGCAGGGAACGGCCACCAACAGGGGTGTCTCGAGTGCTTGCAGCAGGCGGCTCATGGCAGCTGCCCCTCACCGCTCGGCGGGAAGAACGCGTTGAGGAGGGCGTCGTGCTCGGGCTGGTAGAAGAGCGTCTGGGCGAAGAACGCCGCGGCGGGCTGCGTGCAGGCGGGCTGCCCGTCGAAGAGCAGCGTCACCTCGTCTGCGACACAGGCGGCAAACGAGAGGTCGTGCGTTGCCATGAGGACGCTGCGGCCCTGGTCGCGCAGGGCGAGGATGCGCCGCGCGACCTCGAGGCGGGAGCCGGGGTCCAGCCCCTTGGTGGGCTCGTCGAGCAAGAGCAGGTCGGGGTCGGTGAGCTCAAGCTTGGCCAGCGCAAGGAGCTGCTGCTGGCCGCCGGAGAGGTCGTAGGGGTGCTGGCTGCGGGTGGAGGCGAGGCCGTAGCGCTCCAGCAGCTCGGCTATGGCCGCGTCGCTGTACTTGCAGGCGGCCTGCCACTCGCGCAGCTCCTCTTCGACGCTGTCGCAGACGAAGAGCGCCTTGGGGTCCTGGGGCAGCAGCGCCTGGCGGCTCTTGAGGTGGTTGCGCAGGCTGCCCCGCTCCGGCTTCATGAGGCCGCAGGTGCAGCGCAACAGGGTCGACTTGCCGCAGCCGTTGCCGCCCACGACCGCGTGCACGCTGCCGGCCCGCAGCCGCAGGTCGCAGCCGCGCAGCACGTAGTCCTCGCCGCGCTTGTAGCGTGCGAAGACGTCGCGCAGCTCCACAGCTGGGGCTCCGGTGCCGGCAGGCAGGGGGGTTCGCTGCGGCACGGTGCCCTGCAGGTGCGGCTCCAGCAGCTCAGCCCCTTCCAGCGGGCGCACACCCTTGCTCTCGAGGGCGAAGAAGCTGCTGGCGTAAGGGGCGAAGGCCTGTGGAGAGTGGGTGGCGACGACCACGGTGATGCCCAGCTCGCGGTTGAGCCGCAGCAGTATGTGGAGGAAGTCCTTCTGCGCTACCGGGTCGAGCATGGAGGTGGGCTCGTCGAGCAGCAGCAGGCGCGGCCCCATGACCAGGGCGCTTGCCAGGTTGAGCAGCTGGCGCTGCCCGCCTGAGAGCTCGCTCGTCTGCCTGTGGAACCAGCCGCCGATGCCGAGGAAGTGGCAGAGCTCGGCGATGCTGCGGCGCATCTGCGCTGGCTCTGCGCCGAGGTTCTCGAGCCCGAAGGCGAGCTGGTGCCACACCGTATCGCACACGATCTGGTTGTCTGGGTTCTGGGCGACGTAGCCCGCGAGCTGCGCAGACTCGCGCTTGCCCAGCTGCGAGACGGGCTTTCCGCACACGAGCACCTCCCCCTGGAGCTCGCCGGCAGGGGCCAGGCCGCGGCGCGCGCAGCGCAGCAGGGTGGTCTTGCCGCTGCCGGTTGCGCCCACGAGCACTGCGAAGGCCCCGTCGGGCACCGACCAGCTGAGCTCGCTCAACACTGGGCGGCCGGGGTAGGAGAAGCTGAAGCCGCGGTACTCGAGCGCGGGGGCGGAGGCGTCTAGTTCCATAGCAGGTACTCCCACAGTTGGAGGGCGAAGGGCAGGGTCAGGAGGAACAGGTAGGGCAGGTAGGCCCAGGCAGGTACCCAGCCGCTGAGGGCGGGGTAGAAGGAGAAGCTGCCCACGGCCCACACGGCAGCAGCGGCGCTGGCGGCGGCGAGGAGCGCGACCGCCCCTACCAGGAGCCCGTCGCGGAGCCTGAAGCGGCGCATCTGGTAGGAGCTGTGCGGGCCGCTGCCCCAGGCCAGGGCCTCGAGGGCGTCTGCGGTCTCGAGCGAGTCCTCCATACCCCAGCTCATGAGCACGCTCACCTGGCGGCTGGCGTCGGCAACGTCCTGCTCGACGGCCTTGCGGCTCAGGAAGCGCGGCAGCTTGGCGGGAGGTGTGGCCGCGGCGGAAGCGGCCTGCGCGGCGCTGCAGGCGCGCTGTGCGTCGGACACCTGGGACCCGCGCCGCAGGAACTGGGGCACCAGCCGCAGCACCATCGAGACCATGAGGCTCACCGTGGGCGCCACGCGCGCGCCTGCCATGAGGACTTGGTCGGAGTTGAGGACCTTGTCGGCGTTGGAGAACCACAGCATCACGGCGACGAGCATGCTGCCGGTGGTGAAGCCGTACGCGAGCGCCTCTGCGTAGAAGGCCCGCGGCCCGATGCGCAGCAGCTCGGTCGAGCCCGCTGCGGAGAAGAGCGGGTTTGCCAGGGCGATGAGCAGCAGCAGCGGCAGCTGCCAGGCGAGCATCTTGAGCGTCGCGCGAGCCCCGGCGACCACGAGGCTGTACGCGCCCGCCGCCAGCAGAGACATCGCGGCCAGCACCGGCTGCGGCGCCGCCATGGTGAGCACCAGCACCGCGGCCAGGTAGAGCAGGGCCGCGTTGGGATGGTAGAGGCTCCACGCGCTGCCCCGCCGCACTAGAGGTCCTCTCCCATGTCGAGCGTGTAGGCCCAGACGAGCACCGCCCCGTCCTCGAGCGCGAACGCGCCGCACGAGACCTGGGGGAACACGCCGTCTACGCTGTACATCCAGCCCGAGAGCGGGCCGCCCTGCTTTTCGGCCAAGCCGTTGATGCTGCTGATGTAGGTGCTGTTGCCACCGATCGCCACCCCGGCGGCCACCAGGGCGTCGTAGGCGCTGGCGCCCTGCGGCAGCGCCAGGCTGCGCTCGGCGACGGACGCAGCCGCGTAGGCGTTGCCCGCGCGGGAGGCATCGACGCTGAAGCTGATGGTGATCTGCTGTGCGGCGGGGGAGTCGCTGCCGCCCGAGGGCTGTGCGGGCGCTTTGCCGGCCTCGCCGCTGCCGGAGCTGCCGCTGCCCTTGCCGCTGCTGCCGGATCCCGCGCTGGCGCCCGCACCCTGCTGTGCCGGGGAGCCGCCCTGCTGGGAGGCTCCGCCCGAAGCGCCCTGCGCCTGCGTGCCTGCGCTTTCGGCGGGGGAGGCCTCCGCGCTGGGGTCGGCTGCGCTCGCATCGGCTCCCGCCGCACCCTGCACCTGCTCTTGCACCCCCTGCGCGCCAGCCGGGGCCTGCTGGGTGGTGGGGAGCTGGGGCCCTGCGAGCAGCGCTGCAGCAACCAGCGCGGCGGCCACCACGGCGCAGGCGGCGCCGATGGCGCGCCCGCGGCGTACCCGGGGCCGTGCTGCGCTCTCCCCGCCGGTGCGGGGCTGCTGCGGTGCGATGCGCTGGTCGTTCTCTGGCGGTTTGCGGGTGCTGCTCATAGGGCCTCTCGTGACGTGTGACGCAGCCGATTATCGCACTAACCGCGCTGCCTGCGCGGGGCTGCGGCGCTGCCGTCACCGCGGCGTTGCGGCAAGCTGCCCCCCCGGTATCCCCGAAGTGCCCCATATGGCTGCGTTTGTTGAATATGTGAACCCGCAAAACTGCTGCTACACTTAGCTGACACATGGCATCTGGGGAAATCCGAGGGAGATAGATGCAAGAGCACATGGGAAAGAAGCGCAAGCGCGAGCTCCGCGAGGCGCTCGACCTCCGCGCCGAACGCGACAAGCACGCGCGCAGGGCCGCGCTCATCATGGGAGCGGGCATCCTCGTCTGCATCCTCTATTTCATCTTGTGCGCCTTCAACATAGGCATCAACTTCACCAACCTCCTGTTCACCTTCATCCCCACGATCGCGCTCGTCGCCGGCCTCTTCTTCTCTGGCAGCGACATCAACAAGGCCACCAAGGCCAACGACAAGTTCAAGCGCTTCTGCGCAGAGCGCTCCATCAGCAAGCAGGACCTCAAGGACTTCGAGGCGATGATGGGCTAGGCGCCCCAGGCGCACCCAGGCGGACACGGGCCCCGCAGCGCGGGGCCTTTTTTCTGTGTCTGGGAACAGAACTACACAGAATCTCCATAAATCCCCCCTTGCAGTTGGGACATGGTTTGACTTGCTCAAATCAAGGCTCTGAC
>JBJEHN010000084.1:0-4682 GCA_051876105.1 Coriobacteriales bacterium | reverse complement strand
CCCGATCGCGCTTCCCGGGCGCTAGGTCCTACCCACAGAAACCCCCGAAGCCTCCAAAAAAGTAACGGCGTCGCCTGGTGCAGCTCAGGCTGTCGTTGGCACCCATACTAGCACGCCGCAGGGGCTTGGAGCACGCGGAGGCTCTGGAATGATGGCCGCACCCTCAAGGCACCAGCCCCGCACTCAGGTTTGGAAGACCACCGCAGAGCTCCCACGCCTTGAATCCGAGCCGCTCCTTTTCGAAGCTGAAGCTGCGGAGCTCATTTGCCAGCGTTCCCGGATCAGTGTTCACCTCGTATATCACTTCAAGCGGCTCTGACAAGAAGCGATGCATGAGGCGATGACGCGCGTGTGCCACTAGGCCTTACGCAGGATGGCGTTGAGCCAGCGCTCGTCTTGGCGGCCTGGCCGCACGTCGCTGGAGACCCAGTGCTCCTCCGCGCGCAGGGCGGGCACCTGCTCCAGCAGGCGCGCGAACGTCTCCTCCGTGAAGTCGCTGAAGTAGCGGCCGTGGCGCATGCCCTCGCCCTCGCCGTACTTGAAGGAGATGTAGATCACGCCGCCGTCCTTGAGGGCAGTGGCCATCTTGACGAGCAGCGCCGGCAGCTGCGCGCTGGGCACGTGCAGGATCGACGAGCACGCCCAGATACCGTCGTACTCGGCCACGGCGTCCAGCTCCTCAAAGCGGATGCAGCGCACCGGCAGGCCCGTGAGCTGCGCGGCAATTCGGCAGAGCTCCGGGCTGCCGTCCACGGCATCCACCGCAAAGCCCGCCTCCGCAAAGCGCTTAGCGTCGCGCCCGCTCCCGCAGCCAAAGTCGAGCACGCGCGCACCCGACTCCAGCAGCGCCTCGAAGCGCACCTGCACAGCGGAGAACTCGACGCTCACCGTCGAGCCCGCAAACGCCTCCGCATTCGCCGCGTAATACGCCAGCGTTGCGTCCGCCGCCTCACGCCCGTTCATGTCTGTCACACTGCTCCCATCGGTCCCTTGTGCGCCCTCAATGAGTGCCCGCTGACACCATCCGCATCATTGTAGTCAATTCACGCCCCGCGCTTTTGCATGCCCGTCCTGCAGGAAGCCGGTGGGATACAGCCCATCAGGAACTATCCATCCGTCATCGCGCCGATTAAATGAGTCATCGAGCACACCGACACATCGAAGGCGTGCGGGCAGGCTTCCGCCCTCTAGAAGCTGGTGAGGTATCTGTAGACGTTGTGGCGGACCTCGCGCTCGAGCTTGAAGCGGACCTCGACGACCGGGCGGAGCAAACCGCTGTCGTCACCGCGGGGATGCCCTATGGCGTCGACGAGCAGGACGAGTCTTCTCTCAGGTCGATGAGCGCCGTGGTGATCGAGCTGCGAAGATCCTCCTCAAACGCACGGAGAGCAGCCGCCATTAGAGGATGCCCTGCTGCTTGATAGCCTCGACGACCTTGACATCTGCCGGCAGCCAGTCGACGCCGTCAACCGTGGAGGCATCGACCCACTTGGCGGCGCTGTGCTCGAGGAGCTGGTAGCGGCCGTCAACAAGGTGCGCGAGGAAGCAGCCCATGCTGAGGTGGAAGGTCTCGTAGTCGTGTTCCGCTGTGCAGACCAGGCGCTCGACCGTGATTGCACCGCCCATCTCCTCGTGGATCTCGCGCACGATGGCCTGCTCCGGGGTCTCCCCAGCCTCTATCTTGCCGCCGGGAAACTCCCACCCACCGGCAAAGTCGCCGTAGCTGCGCTGGGTCGCCAAGATGCGGCCCTCGTGTTCGATAATCGCCGCCACCACGCGCACGGTCTTCAAGGTCATGGCGCACTCCTCTGCCTGCCGGTTGTCTGCAATCCAGGATACCCCCGGCCGCTAAAGCGGGATTCGAGAGTAGCGAATCGTGCGGGTGATTTCGAGCTTATGAGCTGCGGGTTTGCCTGTCTCATATGACATTACGGCACTACACCTGTGCCGTTTCTCCAGAGTTCCAAACTTGATTGTGTTTGGCTGCAGGATTCTGAACCGCACGATTCGCTACTCTCGGAAAGCGGGAAAGATCCCCTCGCGGCGGCGCCCTTAACCCCGCCGGTTAAACGATGCGCCCGCTGGGGGCGTTTAATGAACGCAGCTAAGCGCTCCTTAGGTCCGTCCGTTAAACGATTCGACCTTCCTGGGAGTCCTTAACCCCGTCCGTTAAACGAAATCAGGGGGTCCCGGAAAGCTTAACCGCGTTTAGTAAACGCATTTAAGGCCGATTCCGCCTCTTAGCAGCGTTTACTAAACGCAGCTAAGGCGAAAAATCGTTTAACGGGCGCACCTAAGGACTCGCGGAGGGGGTGAAACCGTTTAACCGAAGGACCTAAGCTCCCTTAACCCCTTCCGTTAAACACTGCCGCCGCGATCCGGGGCGCCTGCGACCCCAACTTGAAGCGGCTGCGGAAGAGGGCGCGGCTACGGCTTGCAGTTGCCGCAGGGGGTGTAGCCGGCGCTGACAGCGGCGGCGCGCGTTTTGAAGTAGACGCGGTTGCGCTCCTCTGGCAGCGTTTTGCAGCTGGGTCTGTGGAACTTGTGGCTGTTCGTGTTGCCAATGAACCCGCTGGCAGCACTGCCCGCCTGCGCTGAGCCGCTGCCGCCGCTGCTCAGCTCGGCAAGGGTGTCAGCACCCGCGTTCTGCTTGACTTTGACGGTGAGCTTCTTGCCGTTGCTCGTAGCGGTGATGTCGCCCTGCATATCTGTGCGGAAGACCTTGGCGCCGCAGTCGCGCAGGCGCGAGAGCACCTCCTCCGTGGGGTGCCCGTAGACATTGCCGCGGCCCACGCTGATGACGGCATTTTCGGGCATGCAGGCCCGCAGGAAGCGGTAGCTGGTGGAGCCGGCGCTGCCGTGGTGCGCCACCTTGAGCAGGCTCACCTCGCCCACGCGCGAGCAGAACGCCGCCTCGCTCTCGGCCGTGGCGTCCGCCGCGAGCAGCAGGCTCACCTCGCCGTGGGTCACCAACAGCACCAGCGAGCCCTCGTTGCCCGCGCCACCGCCCGCAACGACCTCGACCTTCGCCGAGCCCAGCTTCCAGCTAGCGCCCACCTTCGGCACCTTGAGCTTCACACCCTGCCGTACAAGGCGCTTCTTCATGTCGTTGAAAGCGTCTTGGCTGGCCGTGGTGACGCTGCAGTACGCGCGCTTGCAGGAGCAGGCCTCGAGTGCGGCGGAAAGCCCGCCCACGTGGTCGGTGTCCTCATGCGTGGCGACCAGGTAGTCGATGGTCTCGACGCGCTGGCTCTTGAGCCACGAGTACACGCGCGATGAGGCCTTGGGCGGCCCGCCGTCGACTACCATGGTCTTGCCGTCGCAGCGGATGATGCAGCAGTCGCCCTGGCCCACGTCGAGGAAGGTGGCGGTGAGCGTGCTGCGCGAGGAGCGTGCGGCGCTCGTGCCCTGGCCTCCAGTCGTGGGCGCGGAGGCATCATCCTCAGCCTCCGCCGATTCGCCGGGCTCGTCTGGCTCCGCCGGGCTGCCGGCCTCGTCGGCGTCGTCAACCTGAGCGGCGCCGCTCACAGGTGCCGGCTCCGCAGGCTCCTGCGGCTGCTGGCCCGTGTTCGCAGAAAAGGCGATGCCCAGCACCAGCAGCAGCGCCACCGCACCTGCAAGCAGCTTCTTGGACATGCACCTCTCCTCTCGCTGAAATCGCCGCCTTTGAGTAAACGTAGTCTATCTGGTTTGCGAGAGGTCTGATGCTTGGTCATCGCCGCGCCGAGGCGAGAGGCAAGCAGAGCTCAGCCTCCTCCGCATCTCACTCGACAACGCCAACTCCGGACCCTCTCGAACCCCCCCCCCTCACCCGTTTGCTGGCGTCTCAGGGCGTGCTACCTTTGCCGTGTTATCCTTGATTTCACGTTTATCAATGATTGTATTGATAGCAGGGAGACATTACGGCGACCATGATGAGCACCAAACTCACGAAAGGCGGGCAGACAACCGTGCCCAAGGAGATTCGCACTGCACTCGGAATCAAAGACGAGGGGCGCGTGTACTGGGGATTCGAGAACGGTGTGGCTTATGTCTTCGCCGAGCCGCAGCTCCCCAATGCTGTGACCTCCCGCGAGCAGTTCTGGGCTGGCGTAGAGGCCGCCGAGTCCGCGCTTGACGCAGGGGCTGGCTCAGAGGCAAGCAGTGTGTCCGCTCGACTGAGGGCCAAGTATGAGCTCTGACACCTTCCTGGTCTGCGCCTCCCCACAGTTCGAAGCCGACCTCGATGCCGCAGTGGTTCCACGCGATGACCTCCTCCGGGCGCGGGGCGGCACTACGCCTGCTCGACAGCTACGAAACTGTTTGCGAGCGTCAAGCCTCGTTCCCCTGCTACGGACCTCGCATCGCTGACACAGGGCGGCGCTGGTGCCAGGTTGACAGATATGTGACCATATACTGAGTCATCAAACAACGTCACCTCGTTGAGCTGCTGCGCTTGTACTACATGAACTCCAACTGGAAAGAGGCCATCCTGGAGGATGCGAACTAAGCGCCCTGTTCTGCCACAGCTCGCCAAACGCCTGGCGGCGCCTACAGCCCATATAGCCCTTATCAGAACGCCGGTTCACCTCGCCGCTTGGCAATCGGACGACCTCGCCATTCTAAGCATCTGCCTTGAAAACTCACAGAAAAAGGGAGGCCCCGATCGGGGGCCTCCCTGTTCCAGTTGCGCTTTTCCTTTG
>JBJEHN010000083.1:0-4884 GCA_051876105.1 Coriobacteriales bacterium | reverse complement strand
TATGGCGGCGAGGAGACAGACATCCTCTACGACGCCGACATGAACATCCTCTTCAGGCCGTCGGCATACCTGTACAGCGAGCTGCGCCACTCCTCGGAGAGCAGCCGCACCCTGGCTGTCAGCGCCCTGAAGGCGCTGCTCTCCTACGGCCAGATCGTGGGCACAGACCCGGCCGCCTTCGACAAGGCGACCGCCGAGGGCTTCATCAGGTTCCTGCGCGGCTACATGAGCGAGGGCGCGTCCTGGAGCTTCAAGCTGCTCACGCACCGCGCCGAGACCACCATCAACAGCTACCTGGGCGTCGTGCGCGACTACATGCGCTTCCTCGAGGTGCTCAGGAGCCCCTTCCTGCTGACCACGTCCAAGCGCCGCAAGCGAGGCTCCGCGCGCATGGCGCCGTCGGAGGGCTACGTGCTGTCCGCGAAGGCAGTCGAGAGCCAGGAGGTCCCTGCCTACGTCTCTTTCGACGAGTACCGCATGCTGCTCGACGCCGTGCCGAAAGGCAGCGCCGACAGGATCGTCGAGCGCCTGGCGTTCGAGCACGGCCTCCGCATAGGTGAAATTTTAGGTCTTACGTTGGAAGATTTATGTCAAGAACGGTTGAAAGATGGCTCCAGTGACTACTGCGTCAAGCTCAGGGACCGCGTCAGCGACAGGAAGGGACAGAGGGCCAAGTCGCTGCCCTTCAAGCCGAAGTCCGTCGAGGAGTACGGCTCGCCCTCCTACAGGACGCGCAACGTCGGCTACCAGCTCGTCTTCATCAGCGAGGACCTCTACTTCGAGATCCTCGACTACGCGGAGAGGGCCCACTCGCAGGCGGCGCCGAAGCCCGGGTACGCCCGCAGCGCCGCTGACAGCGTGGAGGGCAGGCCGGAGAACCACTACCTGCTCCTCAACAGCCGCGGCGCCGCCTTGTCGGCGAGCCTCTGGAACAAGCGCCAGCGCACCCACTTCAGGGCCGCCGGCATCCCGGTCGACGAGGGCGTCAAGCAGAACAACCTCAACCACCGCCTGCGCCACGGCTACGCGATGGTCCTCACCAGGGACCTCGGCTTGGACGAGTTCGCCGTCAGAACGCTCATGCGCCACAAGAGCTTCACCTCGACCGAGGTCTACCTGAGGGCCACGGCAGACGACATACACAAGATCTACAGGATCGCTATCGGCGGGCTGCACAGGCGCCTGCTGGGGAAGGAGGCTTGAGATGAAAAGCCGCTTCACGGAGGAGGAGAGGAGGCAGGTCGTGGCGGGCTGGGCCGCCTCCGGCCTGACGCAGGCGGAGTATGCCAGGCAGGCCGGAGTTCCCGCGGGCCGCCTCAGCTCATGGTGCAACAGTCTCTACCAGGAGGGTGACTTGGACCCGTTCATCCTCTCTCCGTGGCTCTCTGCATGCCCCGCAATGGCCCGCACCGCCAAACACCACGCCAACCCGCAGGTACGCGGATACCTGAAAGAGGTGCACTTGGAGATCTTGCGCGCCAGGAAGAGCAAGGACGGGCCAGGTCAGCTCACCCCCTACGAGTCGAAGATATACTTCGCCATCGAGTCCGTGCTCACGGGATCGCCGCACCCTGCCGGCATCTCGACTCGCGACTTGGAGCGCCTTGCAGAAAAGACGCTGGGAAACACCAGCGGAACGGCCTATCTGCAGGCAGCGGTGCTCGCGGCGCTCAAGACCGGGTTCTTCGAGCCGCACCCCTTCTTCGGCTGGGCGGCGGAGCACGAGAAGGTGCTCCGCGAGCTGCAATCAGCTGGCGCCGTCATCGCCGAGGCGCTCGAGGACGGCGCGTTCGAGCGCATGAGGATCACGCGCGATGCCCGAGGGCGCTTCGAGATCTTCAAGCTCGAGTGCGGCAGCCCCTTCTGCACCGACCTGCTCGACGGCTTCCTCGCCTCCGAGCGCTGTGCCGCCAACCCCTACACCGCCTACTTCTGCGAGCACTTCTCCGAGAGCCTCGGCTTCGCTGCCGAGAGCCTGGCGGACTTCACACCCGCTACGTTCGGCAGGCAGCTCGAGTGGCTCCGCGACAACAGCCCGAGCAAGTCCGCGCAACGATACTCCCTGATGGTCTGCAGGACCTTCTACCTGCACATCGCAGGCCTCCTGCCCGAGGACCAGACCGCCTTCACGTTCGAGACGGGGCTGCCGCCACGGGGCCTGGCCTACAAGTTCATCGCAAGCCGCTGGCTGGAGGGCTACCGGTGCGCTCTGCACGAGCCGCTCGACCCCGTGCCCGCGTTTCCCAAGATAATCGCCTTCCCCAATGCCGACGAGGCCCTGAACTCCTCGGTCGACGAGGGGCGCCCGTTTCTCCTCGACTGCAGCATGGCAGACCGCGAGATGGAGGCCGTCCTGATGCGGTGGTGCTGGCTTGAGGAGTCGGTCAAGCAGACCAGCGCCTCCCTGTCTGTGGCCAAGCGGCTCTCGCTGGCCATCTCGCAGGGCGAGAGGGGAGAGGGCGGGTCCTTTGCGGTGGTGCCGCGCATGGTCCGCGACGTGCTGTCCGGCGGCCGCAAGACCGCGAGGACCACTGGGAGGTTCAAGTCCGTCCTCAAGGGCTTTCTCGAGCACTGCGAGGAGGAGGGGTTCGACGTGCAGCCCGGCTGCTGGCTCCCCCTGGAGACGACGAGCGCAGAGCGCGACCAAAACAGCGGCAAGGAGGTGGGAGCGGTGAGCGAGGAGCACCTCGCCATGCTCGCAGCCAGGCTCGAGGAGAAGGCAAGCGAATCTCTTGATGACGAGCTCGCCTACATCGCCTTCATCGTGCAGGCGCTCACCGACCTGCGCGCAAGCGAGGTGTGCGGGCTCAGGGTAGCCGACATCGACGCAGGGCCGCGCAACGGGGTCAAGGCTGTGCGCGTCTGCAGGAAGACCTCCGGCAAGGCGTTCCAGAAGGTCCAGGTCACAGAGGAGATCCACCGCCTCCTGCAGGCTGCCGCGCGCATCACCGCTCCCGTGCGCGAGAGGGCGGACGCGGCGATCGCCGGCTACCTCTTCCTCTACGAGGACGTGGTGGGAAACCCGCTGGTGATGTCGCAGCGCTCCTATGCCCGCCGCATCGAGACAGCCTGCAAGGAGCTGAAGATCCCCAGGGTCATACCCGCTAACATCCGCAAGCGCTACATGACCACGGGGATCCAGGAGGGCCTCAAGGCCGGCATCGGCAGGATCGCCCTGCTGGACATCACCGGTCACGCGGACATGCGCTCCGACGCCGCCTACCTGCGCCCCGACATCATGTCGCCTGAGACGAGGGCGTACCTCGAGGGCTCCTTCCTCGTGGACCTCGACGGCTGCTGCGAGACGAAAGGCGAGGTGCTGCCTGACAGCGAGCTTCCCGAGGAGGTCCGCTCGCTCGTCGAGGGCGGCGCCGGCATCTGCAGGAGCACATCGTGCAACGTGGCCGGCAGCGTGCCGTGCCCGATGTGCGCGGGCTTCGCCACCTCGCCGCGCTACATCCCCGAGATGCTCGACGCGATCGCGACCGTCGACGAGAAGATGAGGCGGGCGAGCCCACATGACAGGGAGCACCTGCTGGACGCAAAGTGCGCCTACCTGGCGTACCTGGGCAAGATGATCGACAAGGAGAAGGAGGAGCAGCATGGCTGACAGCGCCGCGGCTGCGAGCCGCGCAGAGGAAGGCAAGGTCGTCCAGGGCCCCAGGCCGGGCTCGCCGGTGGACAGGATACTCAACGGGGACTGCGAGGGCGACGAGCTCGTAGCCGCCCTCAAGGCAGAGCCGACCGTCTGCTTCGGGGAGATCGGCATCGACTTCAGCGACGACCTGTGGGACTTCACGGGGATCACCGATGCGAACATACCCAAGCACACTCTGAAGATCGGCTTCTCAGACACCCCCATGAAGGATGCGATCAAGCTCTACGTATTGACCCGCACCCTGTGGGAGAGGGCCAAGGTACAGTCCCTGCACAGCGAGGTTGCCAGCCTCGAGGAGCTGGTACGCGACCTCGGGCTCGAGCCCGGCAACATCCGCCTGCTCGGCGCCGACGAGGTCCGAGGGCTCATCGAGTCCTATAGGAAAAGGATCAGCGCAAGCTCCCTCGCCAGCAAGCTCAGGGCGCTGCGCTTGTTCCTGGAGCTCTACGAGAGGATGTGGGGACGCCTCGTCGACAAGGAGGTCCTCGGGTTCCTGGAGGAGACGATACGCGTCTGCAACGCGATCGCCAAAGAGATTGAGGGCTGGCCCGCCATCCCGGCGGACTACCTCCGCCCCCTCATGGACACCGCGCGCTCCGTCATGGCAGACGAGGGGGCAAGGACTCGGGATCGCATCATCGCCTCTGTGATCATCTTGCTCGAGCGCCTGGGCTTCCGCGATGGCGAGTGCCTCGCGCTGGAGGCCGGCGCCATCGAGGTGCTGCCAGGGCCGTGCGGCATGCCCGACATCGCCCAGCTCTCCTTCAGGACGTGGAAGGGAAAGCGCGGCAACGGGGTGGTTGCGGAGGGCAAGACGGCCGTCGACGCGCTGTCGCTCGAGGCCTACCTCACTCTGGAGAGGATATGCGATCCCTACCGCCGCAAGCTCGGCGTCAGCACACTCATCGTCTTCCCGAGGCAGAGGAACGTCTTCTGCGGCATCGCAGGCGCGAGGAGGGCCCTCCTGCTGTTCCTGCTCGGGCACAGGGACTCCATCCCCTGTGTCAACAGCCAGGGATCCTTCCCGGAGCTGCAGACCACAGCGGCTGCCGATGTGGTCTGCGAGAACATCAAGAAAGAGCAGGTCGAGAAGCGTGCGGCGAAGCTGGCCGAGCACGGGCTCGAAGAAGACGACGTGCTCGTCTACCCCGTTCTCCACAGCTTCCGCGTGAGCTTCGCCACGCGCCTCTACGAGGGCGGCTACGACTTCGACGTCATAGCCAAGC
>JBJEHN010000082.1:0-25753 GCA_051876105.1 Coriobacteriales bacterium | reverse complement strand
GGTTATTCATCTGTCCCGTATTCGGCAGCGACCCACAGAAACCCCCGAAGAGCCTCAAGTCGACGGAGGGGGGCTTGGCGCTGCGGCCAGGGTGGCTGAGAGGGCAGGACTGATGCGCTAGAATGCGGAAAAGTAACAAGGATGACGGCGGAATCTTGTCAGATTGACCCCCTTCACAATTATGAGGGGCCATCTTTTAACATTTTCTCTTCCACTTTACGTGGTTCTTGTTATAATGCCTTGCGTATCGTACATGAGTTGCATGTTGACGGTAGAAAAGCAAAGACCCCGGCGGCAACCAGGGTCTTGTAAGAAGTGATGAACACATCACCCCTCGCTCGGGATTGAGTTTATCACTTGGCATATATCTGGTCAAAGAACACCGAGGTAACGGTGCTTTGGCGGAGCTTGCTCTTTTCCCCTTTCAACTGCACTAAGACCGCGCAAGCGGGTGGCATGCACTGCCTTGGACTGCTGTGCCCTTTTGGTGCCAGCGGCTTAGGTTGCTGTTGCCAAAAAGGGGATCCGCGTGTCTTTAAACGCAGCCTATACGCTGGCCCCGCGTGTTGAGATGAGCGAGCAGGAGCTCTTCTACAGCCTGCTCCTTCATGACGACCGCAACAGCCGCTACATCCTGTCTTCAGACGAGGGCGGCATGTGGCGTGACCGCGCGCTCTACGCCGCGCAGCTGCCCGGCGTGCGCTTCGACGGCTGCTCAAACTACTACCTCACGCACAACGGCTTCAGCAGCACGCGCCGCACCTTGGAGAGCACGCGCCAGGTTAACGCTGTCTTTCTGGACGTAGACGCCCACGGCTCGGGCAAGCTCGAGTGCCGCCGCGCTGTTGCGCGCGCCAACCAGCTGCTCGCCGCCGCGGTCGACGAGGGCCGCCTGCCGCTGCCCACCATGGTCGTGGACTCCGGACGCGGCCTGCACCTCTACTACGTCCTGCACCGCTCCATCCCCTACCGCGTGCCGCGCGAGGGCACCCTGCAGGTGAACACCGCCTCGCTGGAGTACTTCGCAGACGTGCAGCGCCGCCTGGCCGGTGCGCTGGCAGAGGTGCTGGCCGGCGTGGAGGGCCTCGAGGTTGACCGCTCCGTTCTCGACCACGCGCGTGTGGGCCGCATCCCCGGCACCTACAACGCCAAGGCCGGCCGCTACGCGCGCCTCATCGGCAGCTCCGGGGCGCTCTACACGCTCGACGTGCTGGGCAGCTACCGCCCCGCCGCGCAGCCGGCACCCGCTGGCGAGCCCAAGCCCGCCCCCAAGCGCGGCAAGGTCGTGCGCTTCCAGCCGCTCATGCACAGCCGCATCACCAAGCTGGCGCAGCTGCAGGAACACCGCGGCTTCGACTGCCGCGGCACGCGCGAGCTGATGTGCTTCGTGTACTACAACTCCGCCGTGCAGCTCTACGAGCGCAGCGTGGCCATGGAGCGCACCGAGGCCTTCAACGCCCGCTTCAAGCAGCCGCTGCAGTGGGAGGAGCTGAGCGGCATAGCCTCTGCCGTAGACTCTGTGGTCAACTGCAAGGGCGAGCGCGGCTACTACCCCTTGAGCGCCCAAACCCTCGTCAACAAACTCCAGCTCACGCAGGCAGAGATCGACGAGCTGCACTTCTTTTCCAGCAAGCGCACGACGGAGCGCGCCGCGGCCAAGGCCGCTACCCGCCAGCGCCGCGAGGAGCGCAACGCCAAGATCGTAGAGCTCTACACCACCAAGGGCATGACGCAGCCACAGGTAGCCGCCGCGGTGGGATGCTCGGCCCGCACCGTGTTCTCCGTGCTCAAAGAGGCCGGCATCACACGCGCCCAGGAGCGCCATGCTTCGGCGGAACAAGAAGCAACTGAAATCCAAGCACAGGCTGTCACAGCGGCAGACCCAATCACGGAATTCAAGGCCGCCGGACCCAAGAGCACCTCTTTGCGCGCCCAACTCGCAACTTCTTGGCATACGTGTCTTGGGGCAGTGCAGCAGCCCCCTGCAGGCGAGCTTTCCTCCCCTGTTTTGGTGCCTGACTGGGCTACTCCTGCTCGACGTCTTGTTTGGCGCTTATAGCTCGCAGCAGCTGCTTTATCTCACCCAGGAGGATGTAGTCTGCCGGGTCGTCGCACTTGTTTGCTCTCTTAAGTGCGTTGCGTGCGGAGCGCAGGTAGCGGTCTGTGGTCTTAGGGCGCTGGGTTGTTTCCTTAGCGCCTTCCTTGATCTGCTGAGCGGTGGTCTCTCCCCTGCGTGCAGGATCGATGATCTGGTCGATCTCCTCCCCTGCAAGCTCCTGGGTGTTGATTGCTTCGGTGATCGCCTCTTGCAGCTCATCGTTCATGCGGGCGATTGCCACTGCCTGGTTCTTCATCAGGCGGCCTTCATCGAGGAGCTCTTTGCCCTCTTGGCTCAGGCCCCTTGCGATGGCCAGCTCGTTTGCCACGGTCGACTGGCTCACGCCAAAGCGCTCTGCTAGCACCTCGCGCGTCTTCTTGCCCTTGAGGCTCGGGTCGTTCTTGCGCCATTCGACCAGTGCATCTGCCACGGCGGCAAAGCCCATCGCCTTCTCGCTGGGGGTCAGCTCGCGCTGGCCCAGGTTGTTGGAGTGCATGATGAACTCGGCCTGCTCGTCGCTCAGGGCGCCGAGTGCATGGCAGCGGCCCGGCACCATGCGCCAGAAGTCGTTACCCGTGCGTTCGTACAGCAGTTTGTGGGCGCTCCAGCGGCGCTCGCCGTCGACGATCTCGATGCCGTCTTTGGTCTCTCGCAGTACGAGCGGCTGGGTCTCGTGGCTGTGCTCGATGAGGCCTGCGAGGTTCTCGATGTCTTCCTCGCTGATGGAGTAGGAGTTCTTGGGGTTGGGGTGGATCTCCAGGATGTCGAACCAGTCGAAGCCCGCCTTGCGCAGCAGCGAGTTGCGCGTGTTGTCGTCTGCCAGCTTGTCCGATGAGCTGGCGTCTTCGCGGTTGCGGCGGCTGCTGAACGCGGCTTGGCGGAGGTCCTCGTCGCTGAGCTTCTCGTGGATAACGGGGTCGACGTAGCTGCGTGCCCCGCCGCCCTTCTCCAGGGCGGCCTTCAGGTTGCGCTTACTCATTCATGGCCTCGATTTCCTGTGCGAGGGTGCGGTATGCCAGGGACGGCTTGGCCGCTGCGTCGTAACTCACCAGCGGGATGCCGGCCAGGTTGGACTCGGGCACCACGGTGCTCTTGGGGATCTTGGTGTTGAAGTAGGTTGCGTCTGGCACGGCCTTCTTGAGCTCTTCGCAGCCCACCTTGTAGACCTGGGTGCGCGGCTCGACCTGGGTGCGCAGGATCTTCCACGGCTGGGGCTGGGTGCGGCGCTCGCTGGCGGTGCGGTTGATCATCTGGACCGTCTGGCTGATGCCGGCGATGGCAAAGCCGTCGACCTTGACCGGGATGATGATATGGGAGCTGCGGTTGCCGGCCTCGATCGCGACGATGGCGTTGGTCGTAGTGATGTCTAGACGAGGGCCGCAGTCTATGATAATATAATCAAATTTCTCTTCCATATCTTCAATGGCGTAGCGCAGGCGTGTGTCCGCTCCGGCGCCGTCGCTCTTCATGCGGGCGTCTGCATCGGCAAAGCGGAAGTTTGCCGGCACGACGAAGATGTTCTCGTAGTCCTCCGCCTGCACCATGACCTCTTCGATGGTCTTGCGCTTGGTGTTGGAGCCCTGGTTGTAGAGGACGTCTGCAATGCACAGGTCCTCGGAGCGCGGGTCGTACACATGCAGGTACTGGGACGCGTTGCCCTGGCCGTCCATGTCGATGAGCAGCACGCGGTAGCCGTCCTCTGCCAGGCAGACAGCCAGGCAGATGCTGGTAGTGGTCTTGGCAACGCCGCCCTTGTAGCTCATGACGGAGATGATGGTGGGCTTGTCGCTGTCATCGTTCTTGTCAGGGTTCAGCTCGTTGTTGAGGATCTGGTCCACGAGCTGAGATTTCTTGAGACCGCGGCGCTCTGCCTCGCGCTCCAAGTACTCGATGGTCTCCTGACCGAGAGACAGAGATTGCTGCTTCTTTTCAACCGCCATGAACGTGCTCCTTGTGCATAATCGTGCAAATATGGTGCGAATTTGTTAGTAACAAATATATACGAACTTGCGCTGGGAATTGTTAGAATCGCATTTTTTCTTGAAATTCCTTCTCTAAACGGTAGCAATTCAAGGGTGTCAACCATTGACCCCCGGGGCTGGAGCCGGTGTGTTTTCTTGGCGCTGCTAGACCAGAACGGAGCCGCTGTCTTTGCTTGACGTTGCTAAGCCGGAACGGAGCTGATTCACTCCCCTCCCCCACTCACCCTGCGCGCAGCAAGTGCTGCCCTCCAGCTAACGCGTGACGAGTGCGGCACCCCCTCCCGTCATCCTGAGCGGAGGCGCCTTGGCGCCGCAGTCGAAAGATCTCGAGTTGAGCCGGGAGACAGTAACTCGAGGCACGGCAGCGACGCCCCTTCCCGTTATTTGACCGGAGGTGCCGAAGGCACCGCAGTGGAGAAATCTCGAGTTGACTCAGGAGAACGTCGCTCGAGCCACGGCAGTGGAACCCCCTCCTCCCCTTCCCTATTCGATCACTCTATCTGAAGTCTTGTCTCGCTCTTCCATTTCCAGTTCAAAATAAATCGCATGCAATCAAATAGTCGTCCATCTTGATTTGTGATAGTTGATTTGGCGTATCCGCTCTACTCTCGCTTTTCGAGCTTCATTGTTTCTTGTTGTGTTAACCCGCAATGGTGTTCTCTTTAGATTATTTCGACCAAGCGAACAGCAGTCCGCTCTCTACCGTTATTTCGACCAAGCGAACGATAGTGAGCGCGTGGAGAAATCTCGGGCGGAGCCAGGGGACCGAAAGCTCGAGTCACGGTCTCCTGGTTCAACTCGAGATTTCTCCACTCCGACACTTCGTGCCTCCGGTCGAAATGACGGTCCGGGCTGCCCTTGTGCCCTTCCGGTCGAGATGACGGCTGGGGGCGGTGTCTCGTAAGCACCATTGCGGGTATGTGCAGCCTTGTTTCTTTCGTGTCGTTAGCAAGCATGTTGATTGATTTGTCTTGCTGTAATGATGCGCCTAAGTTCATAGTTCAGTGGGTTTGGAGCGGGGGAGGGGTTAGGTGTCAACGGTTGACACCCTCGCGTTGCCACTCCTACCACCGCCCTGAGGGGGTGTGCATTCGTTACGTTCAAGAAAATGCAAGGAGAGCGCCTCTGGCACATTCTCTCGGACTGCCAATTTGATCGGAGCGGCAGCGGTACGCTATTCCGTCATTTCGACCGGAGGCGCTGAAGGCGCGGGAGTGGAGAAATCTCACGTTGAGCCAGGGGACTGTGCCTCGAGCTTCGGTGCCCTGCCTCCACCCGAGATTTCTCCACGCGCTCACTGACGTTCGCTTGGTCGAAATGACGTTTGATAGACACTCGGAGTTGCTTTGCAGTATCGGTGTCAGATAAGGTGCTGATAGTAGGGGAGGGGTTGGGTGTCAACGGTTGACACCCTTGAGTTAACGTCCGTGTTTGTCGTTCCAAGCTCATCGAATGCCAGCTCGCTTGCGTTGTCCCAGGTGGATCTAGAAAGCTCCTTCTATGCTGGATAAGGAGCCCCCAACGTTCGTTGCCTTCTCCCGTCATCCTGAACGCAGCGAGCGCAAGCGAGCGGAGTCGAAGGATCTCGAGCGGAGTAGCGAGACAGTGACTCGATTGCGGTGATCTCGCGGCTAAACTCGAGAACCTTTGACTGCGGCGCTTCGCGCCTCCACTCAGGATGACGGGAGGGGGGCGCTCACTGGAGTTGGTCGAAATGACGGCAGAGGGGCGCCCCCTGTTGCTGGTTGGAGTGACGCCAAAAGGGTGCCTGCAGATGATGAGTGAGGTGGCGGTTGGGGTGGTATTACTGCAGTGGTTAATCGCTGTGTGGGTTGGGGAGTGGTGCCGTAGTTTTGTGAAACAGTCTTTCTCTATATGTGTCAGGGTTTATTGAGGCATTGATTTCAGGCAGGGTATTCCTGAAGGCTTTACTATATATTGCTAAAGCTATATATAGTAAAGTAATCTATGTATTTAGTATATACATAGCATATCAACATATATACTTCCATTTCATTCGAAAGTGGCTTGAGAACTTATGTCATCGAAAACTACCAGCTATGAAAGGAATTATTCCCATTCTACGTCCAAGCGTGACGCTTAAAGAAGTAATCCTGCTGCTCGCTATACTCAAGCTTTATATTTAATTCAGACTAAATCTTTTGGAGGATAATCTGTCACCACGGGAGAGCCTACTGTCGCGGTAGGCTTCCCGCTTTTCTGTTGGTTTGCAACCTCGGGGGTAGACATCAGGTGAAACGGCGGGTTTCTAGAACGCTTGCGGCATCGCTGTGTGCCCTGATGTTTCTCTGCACCGCAACGGGCTGCAAGGACAGCGACGCCCTCAAGGAGATCCTCTGGGACCAGCTCTCCGCCACTGTCGACCTCGACAACGAGGACAAGTACTACATCAATGACGACTCTGCCCAGCTCACCAGCGACAAGCTCTCCTCTACAGAGACCACTGAGGACGCGGAAAACCTCAACAAGACGCAAAACATCGTGGTCTACAGCTCCACTCCCAACAACAGCAAGAACTACAAGGCCAAGCAGTCGCTGTGGTCGCCCAACCCGGAATACCAGGGCATCGAGGCCAGCAGCGGTGTTGCCTTCTACCGCACCGACGACCCCAATGCCACCGAGCAAGAGCTCGAAGACGAGCAGGAGCCACAGGAAGAGCCGCCTGCAAACGACGAGCAGGACGATGACAACGGCAGCGACGGCGATGGGGAAGGGGAGACCCCTTCCAAGAACGGCAGCGCCAAGAACCAGGAGACCGATGACGGCGGCGGCCAGGGCGCGCAAGGTGAGGAAGTCGAGGGCTCGGATGCATCCGACCCGCACGGCAACGTGGACGACGACCTCACCGGTAACTACGTCGACGCCCCCAAGGTGGGCACCATCGCCGCCCACGGCAGCGCTGCCGTGCTGGTGCAGATGATCGGCGGCAAGTACGCGCTGGCTGCGGCGGACAACACGCTGCTCAGCGGCGGCTTTGCCACGGTCTTTGCCGACGAGGGCGCCTCTGCCGTCAAGACCGGCTGGAGCGGCGACGGCAGCGAGAAGGGCTCCATCAAGACCAGCGCGATCATCGAGTCCGGCGCGGACGTGGTGCTCGTGGAATCCAGCAGCGAGCTCACCGCTGCAGAGAAGGCGGCGCTCAACAAGGGCGGCGTCAAGGTCATGCAGATCCGCCCCTTCACCAACACCACCTACCTCAAGAAGAACGCCCAGCTCATCGGCGACATGCTCGAGGGTAGCGCCAGCCTTGAGCCGGGTTGGGACAGCGTCAAGTGCGCCGAGGACTACGTGGACTACTTCGACCAGCTCATCACCGAGGTCTGCACCAACGCCAACGGCAGTAGCAAGAAGCTCGCCGGCGCGCAGGTATTCGAGCTAAAGAACACGACCAAGTACAGCTTCAACCCCAGCGCCAAGTTCACCCTGCTACTCGATGGCTACGACGAGTCCGCCACTTACACGGCCAGCATAGACGGCTGGAAGCCCGTGGCCAACGGCGTGGCGCTCTCCACTATCGGCTGGGCGGCGGGGCCTGCCTCCTTCTACATCCAGGCCGGCGGGCTCATCAACAACGCCGCCGCCAAGACATCGGCCACCAGCACCGGCCAGGTGGTGGCCTGGCAGTTCCGCCAGGACTCGGCTAAGGCCTCCAAGAACATGTGGAGCTACAAGAGCGGCGGCGCGATGGACAAGTCCACCAACCTCAAGGGCACAGACGGTTGGGACATGTGCCTGTTCACCTCGCGCTTCTCGTCTGACTTCAGCCAGGCGGACTTCTCCATGAACTCGGCGTTCGGCGCGGCGGACTTCCCCGTGCTCATCGCCGCAACCCAGCAGATCAAGGACGGCGTCATCACCAACAGCAAGGACGCAAACGGCATCTACCACCCCTACGGCGTCGAGTCGACCTTCCTGGGCTATGTGTTTGGCAAGTTCACCACCAACGGCTCGATGGTGCAGTCCACCATCGGTGTCGACACCAGCGTCTCCACCAGCTCCAACCTCTTCGAGAGCTACGGCCAGATCCCCGAAAGCGCCATTCTCGTGAGCCCCTGCGGTCTGGTGAGCGCGTGGACGGGGGAGGCCACGCCGGAGTCCTTCCTCGAGGCCGCCTGGGTGAACGACGTCGCCAACCCTGACAGCCGTGTGGTGGGCTGGGAGAGCAAGGTCGAGGAGTTCTACGAGACCTTCTACCGCTATGAGCTGAGCGCCGCCGAGCTCAAGACCATCACAGTCGGGGCGGTGAAGTAGATGCCCAAGCTCACGCTGAACAGCACGCCCAGCACCGGAGCCGACGGCATCGACGCCACCTTCGGCCGCCAGCAAGACCAGGTGGCCGCGCCCGGTCAAGGCGAGCAGGAGCAGGCGCCCTCGGTCTTTGGTGGGAAGGAGCCCGTGCAGGACTTCGGCCCGGACTACAGCCGCCGCGTGCGCATCTTCAAGAGCAACGAGGTCAACCCCTACGCAGATGAGCAGGACGAGCGCTACGGCTTCGACCCGCGCTTCACCAAGGTGGTGCTGCTGGTGCTGCTGACCGTGGTGGTGTTCGTCTTCACCGCGACCTTCCCCACGGGGGCACTCGACATCATCAACCACGGCTGGTACTCGCCGGCGCAGTTCCTGGAGCTCTACCGCTACTCGCTCGCGGGCTTTGCGGACTTCCTCACTGGCGGCAGCAGCTTCTACGCGCTCTTCGTGTGGCAGATGGTGGCAGCGCTGCTGGCCGGCGCAGCCATGGGGCTTTCCGGTGGGGTGTACCAGGGCGCGCTCAAGAACGCGCTGGCATCGCCTTCGACCCTGGGCGTGACGAGCGGTGCTTCCCTGGGGCTCATCATCTACGCGCTCTTCGGCTACACGGAGCTGGGGATCATGAGCGTGGACGAGTACACCGCCTACTTGGAAACGCTCAACCCCCTCGAGGTGCTGCTGCAGAGCTGGGCGCCGTTCCTGTGCTCGCTGGTGGGCTGTTTTGCGGTCGTGGCGATGGCGGTCCTCATCGCACACATCGCCGGCCGCGGCCACGTGAGCAACGTGTCCCTCGTGATCGCCGGGCAGGTCTTCACCTCGGTGATCGGCGTGGTGGTGATGGTGGTGCAGTACTACGTGATCTACGAGCTGCACAACAGCACCCTCAACACCCTCATCGAGAATTCCTACACCACCACCTTCGCCGGTGCGTACACCTTCAGCAGCGTGCTGGTGTTCGCCGTGCCGCTCATCGCCTGCATGGTGGGCATCTTCTGCATGAGCAACCGCCTGAACCTGCTGGCCTTCAACGAGGACGAGGCCCGCTCAATGGGCATCTCCACAACCCGTACCCGCAACCTCATGGTGGGCCTGTGCACCGTGATGACGGCGCTGGTGGTGAGCTTTACGGGGCCGGTGGGCTTCGTGGGCTTCATGGTGCCGCACATCGCGCGCCGCATCATCGGCCCGGAGTTCCGCTACCTGCTGCCTGCCACGGCGGCGCTCGGCGCCATCTTGGTGCTGCTGGCCAACTGGGTGGCGAACATGGGCATCCCCGGCATCGAGACGGGCTCTGCCGGCGTGTTCACCAGCGTGGTGGGCTGCGTGTTCTTCCTGATCACGGCGTTCAAGACGAAGGGGGAGAAGCGTGCCGAGTGGTACTGAGCTCATGGCGGACGACCGCGCCAAGACCCGCCGCCTGAACCTGTTGTTCCTGGCGGTGCTCGCCGTGCTGGTTGCGGTCTCGCTGTGCGTGAGCACGGGCTACAACTACACCGTGTACTCACCGCTCGACGTGGTGGGCTGCTATGCCAGCTGGTTCCAGATCGCCCTCACCAGCGCGGCGGACCCGGCGAGCCTGAGCCAGGTGCAGCTGGACGTCTATGCGCGCTACCCGATGTACTTCGACGTCATCAACTCGGTGGGCTCCGTGCTGCGCTACCTGGTGTGTGGGGCCTTCCTGGCCCTGGCGGGCATGCTCTACCAGAACGCCTTCCGCAACCCCATCGCCGCGCCCACCATGCTGGGTGTGTCCAGCGGGGTCAACGCCGGGCTGCTGGTGCTGGTGATGTGCTTCGGCGCGCAGGCGGTGGCCATGCCGGGCTACTACTACCTGGCCGCCTTCGTGGGCGGGGTCGCGGCGCTGCTGCTGGTGCTGCTGGGCGGCAAGGCCGTGAGCGGCAGGGGCAGCTTCAACGTGGTGAACATGCTGCTGATCGGCACCATCGTCACCCAGCTGGTGAACGTGGTCATCCGCTATGTGCAGGCCAACTTCTTGGACGAGACCGCCTGGCTCGTCTACTACAACCTGCAGGCCGCCGCCGTGCTCGACAGCGCCTACACCTACCTCACGCTGCTGGTGTGCGGCGTGGTGGGAATCGTGCCCATCGTGGCGCTGCGCTTCAGGCTCAACCTGGTGAGCTTTTCTGACGAGGAGACGCGCCTGCTGGGCGTTGACCCCACCAAGCTGCGCGTTGTGGCGCTGCTGTGTGGCTCGCTGCTGGTGCTGGCCGCGCAGGTCAACGCCGGGCAGGTTGCCATGGTCTCGCTGGTGATCCCGTTTGTGGTGCGCGCCGTGTTCGGCTGCGAGTTCCGCCGGCAGCTGGTGGGCAACGTGCTGGTGGGCGCCATCCTGCTGCTTGCATGCGGCGACCTGGTCTCCATCCTCAGCTTTGGGAGCTTCAGCATCACGCTGGGCAGCGTGGTCTCTGTGGTGGCGCTGCCGCTCTTCGTGTGGATGATCGCCGTGCGCCAGAGGGGGTGGGAGTGATGGCCGCCTTCAAGGCCCGCGGCGCGCGCGGGCAGCGCAGGCAGCGCCGGGTGCAGGAAGGCGCGCTGGGCGTGCGCGGCGTGACTGCGCGCGTGGCGCTGGTGCTGCTCATGCTGGCCGCGTGCGTGGTGCCCGTGGTCTTCCTGGCAACGCCGGTGAGCTACGTGCCGCTGGTTGCCTGCGTGGCCACCGTGGCGCTCTCGTTCGCCTACCTGCGCGTGCTGGCGGGCTCCATCGAGTACTCGGAGGGCTCGCTGCTGGAGTCCTGCGAGCGCGGGACGGAGGCCGCCTTTGCCGTGACCTTCAAGAACCGCTCCGCGCTGCCGGTGCTGCGCCTGGAGCCCTACTTCTACGTGAGCAACCTCTTCGGCGAGGTGGATGACAGCATCCCCGCCTCCATGGTGCTCATGCCGCGGGAAGAGTGCGAGTTCCGCTTTGGCGCGCGCTTCGAGCACCTGGGCACCTACAGCGCGGGCGTGAGCACCATCGTGGTGAGCGACTTGCTGGGGCTGTTTCGCCACACCATCGTCAACCCCAACCGCCACGAGGTGAAGGTCCTGCCCAAGGTCTTCGACGTGAGCGGCATGAGCCTGGACAACGTCTCTGCCCAGGAGAGCCGCAAGGCGTTCCAACCCATCGTCACCGACGACATGGACTACGCCGGCGTGCGCGACTACGAGCCCGGCGACCCGCTCAAGACCATCCACTGGAAGCTCTCCAGCCGCAACCCGCTCGAGAACTACTACACCCGCCTGTTCGAGACCTTTGGCAACCCGGGCATCGACATCATTATCGACCACACCGCCCCGCGCTACGACAGCGAGAGCCTGATGCAGGTCTTCGACGGGCTGATCGAGTCCGCGCTCTCGGTGGCGCTGTTCGCCGCGAGCCGCGGGGTCGACGCCACCTTCACCTACACGGACAAGTACGGCGAGGCCCGCCGCGTGCAGAACGTGAGCGTGGAGACCTCCAGCCGCCTGATCGACGACATCCCGCGCGTGGCGGTGGGGGAGGGCGATGAGGCCCTCGAGCTGCTGCGGCGCTGCGTGCACTCCATCCACGGCGAGGGCAACGTGGCCTTCTGCACCGCGCACGTGGGCGAGGAGCTGGTGCAGCTGCTGCAGGACGCCAAGGCGCGCAAGCGCAACGCGATGCTCTTCGTGGTGGTGCCCAAGCTGCTGGAGCCGGCCGAGCGCGACGAGCTGCTGCGGCCCCTGCGCCGCCTGTGCAGCGCCCAGGTGCCGTGCTTCGTCATATCAGACGCGACCCAGCTTGAAACGGCAGGTGCCTAGATGAGCGCGAGCATCGCACGCTATATCAAGCGCGACGCCTGGGAGATGCTCCTGCTGGCCGTTGCGACCGCTGCCCTGGGGGCGTGCTTCCTGCAGGGCTTCAAGGTAGGAGACGCGCTGCTGGCAGGGCCCTTTGCGCTGCTGGCGATGGTGCTGACGGTGGTGGCGCTCTTTGCGGTGACGGCGAGCAAGCGCACCATGCTGCCCGGCGGCATCGCCCTGGGCGTTGTTGCCCTGGGCGCGCTGCTGGCCGGCCTTGCGCTGAGCGAGGGCCCGCTCACGCAGGACAGCGCCGGCAACTGGTTTTTGGGCGTGCTGCTGGTGGAGCTGGCCGGCGCGGTGCCCTTTGCGCTCAGCCGCAGCCGCGCCGGCACGGCCGTGCTGCTCATCTGCGGCATCTTCACGTGCAGCTGGACGCAGTTCTTCTTCGAGGCACCGGTCACCGTGCCCGCACTCGCGTTCCTGTTCAGCGGCATCGCGCTGCTGGTCTACAAGAACTACCTCTGCTCGGTGCGCGCGGCCATGAGCGCGCGGCAGGTCTCGTTCCCGCTGGGCTTCGTCACCGCGCTGGGCACAGCACTTGTGGCCTTGGTCATCGGCGTGGCGGTGTGGTTTGGCGTGATCGCCCCGCTCAATCCCGGCGTGGTGGACGTGGAGCTCATCACGGAATACCGCGCGCTGGAGGAGGTGGCTGCCAGGGGTATCTCGCAGGAGCGCATGGTCTCCAACATCGACCTCACGGGCAGCGAGACCACCAGCGGCAGCCGCACCACCGACGACCTGCGCGTTGAGGAGGATGGCATCCCCATGCCCGCGCGCCCGCTGGAGACCCCGCCCGAAGAAGAGCAGCCCTCCGGCTCGTTCATGGGCATCGACCTCGAGGAGCTCACGGACAGCTTCGACGTGCAGGCCAACCCGGCGCTGCGTGTGCTGCTGTGGCTGCTCGCCCTGCTGCTGCCGTTAGCGGTCGTTGCGTACTTCGTGGGGCGGCGCTGGTGGCGCACCCGGCGGCTGCGCAAGATCCGCGAGCTGCCCCTGGAGCAGCAGGTGGAGGCCCTCTACCTCTTCCTCACCAAGCGCCTGGGGCGCATCGGCTTTGCGGTGCCCAAGGGGCAGACGCTGCTGGAGTTCGCCCGCAACAACGCCGGCGCCATGGAGGTGCTCGACACCGCGGCCGGCGCCAGCTTCAGCCAGGCGACGCAGGCCTACGTGCGCGTGGCCTACGGCGGGCAGGCCCCCACCGAGGCCGAGCTGGCCTGTCTGGTGGCCTACTACCAGGGCTTTTGGCGCGCGGCCCGGCGCCAGCTGGGCAACGTGAGGTACTTCGTCAAGTCGTTCAGGCTCTGAGCGGCTGTATGGGAACGCGTGCCCGCGGGCACGCGCTTGTTGGTAATCCATCCCTCGGTCAAGGGAGGGCACGGTGCCTGACCAAGCCCACAGCGGGCACGGGGGATTGAAAGGAAGGAGAATCGCATGAAGAAGACGAGCAAGCTGCTCGCCTCGGCGCTCTCTGCGGCGCTGGTAGCCAGCATGGTCGTTGTGCCATATGGCTTTGCCGAGGACGCGCCTACCGGCGGCACGGGCGCTGCAACGGGCGGCGGCCCCGGCGGCGGCGGCCCCACCGGCGGTGCGGGCGGCGGCGGGGCCCAGGGCATGGGCGACGTTCCTGTGGCCGACGGCACCAATTGGACCATCCCCACAACGGTCAGGACGAACGTCGTCACCGTCGACGGCAAGGACTACAAGGTCATCACCACCTCTGGCACGGGCCCCGTCCTCACCGGCCCCGACTGGCTGGGTGTTTCCAGCGACGTCTGCATCGGCAACATCAACGGCCTGGTTGCAGACACCGCCGCCACTCAGTCCCTCGAGGGCATCTTCGCCTCTGTGGCCAACGAGGTCCCCAACGCCTACGCGTGGAACGAGTTCTACAACCTCTACACGGCAGACAGCACCAAGGCCGAGCTGACCACCACCAGCTCCGCTTCGGTCAACTCCTTCAACGCGGCAACCGGCACCTACCAGGGCTTCCAGTACCGCCCGGAGGTCTTGTGGGGCGAGCATGACCCGGCCAACATCGAGAAGGCCGCCTCTGCCATACGCAACGGCCAGTTCTACACCAGCGCCGACACACCCATCGCCGACGACGCGGCCGAGGCGCTCAAGGCCCCCTATGACGACCAGTACAACCCCACCATCGTCCCGATGAGCGGCAACGGCACCGTCCTCGAGGTGAGCCAGCGCCTCTACGAGCTGGTCGACGAGGTCGAGAAGATCGAGGCCAGCACCGCCAGCTACGACGGCACCTATGGCGGCAACAAGGTGACCGCCGCCAACGCCACCTGGCTTTCCATGAACGCGCTGCCGCGCACCACGCGCTACGAGGCGTCCACCGAGGACCCGATGAGCGCGCGCGACTGCGCCCTGGCCTTCGAGCAGGTGCAGAAGGGCGCCGTCTTCTACGCGCTCTCGCAGATCAACGCCGGCACCGTCAAGAAGAAGAAGGTCGCCTTCGTCTCCGCCGACCCGGATGCAGACAGCAACACCGCCACCATCTCCGTTCTCGACTGCGCTGACGGCTTCACCGCCAACAACAACGCCGGCTTTGCGGGCCTCGCGCCGCTGGCCGTCGAGCAGCTGGTGACCAGCAAGGACTACGTCGTCACCTCCACCACCTACGTGGGCAGCGGCAGCCAGGCGGCCTGCACCGCAACGGCCGACGAGCTGGCTACCTGCGATGTCGTTGTCCTGACCGGCTCCGGCGGCACCAACGGCACCACCGCCTACACCCAGGAGAGCTTCAAGCAGTGGATGGTCGACCACTGCACCAGCACTGCCACCAAGGCCGCTGCTGAGAAGATCCAGTACGACTGCATCTCCTGCACCCAGGCCATCGCTCGTAACAAGTCCATCGACAAGTCCATCTACACCCTGCACACCCTGGACTTCGTCTACCCGGAGCTCTTCCCCAACATGGAGCTCGAGACCTACTGGTACGACCGCATCTTCCACATCACGGAAGCCTCTCTGACCCAGTCTATCCAGTGGGGCCTGGGCGTTATGTCGCTGCCTGAGGGCGCCAACCTCGCCAACGTCAAGCAGACCTACAGCAAAGACGACATGGATGCCAAGTTCTACGAGGGCTACAACTACTACGTCAACAACTCCAGCACCGACACCGTGCTCGCCAACCTGAAGAAGGGCTACGGCCAGATCGGCGACCAGCAGTACGACTTCTCGATGGTTGCCCCCACCGCGACCTACGCCGCCTGGGCCGCCGATTACGCCGCCGCCCACGCTAAGAAGGCCCAGACCATCAAGATCACCAAGAACGCCAGCAAGACCGTCAAGTCCAGCACCATCGCCAAGAAGAAGACCACCTTCAACGTGACCATCTCCGGTGCCCAGACCGCGCTGACGGCAACGCTGGGCTCCGGCGCCAAGAAGGTCGGCATCAAGGTCACCGTCAACTCCAAGAAGAAGCTGACCGTCACCGTGCCCAAGGCCTGCAAGACCGGTACCTACAAGATCACCGTCAAGGCCAAGGCGACGACCGCCTACAAGGCGTCTGCGGCTAAGACCATCACCATCAAGGTGAGCAAGTAGCGCGCTAGCCGCGCGTGAGGGCAGGCAGGGCGGGTGCCGCGCAGGTGCCCGCCCCGCTGGGCGCGCCGGCGGCTCTGGTTGCCGCGCCGCGCCCGCCCGCCCCGCAAGCCGCCTGACCCCTGGGCTGCCCGCTGCGTTCGCGCAGCTCGGGGGCCATGTGGCTGGCATCCGCACCAGATCCATGCTCGTGAAGGGAAGAGACATGCACACATTCGCACACAAGGCCCTGCGCACGCTCTGCGCCGCAGCGATGGCGGTGGCGCTCGTGCCGGTGTTCAGCGTGAGCGCTCTGGCAGAGGCGCTCGCGAGCACCGGGCAGACAGGCAGCTTGACCACCGGCTCGTGGACGCTGGCGTACACAATCGCCGGCGGCGAGGCCACCATCACCGGCTACACCGCGCCGGCTTCTGCGGCCGACCTGGTGATCCCCGAGAAGACGCCCGAGGGCGCCAAGGTCACCACGATAGGGGAGGAGGCCTTCAAGGGCTGCGACAAGATCAGGGCGCTCAGCATCGCAGACAGCGTGACGCGCATCTCCTACCAGGCGTTCTACGGCACGAGCGCCACCTCGGTCAGCCTGGGGACGGGTGCGGTGGTGATTGGCAACTACAGCTTTGCCTACAACGCCTCCATGACCACCTTCACCTTCAGGGAGGGCTGCCACCCGGAGTTCTTCGGCCACCATGCCTTCGCCTACTGCACGGCTCTCAAGGAGCTCACCATCCCGGCGCTGCTGGGCGATGCCCACAAGAGCGAGTGGAACCTCTCTGACACCTCGGGCACCATCACCACGCCCACGTACAGCCGCCTGGGCGATTGCTGCTTCTGGGGCTGCACGGGTTTGGAGCGCATCACGTACCTGGCCGGCGCCAAGAACGGCGGCGAAGACTACCTGCTCGTGAACGGCACCAACACCGGCTACAACATCTACGGCACGCCCAACAGCAAGCTGACCATCGTCTCCTATCTCACCAACCCCTATATCACCGGCTCCGGATCGCAGTTCAACACCAGCGCTTTGACCATGTACTTCGCCGTGTACTTCTATGCGTCGAAGGCGGCGGCAGAGGCCGACACCGACCTCAGCAAGGCCGGCGCGATCGCCGTCTTGAAGAAGGGGACATACTACAAGGACATCTGCTGCGAGGATGTGCCCCAGGAGCAGTACCTGGAGGGCTCGGCGCCGGTCCCGCACGTGTCGAGCTATACGAGCGCGGGCAACATGATCTGGGGCTTCGAGATCGCAGAGACGACCTCCAACAGCCTTGCCTTCACGGTGGACTCCAGCCTCAGCGCGGTGAAGAAGGCCTACCCCGTCAACCGCAACGACCTGACCTACGCCTACCTCTACTCGCCTGAGAGCGACAGCTACCAGAACAACTCCGGCAGCACGAGCACTCCGGACGCGTTCCGCCCCGACAACCAGTTCATCCGCATCAACGGCAAGGGCGAGGTGGCGCTCGACCACATCAGGGCGTACTCGCTCGACGGGCAGGAGATCGACCGCAGCCTCTACACGCTGCGCTACTTCATCTTCGAGAACGGCTCGAACGGCAACGAGGGCCAGCTGACGGCCGAGGTCACGCCCTCGCAGATGGTGGATGGGCAGCAGTACCGCGCGTACGCGTACGGCGTGGGCGAGTTTGCTAACACGCGGTCTGTGTCGCTGAGCTTCCGCGTGCGGCGCTACGACGCCACGCTGGTGGACTGCACTGGCGGGCCGAGCATCGCCGATGACACGGGTGCGGCCGTCAACGCGGTCACGGGCAGCCTGAGCAACCCCGCGTTCATGGTCATGGCGCCGGCTTCCGACTGGCGCACCAGCCTGGTGGCCACGGCGTACGCTGCTGTGGGCCGTGGGCTGTGCGTGTACTCGGACGGCACGGAAAACGGCGACGAGACCTACTACGCGCTGGTCAACGCCATCTCGATGACGGACACGGTCACCTTCGTGGGCGCGACGAGCGCGATCGGCACGGCTGCGATCGCGCGCGCCAAGCTGCTGACGGAAAGCCGTGGCGGCACGTACAACTACTTCGACAGCGCTGACCCCGCCGCGCTTTCGCTGAGCATCTACGACGCGGTGGCCAAGTACGGCCCCAAGGAGGACGAGCCCTACGCGTGGGGGCAGGCCGCCGTGCTGGTGCCGTGGAGCGACCCCACCGCGGGTGCTGCGGCCGCGCAGCTCGCGTGCGCGCTGGGCGCGCCAGTGTTCTTCGCTGCGGCGGACGGCTCGGTGCCCGCCGAGGTGCAGCAGCGCTTGGCGGCGTTTACGCAGGTCTACGCGGTGGGCGCGGGCAGCGGCATCACGGCGGAGGCAGTGGCGGTGCTGCGGGCCAGCGGGCTTGCGGTGACCGAGGTCGCCACCGGCAGCAGCGCGCTGGAGGCCTCGCTGGCGTGCGCGCAGGCGCTGGGCGACGAGCTGGGCGAGAGCCTGGCCGTGGGCTTTGGCTGCGAGCCCGCTGCCGTCATGGCCGCGGCGCAGTACGCGCAGGTCACGGGCGGCACCGCGCTGGCGTGCAGCTCGGCCGCGGAGGCCAAGGAGCTGCAGGCCTGGCTGGCCGCGCGCGACTACGACGCCCTGGGCAGCATCTGCCTGGTGGGCAGCTTCGCCAGCGTCGACGGGCAGTTCTCCAAGCGCGTCTACAGCGTGTTCGAGACCCCGATGAGCACTGCGCCCGAGCAAGGCGACAGCTTCTGTGTGAACGGGCTGGTCTATCAGGCGGCGGGCGGCAGCGCCACGCTGGTGGCTGCGTCTACAGGCCTGAGCGCCGTGACGGTGCCGGCCAGCGTCGAGTTCGGCGGCAGCACATACAGCGTGATCTCCATCGCCGCCGGCGCCTTTGCGGGCAGCACCGCGCTGCAGGGCATCCAGATCGGGGCCAACGTCACCGCCGTGCCCGCCAGCGCCTTCAGCGGGTGCACCGCGCTGGCTTCCGTGACGGGCGGCGCCAAGGTGAAGAGCATCGGGGCCAGTGCCTTCAACGGGTGCACCAGCCTCAGCAGCTTCAAGCTGAGCTCTGCCAAGCTCACCACGGTTGGAGCCAGCGCCTTCAGCGGGTGCACGGGGCTGAAGAGCTTCACCTGCAGCTCGCCCGTGCTCGCCACCGTGGGCTCCAAGGCCTTCATGGGCTGCACTAAGCTGGCCACGTTCAAGGTTACGTCCAAGGTGCTCAAGAAGATCGGCGCCAGCGCCTTCAGCGGATGCAAGAAGCTCACTGCGCTCAAGCTCACCGGCACTACCAAGCTCACCAAAGCCGGCGTGAAGAACGCCCTCAAAGGCTCCGCCGTCAAGACCGTGAGCGTGCCCGCCGCCAAGGTGAGCGCCTACGCCAAGCTCTTCACCAAAGCCAACGCCGGCCTAAAGGCAACCGTCAAGAAAGCCTAAACAAGAGCAGCCGAGGCTGCTGCCACGCAGGTGCCGCTCCAAGGCGGCCCCCGTGGGGTGCCCGGGCTCCCGAATCCAGTTCTGGGGAACTTTGTGGTCGTTTTCGCGAGATTGCGCGGGTGCGGGCAGGGCCGCAGGGCCCCGAGGGGTGCCTGGCGAGCGGCCTGCGGGCCGCAGAGGGGCCACGTCAGCGCCTCGCTGGCGGCCTCCGCGGGCCCCCCGGCGCCGTCTGCGCCCGCCCCCGCGCGCACAATCCCGCCGTTTTGACCGCAAAGCTTCCCAGCGCTGGAGCAGGCCGCCCCGCAGCGCCTCGCAGCGCCCCCGCCCGAACCCATGGCAGCACAAAAGTGGGCCCCGCATGATGCGCACATGCGGGGCCCGGGTGCCGGCTGTGCAGCGCGTTTGCGTCCGCGCGCAACGAGGAGCGGCTTACAGGAGGGGCGGGAGGGTGTAGGGCCAGCGCAGCTCGACGGGGTAGAACTCGCCCTCTTCAAAGCCGTAGCCATCCTTGTCAAAGCAGATCAGGCCGTTGGCGTCGTCGGCCTCGCGCAGCACGGGGGTGTGCTCCTGCTCGGCCAGCCACGCCACAAAGCCGCCGCGCTCGTCGCGGCGCACGAAGGCGCGCTTGCAGATCGTCACGCGGCGCGGCTGCAGGGGGTTGCTGTCGAGCATGCGAGCCATGACCACGGGTGGGTACGAGGTGTCGGCGCCAAGGTAGACGTCGATGAAGGGCTTGATGAAGAAGTCGGCGGTGAACTCGGCGCCGAACGGGGGGCCGGAGATGCCGATGACGGGCTTGCCGTAGAGCACGGAGAAGCTGCAGTGGCGGCCGGGGCCCTGGTTGACCTCGTGGAACAGCACCTCGCCCTCGCGCTCGAGGATCTCGCAGGTGTAGTCGTCGGAGCCTTTGGAGCTGCCGGCGTTGATGACGACGATGTCGCACTCTTCGGTGGCGCGCTTGAGGTAGCTCAGGATCAGGCCGGGGTTGTCGGGCACGATGTCGTAGCGCACGGGCTCGCCGCCCCATGCGGCGATCTTGGCGCAGATCATGGTGGCGTTGCTCTCGACGTTCTTGCCCTTGGGCAGCGGCACGCCGGCGGGCCAGAGCTCGTTGCCGGTGGGGATGAAGCCCACGCGCGGCTTGGCGACGACCTCGACCTCCGTGTAGCCGCCCATGTTGAGCACGCTGAGCAGCGCCGGGGTCAGCAGCTCGCCCTCGGCCACCAGCAGGTCGCCTTCCTGCAGGGTCGCGCCTTCGGGCGTGGTGGAGGCGTAGCGGCACTCGGGCTGCTCGAGGATGGTGAGGCGCTCGTTGTCCGCGCTCACCTCGACGCCCTCGATGCGGATGGCGGTGTCAAAGCCCTCCGGCATGGCGATGCCGGTGTTGCAGAACTCCCACTGCTCGCCGCGCACCCAGCTCGATGTGTCTGGCGCGCCGTTCTTGAAGTCGTCGAAGCGCACCGCCACGGCGTCCATGTTGCTGGCGCGCGTGTTGGGCAGCATGTTCTGGGAGCGGTACTCCTTGGCGGCGACGCGGCCGTCTGCCGCGGAGACCTCGACGGTCTCAGTGCGGCGCTCGAACTGCGTCCTCTCGAGAAGGGCGTCCACCACCTGGTGGCGGTCGCCGGAGATGTGGCTTGAATGATCGCGCATTGGTACTCCAAACGTCAGTTGCCTCCCGCTGTGCGGGCACACGGGAAACATTGTACTCATCGGCAGATAGAATTGGATGAGCTTCCCGTATTATTCTAATCAAAAGATAGTATTCTTTTCGCTGCCGCCGGCCTGGGAGGCATGGCCCGGGCTGGCGGCACCTTTGCCCGACGCATGACGCGGGTGCTGCCGAGCACGAACGCGACGGCAGCGCTACGCACCCAAAGGAGTGAACGATGAGTGACGCACCTCGCTGCCCCGGCTGCCACATGGGATGTTCCCTGGACGAGCCTCAATGCGCGCGCGGGCTGACGCGCTTCAAGCCGATGTGGCTCAACGGCGAGGAGTTGCCGCAGCGCCGCAGGCCCGGTGGGCCGGGCAGCCCAGGCGGCCCCGGAGAACGCGGCGGGGTCAGCGGCCCTGCGGGCGGCCCAGGCGGCAAAGCACCCACGCAGGAAGGCAAGCTCACGCACCTCTTGGTCGAGGTGGTACCGCGCGTGCTCGGCGCTGCCCGCGGCGGCGACCGCGAGCGCGTCCTCAGCTGGCTGGTGCGCCAGGAGGGCGGCATCTCCTACCGCATCATGTCCGAGCGCACGGGCGTCGAGCCGCGCGCGCTCTACCGCGTGCTCGAGGAGCTGCTGGCCGAGGAGCTCATCGTCGACGACTACTCGCAGCGCGGCGCCCAGTTCTACTGGATCACCCCTGCCGGCCGCCGCGCCGCCGAGCAGGCAAGCGAAGTGCAGGACCGTGCCATCGCTGCCGCCTTCAGCTCCTTGAGCAGCGAGGAGAAGCAGCAGTTGGAGGCGCTGATTGCCAAGATCCTGGAAGGCGCGCGCTAGGCACACCCCCCGTCGCCCAGGGCATCTCCGCTCAGACGAGGGGGCTCCAATGCGATCTGGCAGCTCCTGCTCTTGCGCTGCCACAGGTTCGGGCTGGGCTGCGGGGGCGCTGTGTGCTCGGGCAGGGGGCGCTGCGAGGCGCTGCGGGGCGGCCTGCTCCAGCGCTGGGGAGCTTTGCGGTCAAAACGGCGGGATTGTGCGCGCGGGGGCAGGCACAGGCGGCGCCGGGGGCCCGCGGAGGTCGCCAGCGAGGCGCCGACGTGGCCCCTTTTGCGGCCCGCAGACCCCTTTGAGGCGCCCCTCGGGGCCCTGCGGCCCCGCCCGCACCCGCGCAATCTCGCGAAAACGACCACAAAGTTCCCCAGAACTGGATTCGGGGGTCCTGGGGCCGAGACGAGCAGGGCGAATGCCGTGCGTAGGCCGCAGCAGATGCCAGCTAAGGCCGGCGAAGGCAACGGCAGCTGGGCGGCGAGCAGCCAGCCGGGCGGGCGCAGAAGGCGGCAGCAGGCGGCCTGCTCCAGCGCTGAGTATCGGGACAAAGACGGCTAGGGCCGCAGCTCGCCTGCGGGACGCTCGCGACGGAACGGGGCAGAATAGTAATCGATTCGCTAAGTGAAACGATTGTGTTCACAGGATTGTCCAGCTGCTAAGGATTGGCGTTGAAAAAACACCCTATCTCACCAGCGCTTTTCGTATTTCGGTCGTAAGCAGCTCGTAAGTTACTCGTATAATCTCATATTCCATCATGCTAAGCGTATGTGGCATTTTCCGCTATCCTTCCAAGCAGCTAATCGCGCTTTAGCGCGCCGCGGCGGCAGGGAGGGGCAGCATGGAGAACGTCGTCCTGTGTGAGGGCAGCGCCCTCGAGTTCTACCGCCGCGCGCGCCATTATGAGGCCCACAAGATCAGGGGCTACGGCCGTGTGTTCGGCATGCCTGCGTACTATTGCGCGTCTGCCGTGATGGAGCAGAGCCTCTCGAGGGGCGTGCAGCTCCAGCGCCCCAGCTATGTCCGCGGCGAGCTCGAGGCCCTGGCCGAGGAACTCGAGCTCAGCCTGCCGCTGCACCTGCTCTTCCCCAGCGCAGGGAGCCGGCGCCACACCGCAGCTGTCTACGGCCATGCAGTGCCGGCGGGCCTCAGCGAGCGCTGCGCGTACCGCATCGGCGAGGGCGTCTATGTCTGCCGTCCAGAGCTCATGCTCCTTCAGCTCGCCCAGCAGCTCGACGATTTGGACCTTGTCCGTCTGATAAGCGAGCTCACCAGCTGCTTTGTCCTCGACGAGTCCACGCCGCATGGCCAGATCGACGCGCCTGCCCTCGTCGAGCGGCGGCACGTTGAGAGGTTCTGCTCGCACAACAGTGGCGCGAGCGGCACGAAGAGGCTCGCGCGCCTGAACAGCCGCGCCGTGCCCAACACGGGCTCACCGATGGAGCTGGTCCTCGCGCTGCTGTTAACGCTGCCGTACAGCATGGGCGGCTATGGCCTCCCTGCACCAGAAGCGAACCGCCCGGTGAGCCTGACCGCGCTGCAGCAGCATGTCTCTGGAACGCGGGAGCGCAGGGGGGACCTGGTCTGGCAGCGGGGGAGGCTGGCCGTCGAGTACGACAGCGACCAAGAGCACCTCGGGAGCGCGAAGCTCCTGCAGGACACGCAGCGGCGTAACGCGATGCAGTTCAAGGGCTACGCGGTGATCACGGTGACACGCCGCCAGCTGCGTAGCATCGACGAGATGGACAAGGTGGCAATCAACATCGCCAAGCAGCTGGGCAAGCGCATCAGGCCGCGGCGTGCCGATTGGTGCTTCAGGCAGGAGCAGCTCTTCGAGCGCTTGCTCGGTGAGAGCACCGGGTATTCGCGGAGGGTCCCGTCGGTCATCGCCAGATAGCCGCTGCTGTGCGCGGTGGCGAGGCGGGGAGGAGTGAAAGCGCGGCAGAACCAAGCGCAAGATTCCCAACTGCTGTGAGAGTGCAGCGCAAGGAGCCGCCCCGAGCCTTACCCGTCTACGTACTCGAGGATGTCGCCGGGCTGGCAGTGCAGCTCGCGGCAGATGGCGTTGAGCGTGCTGAAGCGCACGGCGTTGACCTTGCCGTTCTTGAGGTTTGACATGTTGACGCGGTTGATGCCCACGGCGGCTGCCAGCTCGGTGACGCTCACGCCGCGCTCCTCCATCAGCGCGTCAAGGTGCAAGACGATGCCCATGGCGCGGCCTCAAGCTATCTGCCGGCCGCGCAGGCTCACGCACAGCCCCGCGAGGTAGACGACTCCCAGCAGCGTGAGCAGCAAGCCAGTTGTGTCGAAGAGCACGAGGAAGTAGCCCCAGTGCATGGTGACGAAGAGGGCGATGATCACAACCAAGCCCACGGCGATGCTCGGGGCGTCTGCCCTCTGGGGAGACAGCAGCATCATCGCCACGAAGAGCACCCCGACGGCAACCAGGATGACGAAGGCGAACTTCCAAGCAGCGTACATCCACAGCTCGATCTCCGCGCGATGGTAGAGGCGCAGCAGCGCTGCCTCTGCGCTGCACATGGCCGCGAGGACGCAGGGGATGACGCTGGGGAACGCGAACCTGAGAACTGCCCTGAACCTGCCCATGTGGGGCCTCCCTTCGACGGGCGAGCTGTTTTCGCTTTGCCTTGAGTGTGAGCTACAGTGTAATGTTTGTCAATACGCTACAGATCAGCGTACTCGGGGGCTGCCAGTTGCACATCCAAAGTGGGCCATCAGAGCCTGCGTTTCCAGCAGGCGGCTTTTAGGTGGCCTGGGGGTGCCGTGGGGCGGCCTTTTCCAGCTCTGGGGATCTTTGTGGTCAAAATGGCGAGATTGTGCGCGCTGGGGTGGGCGCAGCCGGGTTCGAGGGCCCTCAGAAGCCACCAGAGTGGCGATGATGCAACCGCTGATGCAGCCTTCTGCGGCTCTCGGACCTCTTGGAGGCGCCCCTCGGGGCCCTGAGGCACCGGTTGCGCCCGCACAATCTTGCGAAAATGACCGCAAAAATCTCCCGAGCTGGATTCGGGGTCCAGGCGGCTGCGCGAGGAGGCCACCGACTGAGCGCTGCCTTGGGGCCAAGGCAACTGAGGGCCGCGTGGGGAGGGCGCCTTGGGGTCAAGGTGGCTGAGCGCCGCGTGGGGAGGGTGCTGGGCTGCGCGGGGGCGTCTTGGAACCGCGTGGGGAGGGTGCTGGGCTGCGCGGGGGCGTCTTGGAACCGCGTGGAAAGGTGCCTTGGGGAGGGGTATTGCGAGCGGGCGAGTGCCGTGGCGCAGGCCGTGGCAGCTGACTGGTGGGGCGAAGCAGCGTTTGTTGGACAGCTGTTGGCCCCACGATGGCCTGCCGATACCGCTGGCGCTGACAATGGTGGAGCGTGGAGCAGCCACGGTATCGAAAGGCGTTGATAGCGGTAGCCGCTCCGATGCGCAGATTGACACAGAGCGGAGGATGCTCCGAAGCTCTCATAAGGTAGTTTGTTGGAAAGATATGTAGTGTGCGAAGAATGTCCCGGTTCTCATTTAATCTCAATCGAGATTTAACTACACTGTTCACGGTTTCGGGTGAGCCAGAAACCCGGTTTGGAGGGCCAGGAGCGCCCTCGTTGTGAACAGGGCCGAAGAAAGGCCCGAGCGCGGGGCAAAGCGCCCCGGAAAAAGGGGCTTCAGCGCTCTGCCCAAAGGGCGAGCAAAGCCCCAACATGAGGGGCCGAGTGCCCCATGCGAAGAGGGCAGCGCCCTCAGTGATCGGGGGCGGGAAGCGCCCCAAGCAGCGGGCCGGAGCGCCCGCAGGAAAACGGGCCAAGAGAGCCCAAAGGAAATGGGCCAAGAGAGCCCAAAGGAGCAGGGGCCGAGAGAGCCCCGTATCAGAAAGGAGGGTCGCTGCTATGGCAGACGAGAAGACCCCCGCGACCGAAGAGAAGGTCGAAGAGAAGGTCGAAGCAAAGACCGAGGAGAAGGCCGCCGAGAAGGGCCCCAAGGGCGGCGAGTACGCCGGCGGCCCCAAGGGCGGGCACTACGGCGAGGGCCCCAAGGGCGGCCCCGGCGGCTACGGTGCCGGCCCCAAGGGCGGCGAGTACGGCGGCCCCAAGGGCGGCAACTACGGCGAGGGCCCGCGCGGCCCGCAGGCCGGCGGCTACGGCAAGCCCCAGGGC
>JBJEHN010000081.1:0-4960 GCA_051876105.1 Coriobacteriales bacterium | reverse complement strand
AAAGCCCAAGGCGTCTGCCGGATACCAGCGGTTGTAGAGCTCGTGTGCGGTGTGGGCCTCGACCATGCCGTAGAGCTCGACCAGGCCCGTGGCACAGGCCACCAACTGCTCGCAACGCCTGCGACGCGCCTCGATGCGCTTGCGGTCGACAGCAGCCAGATTGTCTTTGAAGACGTCTGTTACCAGCAGGGTGAAGCGATCGCCGTCGAGGTAGAGAAAGCTGTAGGGCGGGAAGGGACGCACGCGGGAATGAAGCGCGGCCTGTGCAGCGGAGAACTCCAGGCGGCCGCCGTTGTCGAGGGCGGCCAGGAGAGTCCGATACTGGTCGCCGTCGCAGATCTCCAAGGCCAGCTCGCAGTCGCGCCGATCGTTGGAGGCGGCGGCACAGACCAACGTGATCAAGTCGCCGTGGCCCAGGCGCTCGGCGTTCTTGGCGCCGTAATCAGCTGCCATGACGCGCAGCTCCTCAACGCTGCGCTCCATCAGCATGTATGAGAAACGGTCCTCGGGCTCATGGACGAGGGAGTGGCGCACCAGCTCTTGCAGCGCGGCCTCGACGTCCTCCTGAGTGACACCTTGCTTAAAACGGCGAAGCTTAGCCGCGCGCTGCTGTTCGCTCAGGCCCGCCAGGCAACCGCGGTAGGTGCCGCCAGCAGAAGGCGCTGTATCCGCAGCATACGGCGTGCCCGAACCGGCTTGCACGCACGACTCAAATGGTGCAGCCGTGGAGCGTTTGGCACGAGCGATACTTGCGTCGGCATGAGCAGTCATGTTCGATCTCCCTGTTGTTCGCGAATACGCATCTCAGGCTAGCCACCGTACGCTGGAGGGCATCATCTCACAGGCATGATTTGCCCGGGCTTCACCTGCCTGCAGCCGACCGCAGCCCCTCCCCACACCCCCCTCACGCTATAGTTGGCACAGCCAGACCAAGACAGGGAGCTCGATGAACAAGCAGGCCAGGTTCTTCTCAAAACTACTACAGAAGCTGAAGGCTGACGAAGGCTTTCGCTGGGAGCCGGTCTACGTGGAGTGGCTTCGCAAGCTGCGCGCCTCCGTCACGCTCGACATCAGCTGCCCCTACAGCGAGCTGGCCGGCAGCAGGGTCATGAGCCTGCAGCAGGAGTCGTTCGTGCGCGCGCTCGACGAGCAGCGCATCGCCCACGAGGGCACGGACGAGGCCTACGTCTACCCGGGCCTGAGCGTTGCCTGGGAGGACTCCCCCGTTGTCGTGAGCCTGAGCGGCAGCTTCGTGCGCAGCTTTGCCGAGCGCGCGGCCGCAGAGCCCGAGGAGCTGGGTGCCGTGCCGCTGAGCGCGCTGGAGGTGCTGATGCCCGGCTGCCTGCTCATCGACGCCCGCAAGCTGGGCTTCTCGCTGCACACCGTGGAGCTGGAGGGCCTCTTCGTCTACCCCAGCTACGACGTGGAACGCGGCTACGTGATGCTGCTGCTGGTGGGTGCGGGGCTGGACAACGGCCTGCGCTTCCCGCTGCAGTCCAAGCTGGTGCTCAAGGGGCGGACCTTTGCAGACGCCGTGCGCGCCAGCGAGGAGGAGCGCGCCTTCCTGGCCTCGATGTGGTGGGCCGAGGGCAGCGAGCAGGGGCTGGTTGAGGTCTTCACGCCGCTGGACGACGACGCGGAACTCATGCACCTGGCCGCGCAGCTGCTGGCGATGATCTGCTCGCCCCAGGCGCAGCTGTGCCGCTACAGCGCGCCGCTGTGGGAGAGCATCGACGTGACGCTCGCCCCGGCCCCCGTGCTGCCCGCTGCAACAGCGGAAGGCAGTGAGGGCGCGGACGAGGGCGACGAGAGCTCTGCCGGCGCAGCTTCCACGCCGCCCACAGCAACGCAAGACCCAGGCGAGCACGCAACTCTCGCCTCCCCCTCCCCCGCCGTTGACGACGAGCTCCAGCGCATGCTGGAGGCGCAGGAGGCCCGTATCGGCGAGCTGGAGCTCATGGTCACGAGCCTGCAGGCGCGCATCTCCTCGCTCAACTACAGCCTGGAGCTGGCGCACATCACGGGCGCCGAGCTGCGCGAGGAAGCTGATCGCCTGCGCGGGCAGGGCCAGCTGCTGCAGGAGCTCGAGGTCCCCACAACCCCGCTTGAGTCCCTGCAGCTTGCGCGGCGCGCCTTCCCGACGCAACTCGCCTTCCTTCCCAGCGCGCTCAAGAGCGCCGAGGAGTTCAGGAGCGGCAGCGCGGCCGAGGTCTGGGCGGTGCTGCGCTCCATGGCCACGGTGCTGCAGCCGCTGTTCGCAAGCGGCAAGTGCGCGGACATCAGCGCCGAGTTCCAGGCGAAGGCGGGCTTCGAGTTGGCCCTGCGCGACACCAAGGCCACCAAGAGCAACCCCAAGCTGCAGCGCCTGCGCCGCTTCGAGTACAAGGGCCAGGAGCGCGACGCCAGCGCCCACGTCAAGGGCCGCAGCACTAAGCCCGGCAAGTGCCTGCGCGTCTACTTCTTCTACGAGCCGCAAGACAAGCAGCTCGTCATCGCCCATTGCGGCGACCACCTCAAATCCGTCGGCAGCCCCAAGTAAGCGCCGAGCGCGCAGGCGCTTACTACAGCATCTCTACCCAAAGCGTTGAAGCCCCCTGCTCACTCGCCTTCGAGCAGCTCGCTAAGAGGCCAGAACTTCGGGGCGGTCTCTGCGTTGCGGTACTCGTGCTTCTCGTAGTAGCCGATCACGTGGCCCTCTCCGTCGCGCAGGGCGACCATGTAGACGTCCTTGTTCTCGTTGGTGCCGGGCCCCTCGTAGACGGAGTTGTTCTCCGCACTCTCCTGGAACCACTCCAAGATGCGCTGCATTACGCGCTGGGTTCTGGGGCTGTGGCATTCGAAGATGCTCCTGCCGAGCAGCGCCTCGCCGCCCGCGCGGCTGTAGCGCCTCACCGCCGCCGGGTTCATGTAGACGATCGTGTGCGTTGCGTCGCAGATCACGACCGCCGCCTTGTCCTGGTCGATGACGCTCTTGAAGAACGCATCCAGCTTGCATGCTCCCATCGGGTCCTCCTTGCTCGACTCTCCTGCTCGGAGAGTGTAGCCGTTTGCCGAGGTGCGCTACTTCACCACGGCGCCCTTCTTGGCGGCTTTGGCCCATTTGCGGTAGCTGGCCTTGGCCTTCTTGGTCACGTTCTTGCCGCACTTGATCGTCTTGACCTGCGTTCCCTTGAGCAGGTTGGTGATGGAGGCCTTGGTCAGCTTTGAGCTGTTGACTGTCACGTTTGTGAGCTTCTTGCTGCCGCAGAGCGCCTTGGTGCCGATTGTCTTCACCGCTGCTCCCAGCGTCAAGGACGTGAGATTTGCGCAGTTCGCAAAGGCCTTGTTCCCGATGGCCGCTACATTGGCACCCACGCTGATGGTCTTGGCCTTGCTGCCCGCAAATGCGCTGGCGGCAAGAGCAGTGATCTTGTAGGTGATGCCACCTGCAGTGATGGTTGCCGGCACGAAGACCTTGGCGGCGCTGCTCGGGGGCTTGGTCAACGCGACAGCCTTTGTGCCCGTGACCTTGTACTCGGTCTCGCCCACCACGATCGTGCTGGGGTCGCTCCACGAGTAGCTCGTGCCCTCGCTGGTGTAACTGTCATCCCCCAGCCAGAACACCTCGGGGCAGTCATAAATGAACGCGTGGGAGGCTGCGTTGGTGTAGGCTTTGGCCTTCGTGATCGCTGCGGTGAAAGGCTCCCCCGCCAGTTTCTTGACATAGGCGGTGACCTCGCTCTCGCGCTCTTCGGCTGTAGCAGCGCTGGTTGAGCAGCAGCCGGTAACACGCCCTTGAATATAGGGCCTCGGCGGCAGCATTGTCTAGGGCAGCTCGCTTTACTTGGGTTTGCGTTGTTGGGCCATCTTGCGCTGGAGGTAGCCTTCGCGCACGCCGGTTTTGGCGACGACGACGCTGTCGCAGTCGAGGCGGTGGATGATCTCGCGCGCGATGGTACAGCCGGGCAGCAGCGTGTGGACGCGCGCGGGGTTTTGCTGGAGCATCAGACGCGCCAGGCGGTTGGGGTCGCTGTCAAGCGTGTTGAAGATGAGCTCGACGTCTGCCTGCGAAAGCTCGCGGCCCTTGCACTCGGCTCCGAGCATCTTGGCGACCTTGAGCGCAAAGCGCATGGTGCCACCGATACCGCAGGCGCGGCAGTGCAGCGGTAGCGGAACATTCTGGTTGTCGAGCTGGCGGCCTACCTCGACGGCCAACAGCTCCAGCTCGTAGCGCTGCGGCAGGATCTGCGTGCAGCACTTGCGCCAGGCGTTGAGTGAACCCAAGGGGATACTCTCGTTAACCTGCATCTCGCCGTGCGCCAAGCTCATGAGCTCTGTGGAGCCACCGCCGATGTCGAAGAACAGCCCGTCGCTCATCTCCACGCTCTGCTGGGCGCCAAGCAGGCTCAAACGCGCTTCCTCCGCCCCGCTGATGACCTCGATCTTCGTCCAGCAGGCTTGCTCGAGCTGGGCCACGACGTCCTTGGAGTTCGTGCAGTTGCGTACTGCCGCGGTTGCGAAGATTGAGACATCGTCGCATTGCATGAGATGTGCCATGCGCACCAGCTTGGCCAGCGCCTTGCAGGCTTTGTCGACGCCATCTTGCTGCAGCTCGCCCTGGGGTGTGAGATAGCTTGCAAGGCCCAACGCAGACTTGGCGTTGGCGAGCTCCTCGTATTCGCCGCCCTCCCCTACCTCGTAGACGCAGAGGCGAAACGTGTTCGAACCGACGTCGATGATGCCCCAGACGGGCTTCTTAGCTTGTGTCATATGTTGCCTTTCGCAGAGTTTCCACCCTACTCTACCCAAGCTGCGCAAAGCCTGCGCCCGGCCAGTGCAAAATCCCTGCAAAGGCAGCCGCCGCCGACGGGGTTACTCCCCGAAGCGCCAACAGCTTACAAGGCATGCTGTCCAACATGGAGGGTTAGGCGGCGTTTTGTGTCCAAGAAGCGCGGTTAGGCGGCGTTCGTAAAAATACAAA
>JBJEHN010000080.1:0-5061 GCA_051876105.1 Coriobacteriales bacterium | reverse complement strand
CGTGGCAGACCGCGCTGCAGAGAAGATCGCAAGCATCGGCAGCGTGAGCCTGGAGCGCTCCAAGGCGGTGGGCAAGGCCCGCAAGGCCTACGACAAGCTCACGCCGCAGCAGCAGGAGCTGGTGGGCAACTACGAGGCCCTCCTCAAGGCCGAGAAGAGGCTCAAGAAGCTCAAGAAGGTCGAGAAGATGCGCCGCAAGGCAGAGAGGGAGGCGGCAGCGGCCGCCGCAGCCGCTGCCGAAGCGGAGCTGGAGGCGCTGGAGAGCTAGGGCCTACCACCACTCGCTCCAGCGTGACGGGGTCAACAACCTGAAGAAGTTCCTTAAATGTCGGCAGGGAATCAGCACTCAGATGCTCCCTTGCCCACAGGAGGCTGCCTGCGTGGATGATGCTCTCTATGCTCCTCACTTCGATACCCCTCTCTTCCTCGCCTTGAACCGCTCAGCCGAGACCACCCATTCCAGGCGCAGCTCCCACACGGCCGCGCAGGGCGGGGTGCTGCCGTCGCCCCAGGCGGCCTCGATGTCGAAGATCTTTCCCCAGGCCTGCCTGATCCTCGCCCTGAGCCCGGCGTTCTCTGCATCCCAACGAGCGTCGTAGCCGTATCCCATGGCGGCGAGCTCTGCATCGAAGGCGTCGTACTCCTCCTCGCTCCAGAAAACCGGCAAAAGCAGCAGCGCGAGGCTCCAACCGCCGCCGTTGAAGAGCACGACCTGGTCGTCCGGGACATCAAGTCTCACCCTTCCTACTCGTCCAGCATGCGGTCTACGAGGTGCTCAGGCGCGTTCGCCATCCTATCCAACGCATGCGAGTACCCGAGCGTCACGTTGACATCCGTGTGCCTCGCGAGCGCCTGAGCCTGAGTTATGCTGGCACCGCCCAGCAGCGCGAGCGTGATGGCCGTGTGGCGCAGCGAGTGGGCCGATATTCTCGGGTCGTCGATGCCCGCCTTGCGCATCGCGCCCTTGACGATCTCGCGCAGGCTCCGCGTCGAGAGCGGCTGGCCGCAGGTCTTGTTGGAGAGCGACGCGAACAGCGGCGACTCCGGCAGGCAGGCGTCAACGCCCGCGGCCCTGCGCATGGCCAGGTAGTCGCGCAGCGGGCCCTCTGTCGCCGGCGTGATGACCACCAGGTCGTCGCGCTCCTGGCGCCCCTTGCCCATCACCAGGAGGACCGTCTGCCCACCTTGGTTCCTCAAATCAATAATGCGTGCTCTGAAAAGCTCTACAGTACGTAGACCCGTCCGTGCGAGCAGGTTGAAGATGGCGTAGTCGCGCTTGGCCTGCAGGGTGTCGCCCTTCAGCACAGAGAGCACGCGCGACACCTGCGCCGGCGTCAGGGCGTCCCTGCGGTGGCCCCGGACTCGCTTGGTGCCTTTCACACCGGACGTGACGTTGCTGTGCAGGCCAACGGAGTCCGCCCACTTGAAGAACGATCGCACGGAGACGAGGTAAGTCCCAGCTGTGTTGGACTTCACCCGGCTCAGCTGGTCGTTCTTGAAGGCGAGGATGTCCGCGCGGGAGACGCCTCCCCCTCCCCGCTCCCCGTGCCAGCGGAAGAACAGCCTGAGCGCCCGCCTGTACGAGCCCTTGGTGGAGGCGGCGATGTCCGCCTCTGCCAGGAAGCGCTCTATGAGCGCCTCGGCGTGCAGGTCCTGGGCGGCAAGGATGCCGCCCCCTCCCCCATCGGGCGCGCTTAGACCCAGCGCTGGGTTTGGTTCGGTTAGAAAAGTCGATTGGTTGATAAGAGCAGGCTGCAAGCCCGCGTCGTATTCTTGCACATTCAGCACCACCTAGATATTAGTTCCTTTAATGTATCATCCAGGCGGCGCACTTGGCAATGCGGCAGCGCCTACTCCCCAGGACCTGCGGCCTTGCTCCGCTTGTCAACGCCGTGCGCGCAGAGGACGTAGAACGTCCCCTTCCCCACTGCGAAGGGGCAGCGTCGCGTGGACAGCCGGAAGACGCCGCAATCCGCGACGGCGTCGGCCCGCCCGCCCGTCATGGGGCAGGGCTCTGCGAACGCGGCAACCGCCGTCCTCGTGATCAGGACGGGGACCAGCCCCTTCCCCCTGATCATCTCGGCCTCCTTGGCGGCGGCCCTGTCTCGGCGCTCGCGCCTCTCGGCGTCTTCTGCTGCCTCCTGCTCCCTGCGGGCGGCCTCCGCCCTCTCCCGCTCTGCAGCGCGCCGCGCAGCTTCGGCGGCCGCCTCCTCTTTCCGGAGGGCCTCGAGGCGCCTTGCCTCTTCCCTGCGCTTCTCGGCCTCCCTGGCCTGCTCCTCTCGCCTCAGGCGGTCGCGCTCGGCCCTCTCGGCCTCGAGGCGCCCCGCCACCTCCAGCGACTCGCTCTTTTTGGCCCGGGCCTTGGCGTTGCGCTCCCACCTCAGGTTGCCCGCGAGGTCCCCGCACAGGACGCGGGCCATGAGCTCAGCGCTTTGGATGTAGTCGAGGATCCCCTTCTTGTCCGCGTGCCTCCCCTCCGCGGCCTTGATCCGCTCGTGGAGCTGCTGGATGTTGGCGCTCACCACGTCGTAGCCGGCGGCGGCAAGCGAGTCGTACTGCTCGGCTCCGGGCTCGAAGGCGGCCCATGCCACCAGGGCGACCTGCCTCACCCCCTTCTCGCCGCAGTCGACGGCGAAGGCCGTGGCAGGGACGCCCCATCCGCCCATCTCCTGCTCCCTGACGTCGCCCAAACTCATCTCCACAGCCTGGGAGAGGCTGAGGTGCTTGCGCTCGGCGTGGTCGTAGTAGGAGAGAGCCGGGAATATCATCCTCCCCCGCTCGGCGAGGACGGCCTCGGCCCGGCTCTGCAGCACTGCGTCCAGGGCCCACTTGCACGAGCGGTGCGCCAGGTGCCGGAAGAAGTGCATCCTGCTGCTGCCTTGAACAGCGCACAGCGGCTCTCCGCATGCAGGGCAGGTGCAGCGGCAGGCGTTGCCGTTCGGCACCTCGTCGACATGGACCAGCTTGCCCTCCCTGTCCAACGCGCAGGTGATAGGCGGATCGTCGAGGAACCCCATCTGCAGCCCCTGTTCCCGAGAGGCGGGCAAGCGGCAACCCGAAGCCTGCCCCTCGCTCTCCCTGTGTCCTCAGCCAGCAGCGATGCCATCGACCCGCTCCGGCCCTTCCCGTAAAGTGTATCCCTGCAAGGGCCGGGGCGACGGCAGACACCAGAGGGAGCACCCGAACAATGAGCAAGCATTTCCGCGACTGCAGGGGACGGCTCCTGCAGGCGAACAAGGCATGGAAAAACCTGAGGCCAAAGCAGCAGGAGTACTTGCGCGATCAGCTCCGGGAAGGCTATCTGGCGGCTTGGGAAGCGACCGGCAAGGAGCCCTCGCCTGAGGCATGCAGGAAGATCCTCGATTCCTTGGACTACCGAGGGATGTGGATACCAGAACACGAGGTGGAAGCCTACTTCTCCAAGAAGAAGAAGGATTGGCGGAAGCAGTATCTCAAGCAGCAGTCGGACCAGGTGAAACGCGCCCAGGGAGAAGAGATTTCCTGAGGTTGCGCAGCCCCAGGGTGCCATCACGCTGAGCTGGCTCCAACCCCTTGCAGCAGCTGCGGAGGAGGGGCACAGCTCGCTGATAGGCTCTCCTCACTGGCAGCAGGTGAGAATGGCTCTAGTTAACGCCGTCGGCAGCGGCGCAAACGTCGCTGAGCGGCTCAATTGCGCGGAATGAGTCAGGGACTCAACCAGCCCTCAACGCAAATGAAGCGGCAACCTCAAAGGCGCCGCTCCATTTCACTTGCTTACCCATACATGCCCGTCTTCGAAGAGCTGGAAGGTCTGGTAGCTCATTGCAAGGTCGCCAGCGTCAACCATCGGCGCCCCCTTTTGCAGCTCCCTCATCCCCCGGGTGTACGCAGGGCGGTTTAGAATGAGATGGCATTCCCAGCAGTCCATCTCGCCGATCTCCTCGGAAGTGTAGAAGACGAAATCCTTGCCCCAGCGCTCCCTGAAGAATATGTAAGCGTCTCCAGCGCTCTTGAACTCCGGGAGCCTCATCTTCTCCTCAATGGTAAATCTCTCGGTCATCGTCAATCACCTCGCTCTCCTTTAGCATGCAGTACGCGAGACACGCAGTTCAAGCGATACGCATCGGCCGCGCTCCCACCTCGCTATCGACCCGATTGCCTCAACAGATCCGAACGCAAAACACACACAGCTGCCTGTCTCTGGCAGCACGAGCCTGGCAGCCCTTCTCCGCAGGATCAGGTTCTGCCCCGGTCTGTCCCAACCTGAGAACCACGACAACCAAAGCCTCCTTAGCCGCAAGGTGGCGCGCTAAGGCCACGCGGAGATGCGCGCAGCCTTAGCGCCTTTGCGGCTTGAGGAGGCTTATCGGCTAAGGCGGCCAAAGAAAAAAGCCCGAGCCGCTGGTGTCGAAGCGGCTCGGGCCTTCTCATTTGAGGGGTTGCATGCACCTGCTCAAGGCGCGGCAGGCGCACGCGAATGCGGGCAGGCATTGCTCATGCCTTGCTGTGCCTTGTTGGGGTTCAGAAATTACATGGATGATAATGCCCTTATCAAATCGTATTCAGTTGTCCTCAAGGCCAAAGCGCTCAAGTCGTCGTCCGTCTCCCTGCGCAGCAGATCGTGAAGATGTATGAACGGATAACCCTTATGCTGAAACGTGCAGATATGTAGGTGTGGATCCGCGCGGGGCGTTTCCCGGGGAGGAAGCCGAAAGAGGGAGACTGCTCGGTCTCTGGCCTTACCTCTATTTTAACGGACGCATGGTTCAGACACATCGTTAAAATGTTGGCACAATTGCCAATATGTCTCAAATTAGAACATTTCGCGCTATTCGCGAAGCAGGTCGGCGGCGCCTCAGCGCACGGCAAGAAGCCGGCGGTTTTCCCTTCTCGTGTTTAAGGCAGGGGCAAATCGGTCAATAACTATAGAGAACCATAGAGAAGGCGGAAAGAGCGCCTGCCTCAAAAGCTGTCTAGAGCCCGCATGCGCCGGCTCTGGGTGCTGGGTAGTTCCGAAAGGAGAACGTCATGCCGATGCTGAAGACCATCACCGCAAGCGACGCAAGGGCGACGGGGATAAAG
>JBJEHN010000079.1:3322-5089 GCA_051876105.1 Coriobacteriales bacterium | reverse complement strand
GGAAGAAAGCATTGATGCTCGATTCTGCTTGGCACTCCTCGAGAACGCGATTGCCTGCAGTTGGCCGAATGAGCTGATCACCGCTCCTACAGAATGCACCAGCATGACCCAGACGCCCTCCAACGCGCTCTGCTGGCTCTCAGCCCTGCCGCAAGCCTCTGACCTAAGCCCCGCGTTGTAGAGGTCGCGCATATCGGGGTTGAGGCTCAGATTAGCTGCGCATAAGAGCCCGTCGCTCTCGACGCTGGCGTGCAAGCGCGTTCCCCAGCTACGACGCACTAGACCAGCCATAGCAGCTCATGGACAGGTAGGGGAAGTCCACCAGACACTCCGCCGTCTATTCTCCCGTCTGCACTCGCATTGCATTGGGAGAATCCTACCGAGGGGGTGCGACACAGAATCGCTGAAAGGAGGTGACACGAATTATGACAAGCACAGACGAGCTACTGACTTATGGGGACGAGGTGTTCCCCGACGAGGAGGACTTCACCTCCACGGATGGCTCCGAGGAGGACGTAATCGACGAGCCCGAGGACGACGGCTCGATAGCGGAGTCTGACGAGAGCGACACGGGGGAGGCCTACGATTCAACCTCTGAGGACCTCGCCTTTGGGGAGGAGGTCCTTGAGGAAGACGAGGACTTCACCTCGAGCGACGGCTCTGAGGAGGACGACCTCACAGAAGCCGAGGTGCTGGACTCTGCTGCCGACGTCGAGCCGGAGCCCGTTGTCACCTCGGAGATGACCCTGCCCTGCATCGCGTCGGTGAAGGCGGGGGACTCCGTGGTCATCGCCTTAGTGAACGGGGAGCCCACGGTTATCGGCGCCGCCGGCTACGGCGACGCGGTGGACGACTCCATCACCACCGTCACCGCGGACGTGGCCGAGCTGGGCATCGTGGTGGCCGGCAAGGCGTCGATAGAGGAGCTGAACGCCACTCAGGCGAACGTGGACTCCCTTTCTGCCGATGTGGCGAAGATCGACATCGCCAAGATCGAGGACCTGCAGGCCAACGCCCTCACCGCAGACAGCGCGGTCATCAAGACCCTGCAGGCGGACATCGCCAAGGTCGACACCGCTGCCATCGACGAGCTCAAGGCCAAAAAGGCAGACATCGACCTGGCCAACGTCAACAACGCCTGGATTAGCAACGGCGTCATCGTCGACGGCTCGATCGGCACCGCCGCCATCCACGACGGGGCAATCAACACCGCCAAGATCGCGGACGCCTCCATCACGGCGGCCAAGATCGACTCCATCAGCGCGGACTCCATCACCACCGGCACGCTCAAGACCGAGCGGCTGATTCTGGTGGACGAGGCCGGCAACGAGGGAATCATCACCAAGATCAACCAGCTCGAGGGCGTGCTGGACGGGGCGGCCATCGTCGACGACTCCATCAGCGCCGCCAAGGTCGACGTGGCCGACCTGAGCGCCTTCGAGGCGACGATCGGCGGCTTCGACATCGACGCGTCGAGCATGCATTCCAAGAAGTCGTCCATCACCGACGGCACGCCTGGCGTGTTCGTGGGCACAACCGGCATCGGCTTGGGCGATGGCAGCTGCACCTCGGACGGCAGCTCGCCGTTGCAGGCCTTCGCGGACGGGACCTTCAAGCTCCACGGCAAGAACGGCTCTGTCACCTTCAACCCCGTCACCGGGAACATCGAGATAGACGCCACCAGCCTCAACATCCGCAGCGACGAGATCACCTTCGGCAGCAAGACCCTCTCCAACACCGTCCAGGAGACGGCGGAGGCAGCTTCTT
>JBJEHN010000079.1:0-3222 GCA_051876105.1 Coriobacteriales bacterium | reverse complement strand
GCGATCGAGCAGGCGGACTCGCTCGACGAGAGCATCGCCGGCATCGTCTCTGACATCGACAACCTGGAGAGCGACCTGTACGGCACGGAGGAGGCCGACGGCAGGCTCACGGAGATCGAAAACAGCATCACCGCCCAGGTCTCCGAGCTGGAGCAGAGCACGTCCTCCTCCCTGGGCAGCCTGGGCAAGAGGGTCGACAGCCTCGAGGGCTCCGTGGCCGAGGTGGCGCCGCTCTCCGCCTACGTGCGCATCGCCACGGCGAGCGACGGCACCAAGTACATCCTCATCGGCAACAGCTCCTCGCCCTTCCAGACCAAGTTCACCAACGAGGAGATCCAGTTCCTCAACGGGGACGTCAAGGTGGCGTACGTGTCGCATGACACGCTGGAGATCATGAACGCAAACATCCACGAGAGCCTCACCTTCGGCGACTGGCGCTGGAAGGAGGAGGCCAACGGCAACCTGACGCTCCGCTACATAGGCTAGGGCCAGCAAGCACAACTACAAAAGAAGAAAGGGGTGGCCGCCATGGCCCGAGTTTCCGCTGTCTTGGACAGCGCATCAGTCACGACCAACGCCGCCGCGAGCGCCACCATCACCGTCAAGGCGCACCTGGAGAACGGGTCGTCGTCCTACGGGTGGGGCGCCGGGCTCAAGGTCTACATCGACGGCGAGCTTGTGAAGACCGTCACAGGCTACAGCAGCACAGCGGGCGGCTCGTTCGCCAGCGTCACGGCGACAAAGAAGATCACCAAGACCACGGCGAGCCAGAGCATCACCTGCAAGATCACCGCCTACTCGACGACAGTCGACGGCATGGGCGGCTGCGGCGACAGCAACATCTCGCCCAAGACCGTGAGCAAGTCCGTGAGCGTGGCGGCGCTCGCCTCGTACAGCATCACATACAACGCCAACGGGGGCAGCGGGGCGCCTTCGGCCCAGACCAAGTACTACGGCAAGACGCTGACCCTGTCCTCGACCAAGCCGGTGAAGGCCGGCTTCACCTTCCAGGGATGGGACAGCAGCTCGGCCGGCAGCTCGGTCGCCTACAAGGCCGGGGGCAGTTACACCGCCAACTCCGCCGCGACGCTCTACGCGGTGTGGGCGGCGGACACGGTGACCGTGAGCTTCGACGCCAACGGAGGAACCGGGGCCCCTGCCACCATGACGGGTGCCAGCGGCGCTGCCATGGCGCTGCCTTCGACCGAGCCGGTGAGGGCGAACTACGCCTTCCAGGGCTGGAGCACCTCGAGCACCTCGTCGTCCGCGGAGTACGCGGCGGGCGCGAGCTTCACGCCGAGTGCAAACACCACCCTCTACGCAGTGTGGGCCTACTCGGTCACAGCGCCCACGCTCAACGCCGTCTACGACATCGGCAGGACAGCGAGCACCTCGTCGACTGCGCTCGTCGAGGACGGCTCGTACCTGTACGCGATCATCAACTACGCCTACCCGGACCCGAGCGTCTCGGGCTCGACGAAGCGCCTCTACTACACCATCAAGAAGGCCGATGGCACCGCTGTGTCCAGCAGCTACCTCAACTACTCGGTGTCCGACCCCAACGCCAACCTTCAGTTCCGCTACTTCACGGCGGTGAGCCCCGAGGTCACCTACGTCGCCGAGGTCTACCTCTACGACGTGGACTACCAAACGCGCTCCAACACGCTCAGCATTCGCTTCCCCAAGCAGCTGATTACCTTCCAGGTGGCCAAGGGCGGCACAGGTGTGGGGATCGGCTGCGCGGCGCCGGACGAGGGCTTCAAAGTGGGCTTCAGCTCCATGTTCACGGAGCCTGTCACATGCAATAGTAGCGTCACGGCGAGCTCCGTCACCGCATCGGGGCAGGTGAGGGGCGCCACGGTTGCTGCTGCGACCGACGCGTCTGCCCAGCGCTTCACCGTCCCCAACGAGACCAGCAGCTCCACGGCGGGCTTCTGCGGCACCACGTCGGCGGGGACGGTGGCGCAGATGCTCTACGCCAGTTCCTCGGACAACGTGGTGCTAGGCTACTCGGGCACCTTCGGTGCCACCAACATCTACGGCGGGGGCGACAAGCGGGTGAGCCTGGGCACCTCGTCCAACAACACCGACGTCTACCACAACGGGAGGCAGGTCATGCACCTGCTCAACTCCAACGTGACAAGCGCGAAGAGCATCTCGGCATCCACGTGGACCAACACGGGCTGCTCGATCAGCTGCCACGCCGGCATCTGGATCATCGTGGGCAAGGTGCAGTTCGCCAGCAACAACACGGGGCGCCGCGGCGTGCGCATGACCAACGGCGGCACCACCTGCGACCGCAGCTCCGTCTACCTTCCGGCGGTGGCGGGAAGCGCGGGGAACCTCCAGGCGCAGTCCGTGATGCTCATCGAGCTCGGCTCCACGTCGACCATCGCCCTGCAGTGCTACCAGAGCAGCGGCAGCGCCCTCAATATGAGCGAGGCGTTCCTCTACGCCGCTTGTGTGGGCTAGCCCGCTCAAGGCTCTGAAAAACACCTGGTCAAAGCCCGATTTCAAGAAGCACCCCATCTCGGCGGGGAGGGGCCGCCTCTCCCAAGCCGACAGGCGCATTGCGCCGCACATTACCAACTCAAGGAGGCAAGAACAATGGGAGAAACCGTAGAGAAGAAACCAACCAAGAAGCCGGCGAGAAAGCCGGCGGCAGAGAAGAAGGAAGGGGAGAAGACTACAGCGGCTGCGCGCTATGCAGTCGACGTGCCGCTCCTCAACATCCGCGAGAAGGCGTCCCTGAGCTCGAGCATCATCGGCACGCTGGAGCGGGGAGCTGAGGTCCAGGTCTCCACCCGCACGCCCCAGGGCTTCGGCAAGCTGGAGGGCCGCGACGGCTACATCAAGCTCGAGTACGTCAAAGCGCTCGAGGGTGAGCAGCCATGAGCGACTTCCTCAACCTGGCAGCATCGTTGAAAGATATCAGCTCCACCATCCTGCTCGTCGCAGCGGCTATCTGGCTTATGGCCAAGTACCTGCCGGGCCAGATGCGCCAGCAAGGCGAGGTAGCAGAGCTCCTCAGGGACGCCTCTGCCGCGCTCGAGCGGTGCTCGCAGGTCCTCAACTCCGTCTCATCGAAGGATGAGGAGATCAAGCAGAGCCTCCAGAGGATTGAGGAGGATCTCAGCATGAACACGAGAGATGTGAGATACATCAAGCTATTAATAGACCAAAAGAGAAAGGATTGAACATGAATGGCTAACTTTACTGTAT
>JBJEHN010000078.1:0-5105 GCA_051876105.1 Coriobacteriales bacterium | reverse complement strand
GCTTTATCCGAAAGACGAAAAAGCCAGCTCAAAGGCTGACTTGAATCATTTTGAGAGTGGAAGGATTACCAAAGAATTATGGTGCTAAATTCGGAAGACGGGCGGGGACAATTAACGCAACCGAAACAAAGAGCGGTGCCTCTCGGGGTTTGGGCGGGTACGGGGGCATGGGCAATCACGTACACTCTGCATATGTGAGTATGAGAGTCGAGTAGAAGCCAACTCGCTTGAGAAAGCACGTTGAGGAGGTTCTTGTGACCATGTTATCCGTCAAGCCGTCGTCGGCTGCGGACGCGCGCATCGGCACGTTCGCAGAGGCGACCAAGCTCCGCCTGGAGGCCGTTCCGCCGGGAACCTGCCCCATCGCGGTGGTGACCGCCCACGTCGAGCTCTGTGCCAGCCAGACCTGCGGCAAGTGCGTGCCGTGCCGCGATGGCCTGCCCCAGCTCGCCGCCATCCTGGCGCGCATCCGCGACTGCGCAGCCACTGCCCAGGACCTCGAGGCCGCCCGCACGCTGGCCGCCCAGGTTCGCGACACCAGCGACTGCGTCATCGGCTACAAAACCGGCGCAGACGTGTTCGAGGCCATGGAGCTCTTCGCGGACGAGTTTGCCGCACACGTCGAGTCGCACTTCTGCGGCGAGGAGATCGGCCAGAAGGTCCCCTGCGAGGCCCTCTGCCCCGCCCATGTCAACGTCCCCGGCTACATCGCCTGCACCGCCGCGGGCGACTATATCGGCGCCATCCAGGTCATCCGCAAGGACAATCCCTTCCCGACGGCCTGCGCCCTGGTGTGCGAGCACCCTTGCGAGAGCCGCTGCCGCCGCACGATGATCGACGCCCCCATCAACATCCGCGGCATCAAGAAGGCCGCCGTCGACGCCGTTGCGGCCGACCGCGTCTCCACGCCCGAGCCCCTGCCCGCCTCCGGCAAGCGCATTGCCGTCATCGGAGGCGGCCCCAGCGGCATGACCTGCGCGTACTTCAGCGCCCTCATGGGCCACAGCGTCACCGTCTTCGAGGCTCGCAAGCAGCTCGGCGGCATGATGCGCTACGGCATCCCTGCGTACCGCTTCCCGCGCGAGCGCCTCGACCAGGACATCCGCGCCATCCTCGGTGCCGGCGACATCTCCGTCGAGTACGAGACGCCGGTCGACGCCGCCAAGATGGCCCAGATCGCCGCCGACTACGACGCCGTCTACGTGGCTATCGGCGCGCAGGGCGGCAAGTCGCTCAAGCTCGACAACATCGGTGCTGAAGGCGTCTCCTCTGCCGTCGACCTGCTCGGCAAGATCGGTGACGGCGAGTGGCTGCCCGACTTCACCGGCCTCAAGGTCGTCGTCATCGGCGGCGGCAACGTGGCCATGGACTGCTGCCGCACTGCCGTGCGCGCCGGTGCCGAGAGCGTCACCTGCGTGTACCGCCGCCGTGTCGAGGACATGACCGCCCTGCGCGTCGAGATCGAGGGCGCCATGCAGGAGGGCGTCGAGATGATGACCCTGCAAAGCCCCGTCTCCATCGAGGTCGACGAGAGCGGCCACTGCACCGCGCTGATCACCCAGCCCCAGTACATCTCCGCCGTCAAGCGCGGCCGCCCCGCACCTGCAGACGCCGCCAAGCCCCAGCAGCGCGTCGAGGCCGACGTCATCCTGCTCGCCGTGGGCCAGGCCATCCTCTCCGCTCCGTTCGAGGAGTTCGGCATGCAGGCCAACCGCACGCTCTTCACCGCCGACGAGCACCTCAGGGCGCCTGGTTTCGACAACGTCTTCGTCGGCGGCGACTGCCAGCACGGCACAGCCACGGTCATCAAGGCTGTTGGCGCCGGCAAGGTCGCGGCCCGCAACATCGACAGCTACCTCGGCTACAACCACACGCTCAACATCGACGCCACGGTCCCCGCGCCCACGCCTAACGACCGCACTCCCTACGGCCGCGTCGAGGTGCCCGAGCGCCTCGCGCGCGAGCGCAAGCACGACTTCTGCGCCATCGAGGGCGGCATGAGCAAGGAGGAGCTGCAGCAGGAGTGCGGCCGCTGCCTGCGCTGCGACCACTACGGCATCGGCTGCACCGAGGGAGGGAGGATCCAGTATGTCTAGCGCACCCAAGATGATCGACGTCACCGTCGACGGCCGCGCGCTCAAGGCGGTCGAGGGCATGACCGTGCACTCCGTCTGCACCATGGCCGGCGTCGAGGTCCCCACCCTGTGCTACCTCCCCGGCATCAACGAGATCGGCTCCTGCCGCGTCTGCGTGGTCGAGGTCGAGGGCCAGGACAACCTCGTCTCCTCCTGCAACACCCCCTGCTGGGAGGGCATGTCCATCCTCACCAAGTCCGAGAAAGTCGTCGCCGCGCGCCGCATGGCGCTGCAGATGATCTTCGACAAGCACTGCCTCACCAAGCTCGAGGACTGCATGAAGTGCGAGAAGACGGGCGCCTGCCAGCTGCAGACGCTCTTCGTCGAGTACGACGTCGACTCGCCCACGGGCGAGGCCCTGCCCGCCTCCAAGCCGGTGCGCGACTCCAACCCCTTCCTGAGCTTCAACCCCAACAAGTGCATCAAGTGCCAGCGCTGTGTAAGCGCATGCAACAAGATGGCGTACAACCATACCTTGCGCACGGGAAAGAAGGGCCTGATGACCACCATCATGGCTCCCTTCGGGCCCAACTGGGATGCGACGGGCTGCGAATCGTGCGGCTGCTGCGCCGCGGCCTGCCCCACCGGCGCCATCACCGAGAAGCGCCGCAAGAGCTATCTCGAGTGGGAGGTCACCAAGACGCTGACCACCTGCCCGCACTGCGCCACCGGCTGCCAGTTCAGACTGGTGGTCAAGAACGGCAAGATCGTTGACGTCGAGGTCGCAGACGGCCCCTCCAACCGCGGCCGCCTCTGCGTGAAGGGCCGCAGCGCGTCGTTTGACTTCGTCCACTCGCCCGACCGCCTCACCACGCCGCTCATCAAGAACCATGAGACCGGCGAGTTCGAGGAGGCGAGCTGGGACGAGGCGCTCGACCTGGTCGCGTCCAGGTTCTCCCAGCTCAAGGAGGAGTACGGCCCGGAGAGCCTCGCCGCCTTCGCGTGCAGCCGCTCCACCAACGAGGACTGCTACATGCTGCAGAAGATGGCGCGTGTCGCCTTCGGCACGAACAACGTGGACAACTGCGCCCGCGTCTGCCACGGCCCCTCTGTGGCCGGCCTGGCGCGCACGCTGGGCTCTGGCGCGATGACCAACCCCATCTACGACGTCACCCACGACGTCGACGTGATCATGCTGGTGGGCTCCAACCCCGAGGAAGCGCACCCCGTTGTGGGCATGCAGATCCGCGAGGCCGTTGAGAACGGCGCCAAGCTGATCGTGGTCGACCCGCGCGACATCGGGCTGGCCTCCAAGGCGGACATCCACCTTAAGCTCAACCCCGGCACCAACGTCGCCTTCTCCGCCGGCATGTGCAACATCATCATCAACGAGGGCCTCATCGACTGGCCCTTCATCTCGCAGCGCACCGAGGGCTACGCCGAGTTCGCGGACATGGTGCGCGAGTACACGCCGGAGCGCGTGGCGCAGATCTGCGGCATCGACGCCGACGACCTGCGCGCCGCCGCCGTCATGTACGCCACCGCCAAGACGGCCCCCATCATCTACTGCCTGGGCGTCACCGAGCACTCCAGCGGCACCGAGGGCGTCATGTCCATGTCGAACATGGCGCTGCTGTGCGGCAAGCTGGGCAGGCCCGGCTGCGGCGTCAACCCGCTGCGCGGCCAGAACAACGTGCAGGGTGCCTGCGACATGGGTGCCACGCCAGGCGACTTCCCCGGCTATCAGAAGATCAGCAACCCCGAGGTCATGGCTAAGTTCGAGCAGGCCTGGGGTGTCGAGCTGCCCAAGGAGCAGGGCCTGTGGGCGACAGAGGTCTTCCATGCCGCCAGCGAGGGCAAGGTCAAGGGCCTGTTCATCTTCGGCGAGGACCAAGTCCGCACCGACCCCAACATCAACCACGTCATCGACGGCCTCGAGGCGCTCGAGTTCCTCGTGGTCGACGACCTCTTCCTGACCGAGACCGCCAAGTACGCCGACGTGGTGCTGCCCGGCATCTCCTACGCGGAGAAGGAGGGCACGTTCTCCAACACCGAGCGCCGCGTGCAGCGCGTGCGCAAGGCCGTCGAGTCGCCGGGTGACGCCAAGCCCGACATCTGGATCTTCACCGAGATCATGCGTCGCATGGGCTACGACCAGCCGCAGCTCACACCCGCGCAGGTTATGGACGAGATCGCCTCGCTCACGCCGAGCTTTGCGGGCATCAGCCACGAGCGCCTGGACAGCGACGCCGTGGGCGGGCGCGGCCTGCAGTGGCCGTGCAAGGGCCCGGACCATCCCGGCACGCCGATCATGCACGTGGGCACCTTCACCCGCGGCCTGGCTTGCTTCTCCACCGCCGAGTACCGCGACGCCTTCGAGCTGCCGAGTGACGAGTACACGCTGATGCTCACCACCGGGCGCATCCTGTACCACTACAACGCGCAGGCGATGACGGGCCGCACCGAGGGCATCAACGAGATCGCCAGCAGCAGCTTCATCGAGATAAACACGGCCGACGCCGAGGCCCGCGGCATCGCAGACGGAGACAAGGTGCGCGTCTTCAACAGCCGCAGCAGCATCGAGTCCGTGGCACGCGTGAGCGACAAGACCAAGCCGGGCCAGACCTGGATGCCGTTCCACTTCCAGGACGGCAACTGCAACTGGCTGACGAGCCCCGCGCTCGACAACATCTGCGCTACCCCCGAGTACAAGGTCTGTGCCGTGGAGGTCGAGAAGCTCTAGCGCCTTCATCCCGTCACTCAACCGTTCCGAGCACCTGCAACCCGAGCCCGCATGCCGCACGCGCAGCATGCGGGCTCTTCTGCGTTCGGGGACAGGCCCCCGCGAGCGATTCGCATCCGGGGACAGGCCCCCGCATCCGGGGACAGGCCCCGTACACGATTGGGGACAGGCCCCCGCATCCGGGGACAGGCCCCGTGTGCAAAGGAGGACAGGCCCCGCACGCGCAATCGGGGACAGGCCCCGCACGCGCAATCGGGGACAGGCCCCCGCATCCGGGGACAGGCCCC